>NZ_JBEYTJ010000073.1:0-29676 GCF_040642995.1 Nonomuraea sp. NPDC047529 | reverse complement strand
ATGACGGCGAGGACGACGGCGTACGGCCAGCGCCAGCGAGGCATGTCTTCTATCTCCAGGGGTCGAGGGGGGAAGGGCGCCGCCCCGGGCGCGGGCCCGGGGCGGCGGAAGGGACGGATCAGCGGTTGAACCAGCGGTACATGGGCGAGTCCTGATCCCACTTGCCGGGACGTCCGCGCTCGTCCTTGGTGACGAACACGCTGGGCTCGGAGGCGGTGACGCCGCCGCCGGCCGAGCGTGCCGTGACGAACCAGGCGTAGGCCGTGTCGTTCTTGAGGTGCTTCCAGGTCACCGAGGCGACCTGGCCCGAGGTGGCGGTACTCCGGCCGATGATCTTCGTGGGCTTGTAGAGCGCCAGAGAGTCGGTCTTGAAGCTCGTCGTCCGGGAGGTGAGGTCGACGGGCAGGACCATGTTGTCCTCGCGCCCGTCGTAGCGGCGCAGCGGGTCGAACTCGCCGGCGCCGAAGTCGCCGAGCAGCGGGGAGTAGGTGTCCACGCTCAGCTCGGCCCGCTTGACGTCGAACTGGAGCAGCCGGAAGTAGCTGGCCCCGAACTGGAGCTGGTCCTCCGGCTTGTAGCCGCCGATCTCGGTGAGCCCGAGCCGGTCGGCCGAGACCGTGTAGAACTGGTAGTCGGCCAGCAGCTCGACCACGCCGTTGCCGATCTGACCGACCTTCGGCTTCACGTTGGTGCCCACGCCGTGCTCGTGACCGGCCAGGATGAGGAAGACGTTCGGGTTCTTCTCGACGACGGTCTTGTAGAGCATCGAGCCGTCGGGGGCGGAGAAGCCGGCGCCGCGGCCGTCGGGGTTGGTGCTCGGCACGAGGTAGTCGTGCGAGAGCAGGATGCCGTTACGGCCGGGGAACTTCTTGAAGACCGAGTCGGCCCACTCGGCCTCCTCCCTGGTCACGCCGTACGACAGGCCGACGACCACGAAGTCCAGGCCGCCCGCGGAGAACAGCTCGTAGTGGTTCTGGTTGTCGCCCTCCTTCCACGGGCCGCCGTACTTGGCGTGCTGCCAGCCCTGGGAGGCGTTCTGGTAGCGGGACGGGCCGTAGTACTTGTTGTAGATCGCCTCCGGGCCGTCCTCGGTGCCCGACTGGTTGTCGTGGTTGCCGGCGATGACGCCGTTCGGGATGCCGGCCTCGTCCAGCACGCGCTGCTGCTTCGACGACACCTCGAACTCGCCGACGACCTCGCGCTGCATGGCCTCGTCGGCGGGCTTGCGGATGTTGTTCTCGATGATGTCGCCGGTGTGGGCGACGTAGGAGATCTTGCGCTGGTCCTTGTTGGCGGCGATCCAGTTGACGATCCCGGCGTAGGCCGACTCCCACACCGCGCGCTCCTGCGCGGTCTCCTGCTCCACCGCGCCCTCGGAGATGTACTGGGTGTCGGTGAAGTGCACCATCGAGAAGTCGTACGTGGAGGGGTCGGCGAAGCCGTTCGGGTCGCCGGGGTCGATGTCGTCGGCGAACGGGTCCTCGCCGGTCACCATGACGTGCACGTCCTGCCGGTCCACGTACTCGGGGCCGACCACGGCGGTCAGGACGGTCCTGCCGTCGGCCGCGCCGCGGGCGCTGGTCAGCAGCTCCCACGCCTTGGTCCTGGTGTTCCACGCCCGCAGCGAGGCCAGGCGCTCGGGGTCGACGACGCCCTCCCAGCGCAGGACGGGCGAGTCCACGTGGCCCTGAACCTTGACGTCGTAGCGCTGGTAGACGAGGTCGCGGCCGCTGGGGGCGTCGAGCGTCCGGCCGTCGCCGGGTTCGAGCCCTTCGGCCTTGACCCGCTGCTCGCCGGGCACCTTCAGCGTCGTGGGCAGGGTCGTGGCGGTGCCCTGGTACGCCTCGTCCGGGGTGAGGATCCTGGCCTCGGAGAAGGTGGCCGACACCTGCCCACCGCCGGGCTCGCCGACCTTGGCCGACAGCGTGACGGGGTCGGACACGTCGGCCGTCCCCGGGGCCGGGGTCAGCTCGGCGGGCACGTCCGGGATGCCGGCCGACTCGAACACGATCTCCTGGGCCGCGGTGTTGCCGAGCCCGTCGACGCCGGTGACCGACAGCGTGTGCCGGCCCGCCTTCAGCCCGGGGCCCACCTTGGCGCCCAGCTCCACGGCCTGGCCGTCGAGCTTGACGTCCGGCCCGGACACGACGCCGGAGGCGTCTTCGAGCTTGACGTCCAGGACGACCGTCGCGGTGATCTTCTCGTCCGCGGCGGGGACGCTCCTGGCGACCTTCGGCGCGGAGTTGTCGGTGATCAGGACGCGGGCGGCGGTCTCGCCCGAGGTGGACTTCGCCGCCAGGGTGTGCCGGCCGTCCTTGATCGCGGTGGTGTCGAGGTCGGCGCGCAGGCCGCGGGCCGGGGCGTCCACCAGGAACTCCAGGTCGATCTCGGTCAGCGGGTTCACCGTGTCGCCGCAGTTGCCGTCGCCCATGCCGTACGAGGTCTTGATCATCTGGCCGGTCGCGGTGCCCTGCGCCGGGGTCAGGACGATGTTCGAGATCGTGAAGTCGTCCCGGTTGGCGCCGCAGGACGTCGGGTACGTGCCGGCCACGAAGTCGATCGTGTTCCAGCCGGGCACGAGGTACTCGTTCGGGATCGGCAGGTCCACCCGGCGGCTCACGAAGTCGCCGTCGAGCACCACCTTCTGGCCGTTGACCAGCACGAAGTTCTGGTAGCGCGCCTCGATCGAGTTGCTGCCCACGGTGAAGCCGAGCGTCGCCTGGCCGGAGCCGAGCGTCTCGGTGACGTGCACGGCGGGGGCGTCGATCGTCCAGCGCAGCTCTGCCTCGCGCGGGAGGGCCTGGTCGCTGCCGCAGTCGCCGTCGCCCAGCGCGTACGAGGGCTTGACGTCCTGGCCGGTCACCGTGGCGCCGTCGAGGGTCAGGGCGAGGTTGGCGATCGTGAAGTCGTCGCGGTTGACGCCGCAGGACTCCTTGTAGTCGCCGGTGACGACCTTGATCGTGTTCTCGCCGGGCGCCAGGAACCTGGCCGGGACCGCGACGGTCACCCGCCGGCTCGCCCAGGTGCCGCCCAGGTCGATGCGCTTGCCGTTGACCAGCAGGAAGTTGTCGTACTTGTCGTCGATCGAGTCCGCGCCCACGTCGAAGGCGAGCATGGCGGCGCCGTTGCCGAGCGTGGCCTTGGTGACCGGCTTGCCGCCGTCCACGGTCAGCGACTCGACGCCGCCGGATCCGGCCGCCGGGACGGTCGCGTACACCGTCTTGGCGCCGGCCACGAGCGTGCCGTCGGTGGGCAGCAGCCGCGGCGCGCCGGCCGGGGCGTTGTTCACCGTCACGGTGTTCCTGACGGTCCCCCCGGCCGCGGTGGCGGCGCTGATGACGTGCTCGCCGTTGGCCAGCTTGGTGGTGTCCACGTCGGCGGCCAGGCCGGTCGTGCCCTGCGGGTCGGACTGGGTGAAGAACGTGAGCGTGGCGCGCTTGAGCAGCGTGGTGTTGCTGCCGCAGTTGCCGTCGCCGAAGTTGAAGGTGTAGGGGTTGTCCTCGCCGTCGGCCACCTCGCCGAGCAGTTCGAGGCCCACGTCGGACAGCACGAAGTCGTCGTAGTTCTGCCCGCAGGAGGACTGGATCGTGCCGACCACGATTTCGACGGTGTTCTCGCCCTTGACCAGGTGCCCGTTCGGGATCTCGATGGTGGCCCGCTGGTTGACGAAGTTGCCGATCTCGGCCTTGTAGGCGCCGTTGACCAGCACGTAGCTGTGGTACTGCGCCTCGGTGGAGTTGGAGCCGACGTCGAAGGCCAGCTTGGAGACACCCACCGTCGGGGTGGCGGTGACGGGGGCGCCGTCGATGTCGAGCTTCGTGACGCTGTCACCGGCGCTCACCGGGACGGCGGCGAGCTTCGCCGTGCCCTCCAGGTACGAGCCGGTGGCGGGGGTGAGCGCGGGCGGGGCCGGGGTGCTCGTCGGGGTGGGGGTCGGCCGTCCCCGGCCCTGCTCCCCCGGGTCGGCGTAGGCCGCCGTCACGACACCGCCCACCAGCACCGCCGCGAGCGCGGTGGTGACGGCGAGCCGTCCCCTGCTCCTTGAACCGCCCAATAACTGTCGTGCTGCCATCGGCTGCATCGGGTCCTTCCATGACGTTCACGGGCAGCCGATGAGGCGGCGTGCCCTTCGAGCCGACACGTTGGAGCGCACGAGTGAACGTTGTGCATGGAGAGACTGAAGGGACGGGGAACTGTCTCCTCATTCTGGTCATTTACCAACAGACAGGAACAACCCCGACACAAGAGACGGCGTGACCCGCGGCCCGAAGGGCCGGGTGTCACGCCGTCGTGCCGGGCAGGGTCAGCCCTGATGCCCCGGCAGGTGCTTGCTCTCCTGGGACTTGTTGGTGGAGGGCTTCTTGTCCCCGGTGCTGCGGCTCTGGGTCGAGGAGCTGCGGCTCTTGTCCTTGTCCTTGTCGCCCGACTTCGTCTTGCGGGCCTTGTTCTGCGGCATGACGGTTCCTTCCTTCGATACGGGGAGTCAGCGAGTCGCTTGTCTCCGTAACTGCGCGTGCCCGTGGCCCGGACGGTCATACGGCAGGCCGGTCAAGGTTTCCTCAATAGGCCGAAATATCCATACATTTGCCACCGCAGGCCGCCGCTCGACGGACCAGCCCCGGACGCCGGCCTCAGATCTCGATCACGACCTTCCCCGGCACGCCGCGCTTGGCCCGGAACGCCTGCCCGGTCTCGGCCAGCGGATACACCGCGCCGACGTGGGCGCGCAGCAGCCCCGCCCCCGCCCGCGCGGCCAGCTCGGCGAGCTGGGCCCGGTCGGGCTCGACGATGAAGAACACCGCCCGCCCCGCCTCGGGGGCGACCGGCGGCGGCGCGGTGATCGAGACCAGCGCGCCGCCCGGCCTGACCTTCGCCGCCGAGCGGGCGAGCAGGTCGCCGCCGATCGTGTCGAAGATCAGGTCCACCGGCCCGACCGCCTCCTCGAACGACTGCCGCTCCAGGTCGACGAACTCGTGCGCGCCCAGTTCCACCGCCAGGCCCGCGACCCGTCCCCTGCCGGTGGCGATGACGTGCGCGCCGGCTTCGCGGGCGAGCTGGACGGCGAGCGTGCCGGTGCCGCCGCCCGCGCCGTGGACGACGACCGTCCGGCCCGCCTCCAGGCCGCCGTGGGTGAACAGGCCCTGCCAGGCGGTCAGCCCGGCGAGGGGCAGCGCGGCCGCCTCGGTGAAGGTGACGTTCGCGGGGATGTGGGCGAGGTTGCGCGCCTCGGCCGCCACGTACTCCGCCGCGCCGCCGTCGCGGTGCCAGTCGGTCAGGCCGAAGACGCGGTCGCCCACGGACAGGCCGGTGGTGCCGTAGGCGACCTCGGACACCACGCCCGCCACCTCATGGGCGGGGACGGACGGCGCGCGGTCCCGCCCGGCCCGGTCGGTCCACGTCCCCGGCCACTCCAGCTCGTCGGGGACGAAACCGGCCGCGTGCACGCGTACCACCACGTCGCCGGTGGCCGGGCGCGGCATGGGGGCGTCCTCCAGGACGAGGTCGCCGCCGGGCCGGTGAACGCGTATCGCTCTCATGGTCATGACCTCTCCGTTCGTCGTCATTGTCGACGACAGGACGGGACAGCGGCCCGGAATGTGACGGCGACGCGCCGGTCAGGGCCAGGCCCACCGGATGCCGACCAGGCCGGGCTGCAGGGCGGCGGCCATCAGGTGGACGGCGTGCTGGGAGTTCAGCGTCAGCTCGGCGGCGGTCGGCTCGCCGCCGCCCGGACCGCGCCGGGCGAAGCGGTGGATGCGCACCGGCAGCTCGGCCGGGTCGAACGCCACGCGCAGCACGTACTGGCCGGCGGGGAAGCGGAAGCCGCGCTCGTAGAAGCAGGACTCGGCGCCGCTGAGGTCGGCGATCCGGTACCGCAGCACGTGGGTGTCCCCGACCCGCAGCGACCGGTCGAACAGCAGCTCGGCGACCACCGTGGCGCTCGCGCCGTCCCTGGTGACGCGGCCGACGCGGCAGTCCTCAAGGGCGGTGACGGTGACGTGCTCCACGTCGCAGCCGGCGTCGCCGCGATAGATCATGATGTAGCGGTCGGCGCCCTCCTCGTGGGCCTGGACGACCTGCGTGGTCTCGCGGCTGGTGAGGCTGCGGTCGGGGCCGATGCGCAGCGACTCGTACATGACGGCGATGTGCAGGCGGCGGTCGTCGGCCACCGCGTCCAGCTCGTCCAGCATGGCGGAGACCACCTGGGCCGGCCGGAACAGGGTCGAGTACGCCACCCCGGGCGCGCGTCCGCGTGGCTTCGGCGGCCCGAGCAGGCCGAGCAGCGCGCGGGGCGGCAGGTCGAGGATCTCCTCCAGGGCTCCCACGGCCCGCAGCGACTCCTCGCGCTCCGGCCGGCGCAGGCCCTGCTGCCAGTAGCTCAGCGTGCTCACCCCGACGTTCAGGCCGCGCTGCGCCAGGCGGTGGCGCAGCCGTTCGAGGGTCAGCCCCCGCGCTCCGACCGCGGCCCGCAGGGCGACGTGAAAGGGGCCCGCGCGCAGCGCGGCCTGGAGCTCATCCGCCACGTTGTGAATGTTCACAGATTTCCACAGATTCGTCATCACTTCATGAACGTCATGAAATGTCACCTTCCACAGTGATCTGTCAGGGAAATGTGCTCCCTCTTGTACGGACATCACCGCAGGTCGAACATCCTTCGCAGCACCCCCCAGCAGAAGGAGCGCCTATGTTCCGCCTGGCCGTGGCCCTCGCCCTAGCGGCGGCCACCTGGATCGCGAGCAGCCCCCCGGCCGACGCCGCGACCTGGTACAAGCTGAACTTCACCCAGCAGTCGCAGCAGTACTCCAACTGGTGCTGGGCCGCGACGGGCAACTCCGTCGCCGCCTACTACGGGTACTCCTACAGCCAGAACCAGTTCTGCAACCTGGCCTTCAACCGCGGCGTCAACACGAGCTGCCCCAACAACCAGGCGACCCTCGGCAACGACCAGACGGCCTTCCGCCAGATCGGCATCAGCCCCGGCGTGTACGTCTACGACTACCTCACCTACGCCGCCATCGTCAGGGAGATCGACGCCCAACGCCCGATCATGGCCCGCATCCAGTGGACCAGCGGCGGCGGCCACATGGAGGTCATCTACGGCTACGACCAGAGCTCGTCGTACGTGTACTGGAGCAACCCGTGGCCGTCCAGCACCCGCTACAACTGGTCCACCTACAGCTACTACGTCTCGAACTCCTCGTTCTTCTGGACCCACTCGCTCGACTACATCGGCGCGTGAGGGAGGCCATCGACATGAAGCTCATCGCAGCGGTCGCGGCCCTGACCGCCCTGTTCCTGTGGGTCCCGAGCCCCGCGCTGGCCGACCCCGGCGCCCCCACCCAGGCCGACATCGACGCCGCCAGGACCGCCGCCGCGGGCGCCGGCGACACGGTCGGCCGCTTCTTCGCCGGCCAGGGCAGGCAGACCAGCCTCGCCCCCGTGCCGGCGCGGATCGACGGTCCCACGGTCGCCGTCAACGACCTCAATCCGGACTTCGTCGCCGGACGGTCGGCGGAGATCGCCCGCTTCGCCTTCCTCGCCACCGGGGCGACCGCGCCGGACGGGCAGACCGCCTCCGTCTGGACGACCCGCGACCGCCGGGGCACGTGGGTGGTCAGCAACATCGCCAGCGGCGGCGACGAGCAGACGTACGCGGGCCAGACCGGCACCGTGTTCCGCGAGCCGCAGCTCAACGCCTGGTACGCCCTGCGCGACGGCACGGTCGTGCCGCTCAACGCCGAAGCGGCGCAGTCGGTCGGCCGGGCCGGCGTCCCCGTGGCCGACTACCGGCGGCTGGCGCAACAGCGCTACGCCGCCAAACTCCCCGGCAGCACCTATGCCAGGGACGGCTACGCGGGCGGCTACGGCGTCCCCGGCCCGGGGGGCACCCCCCTGCCCTGGGCCGTGGGCGCCGTGGTCCTGCTCGGCGCGGCGATCACCGTTCGCCTGCTGAGAACCCGCCGCACCTGACAAGATCCGGTGCACGGCCCGCGCCTCCACGGCCATCTCGGCGGAGGCGCGGGCCTCCCTTCTGAGTAGCCCTTACTCATGCCGTCCACCGGCACGCGCCCCCACCATGGCGGCACAGCTGCTCATCCACGAGGGGGGACGACCATGGCAGACATCCTCAGCGCGGCGGCCGCGGGGCCACCGGCTCCACCGTCCGCGCCGGTGCTGGACAACTCTGCGCGGGAGGTGCTGAAAGGCACGCTCGTTCCGCTGCGGGTGCCCACGGCGCACGACGATCCGGGCGGCGGCATCGTCAAGCTCGGGGCGGTCCGGCAGCTCGCGCTGGCCCCCGGCGACACCGACGGGGTCCGCGACCGCCTCCGCGCCGGCCACGCCGCCGAAGGCGTGTCCGGCGAGGCGCTGGACCTGCTCAGGCGCTTCGAGGAGCAGCCCGCCGCGGCACTGCGCCCGGACCCCGCCGCGCTGTCGCGGGTGCCGGCCGCCGAACTGGCGCTGTTCGCCGGGACGCTCGTCGAGCTGCGCGCCGAACGCCTGCGCGAGGCGGAGCGCGCGGGCGCCGGGGACGCCGGCCGGGCCGCGCAGGCGCTCAACACCGCCGCGGTGGCCCTGCGCGGCCTGACGGTCAACACCGCCGCGCCGCCCATCGGCCTGCTCAACCTCGAACGCATCGAGATGGTCCCGGTGGGCATCCAGCGCGGCGAGCTCGTCTCGACCATCCCGCTCGCGCCCGGCGAGGAGACCGCGGTCACGCACAAGGAGTGGTCGGTCACCTCGAAGGAGTTCACCACCATCGTCACCGACTCGCTGGAGGCGGTCAGCGAGACGGGCGTGACCGACAACACCGACCTGGCGCAGTCGACGTCGTCGCAGAGCCAGCACTCCAACCAGTTCAACATCACCGGCACGGTCCAGGGCGGCATCCCGATCATCTCCGGTTCGAGCACCACCGGGTTCACCGCGCAGGGCTCGGAGTCGGCCTCGGCCGCCGAGAGCGTCAAGCACGCCCGCGCCACCACGCAGAAGGCGTCCTCGCGCTCCCGCCGCGAGCACAAGGTGACCATCTCCACGACCACCGTGACGGGGTCGGAGGAGACCTCGACCCGGATGCTGAAGAACACGGGCAACGACCCGGTCCGGATCGACTACTTCAGCCTGATGCGCAAGTGGCGGGTCCGGCTCTACCGGTACGGGCTGCGCCTGACGTACGACATCGCGGTCCCCGAGCCGGGGGCGTCGATGCGGCGGGCGTACGCGGAGCTCGAACTGCTCCGCTCGCGGCAGGGGCCCTTCGAGTTCCCGGTCAGGCACGCCGACATCACCACGGACCTGGTCGACCAGGACGGCCATCCGTCGCCGACCGGCGTCCCGAAGTACCAGTGGCTGGCCGACCGGTACGGCGTCACCGTCCGGCCGCACCCCGAGGAGCCGACGCCGCTGACCGTCAGCTCGCACGTCAACACCGACGGGAACTGGTGGTTCCTGGACCTGGAGTTCGACGTGCCCGGCGGCACGCACATCCGGGAGATCATGCTGGACGCCCAGGTCGGCAAGGACGACTCCGACGACAAGATGAACTTCGACGTCATCGGCGCCCGTTCGGAGCCGACGTGGCGCAACCTGTCGGACGCGCTCATCATCCGCGACCACCGGATCATGTCCTTCGACGGCGCCACGCCCTACATGCGCGGCTTCACCGGCCGTCACAAGATCACCTTCTTCTTCCACCACTCCGAGCGGGTGTTCGTCGGGCTCGGCGTGCGGCTCGACCTGACGGACGAGGCCGTCGAGCAGTGGCGCACCGACGTCTGGAACACGCTCTACAACGCCGCCCAGACCAGGTACTTCGCCGAGCAGGAGGACATCGCCGCGCGCATCGCGGCCGTCGAGGACGGCCTGGCGAACGTCGACACCCTGACGCTGCGGCGCGAGGAGAGCGACGAGATCATGAAGTGCGTCCTGCGGTTCGTCCTCGGGAGCGACTTCGACTTCATGCCGGCCGACGTCCTGGCCGCCTTCCTCGCCGCGCACGTGGACCTCCAGCACGGCATCGGCTTCGACGGGCCGAGCCTCGGCCTCAGCCCCGAGCAGTGGACGCTGCTGCGGCGGCACGAGGACCTGGTGCGCTTCATCAACCAGGCGATCGAGTGGGAGAACGTGGTGACGTTCCTCTACTCCTACTTCTGGGACGTCCCGCCGAGCTGGCCGTTCATCCGGCAGTTGCGGCACCCGGACCCGACCAGGCAGGCGTTCCTGCGAGCCGGCAGCGCGCGGATCGTCCTCACCGTGCGCAAGGGCTGGGAGGAGGAGTGGATGCGCTTCGCCGAGGGAGGCGCGGTCGGCGCGCCGGTCCCGGCGCCGTACCTGACGATCGCGCAGGAGATCGCGGCCTACGACGACCGCAACTATCCCGGCATCCCGCCCGCCAACCCCGAACGCGCGGCCGCCCGGCTCCAGGACGCCGCCTTCACCACGTCGTCCTCGGACCTCGCGCCGAGCCCGAACCCGGTGAACATCAAGGTCGGCAACAGCTCGGCGTTCGTCGTCGGGCTGCCCGTCGTGCTGGACGTGGAGGACGACCGCCGCATCCAGGAGGCGCAGGTCGTCGTCGCGATCCCGGACGCCACGCACATCGTGGTCGAACGCCTGAGCTTCGCCCACCGCGGCACGCAGTCCCCCGTGCCGATCCTGCAACCCGGCGAGAAGGGGGCGCTCATCGCCGAGTGGCACGAGTACACGCCGTCGTCCGGCACCGACATCGCGCTCACGTCCAACCTCGCGACGATCTCGTAGGGCGGCGGGCGGCCCGATGACGTACTTCTGCTTCCAGAGGAGCCAGGACGACCGGGTCTCCCGGATCTCCCTCACCGTCGGCGAGGAGAGCCGGCCGATGATGTGGAAGGGCGAGAAACCTGACGACAACGTGCACGCCGTGCTCTTCCACCACGATCCCGGGCTCGTGTTCCTGGAGGAGACCCGGGCGTCCTACTCGCCGCAGGGCTCGTACCGGGTGTTCGCGCTGACCGGCAGGACGCCCGGCTCGGGCCGGTTCGAGGCCGTCGACGTGCCGCGGACGGGCGCCCTGAGGACGCTCGGCCAGTTCGACCTCGACGTCCGCGACCCCGCCGACGACCAGGCCGACCTCGTCTACACCGGCAGGTTCCTGTACTGGCGCAGGTCCATGCCCGCCTCGCTCCGGGGTTCGGGCACCCTGCTGTACGCCGCCACCTCGGGCCTGGTGGGACACCAGATCGGCAGCATGCAGAACAGCAAGGACCACGGCCCGCTGCCCGAGGGGCTGTACACGTTCCTCACCCACGTCGATCCCCGCCAGAACTCCGTCGAGGCGGCGAACCAGCGCGGCGACAAGGCCGTCTCCAATCCCGGGGAGGGCATCCAGTTCCTTCCCGTGGGCGGCAACGGCCCGGTCTTCCCCGACTGGGGCACCTTCCGCGTCCGGCTCACCCCGATCCAGGGGAACATGTACGGGCGTGGCGGCTTCTACCTGCACAACTCACACAAGGGGTACAGCCACGGTTGCGTCGAGGTCGGTGTGAACGCCGACGGCCTCGACTTCTTCTCCGGCCTGCTGGCCTACGCCGGCAGCCAGCCGCGCAAGGCCAAGCTGGTGCTGCGCGTCAAGTACTCCTATCCCGAGCAGGGCACCCTGGGCAGAACCCTCCGCTGACGCGCCCGGGGGGTTCCTGGGCTCACCGTCACCAGTAGCAGCGGGCGCGGGCGGCGGAGACCGTCACCTCGTGGGTGTCGCCGGCCTTGACGGGCTGGTTGCCGACCAGGACGGTGAGCCGGCCCGGCGCGGGGACCTTCCAGGTGCCGAGCGGGGCCCAGCGGCCGCGGTGGGCACGCTGGTCCACGGTCACCGGCGGGCCGAGGTGCGGTGGGTCGGTCTCGTCACCGTCCAGGTAGTAGAAGGCGAGGCCGGTCGAGCGGGGGTCGTCGGGGATGTGCACGTCGATGGTGCAGCGCGCGCCGCCGCGGGTGTCGAAGTACCAGTTGACGCCCTGGTTGAAGTGGGCCGGCTCGCTCCCGACGCGCAGCGCCAGCGCCGCGCCCGCGCAGCCGTCGCGCTTCCAGCCGCCGGTGACGGGACGCCAGCCTGGGTCGGCGTAGAACCATTCCGCCACGCACCGGGGGCCGTGCACGGCCCGCCATCGGACGGGACCGGAAGGGGTGGGGCCGGGCGGCGGCTGGGTGACCACGACGGTCCCGGGATCACCGGCCACCGTGGCCCCGACCTCCACCGAACCGCCCGTCGTGGACGCGGGCGCGGGGCTCGTCGCGGAGGCGGGCGTCCGGCCCGTCGTGGACGCGGGCGCGGTCGTGGGGACCGTCGGGGAGGCCGGGTTCGGGCCGGGCGTGGAGAGGGTCGGGGTCGGGGCGGGCGTGGGGGTGGCGAGGTGGGGGAACAGGACGGCGGCCGTCGCGCCGAGGGCCACCAGGGCCGCTCCCGCCGCCAGTGCCCGCCCCGGCCAGGACGCCCTGCCCGGCCGGGCCGTCGACCCGGTGGGTTCGCCCTCGGCGGGGCCGGTCTCGCCGACGAGTGCCTGGTACTCCTCGTCCGAGCCCCACGACAGCGGGTCCACGGCGTTGCCGGCCAGCGCCGCCACGCGCTCGGACGTGAACCGCTCCGCCGGGTCCCGCGCCGCGCACGAGCGGATCAGCTCGGCGAGCGCGGGCTCGACGCCGTCCACGTCGATGTCGGTGTTCAGGCTGCTGTACAGCACCGCCATCGGCTCGCCGCGGCCGAACGGCGGACGGCCGGTGGCGGCGTAGGCGACCGTGCCGGCCAGCGCGAAGACGTCCGCCGCCGCCGTGACCGGCTCCTGCCGCACGGCCTCGGGAGCGATATAGCCGGGCGTGCCGACGATCTCCCCCGACGTCGTGATCGTGCTCTGGCCGGGGGCCCGCGCGATGCCGAAGTCGATCAGCTTCGGCCCCTCGGGCGACAGGACGACGTTGTGCGGCTTGAGGTCGCGATGCTGGACGCCGTGCCCGTGCACGTCGGCCAGGGCGGCGGCCAGCCCGGCGAGCAGCCGCCGGCACAGCCCCGCCGACAGCGGCCCCCGCTCCGACACCGCCCGCAACAACGTCGGCCCCCGCACGTACTCCGTCGCCAGCCAGTACGGCGGGGCCGTCACCCGGGCGTCCACCAGCGGCGCCACGTACGAGCTGCGCAGGCCCCGCAGGGTCGCCGCCTCACGGCGGAACCGTTCCATGGCCTCGGCGTCGGCGGGGTCGTGCCGGATGACCTTGATGGCCATCAGGCCCCGGCGGCGGCTCCTGGCCAGGTACACGACGCCCATGCCGCCCGCGCCGAGGCGCCCGAGCAGCCGGTGGCCGCCGATCTCGGGTGGGTCCGTCGCCTGTAACGCCTGCACGCTCATCCCAGCCGATCATGACAGACCGGGCGCGCGGGAGGCAGCCCCCAGCAGGGGCGGGCGGTCAGGCCGGGCCGGCGTCGCCCACGGGGAGCAGGCCGCGTTCGGCGAAGACCTTCTTGGCCGCGAACGTGGCGTTCAACGCCCGAGGCATGCCGCAGTAGACGGCCGCGTGCAACAGGGACTCGGTGATCTCGGCAGGGGTCAACCCGACGTTCAGCGCGGCGTTGACGTGCACGTCGAGCTGGGGTTCGCAGCCACCGAGCGCGGTGAGCACGCCCAGGGTCACCAGCTGACGGTCGCGGGGGGCCAGGCCGGGACGGTCGTAGATCTCGCCGAAGGCCCAGGCGACCACCTGGTGGGCCATTTCGGGCGAGACGTCGGCAAGGGCGTCGACGACCCGCTGCCCGGCCTCGCCGTCGATCTCCCGCAACACCTTCAGGCCGTGCTCGTACCGCTGCTCCCGCTGGGGTCCTTCTTCAAAGTTCGTCATGTGACGGAACGCTAGGCGTTAGAGCGCGCTCAAACGCAAACCGGACCTCCAGCGAGGGCGGCGAAGGCATCCCGGGGCGTCCGGGAGGCATCCGGAGGGCGTCCAGCCGGATTGCCTCGCCATTTGTTGGCGATTCTCCCGCCCCCTCGACGCAGCAATGTCCGACTTATTCAGTACTCGCGCAGTTTTGCTCCAGATATCAGCACTAGTACAGAGATTCGGCGAAACATCGTGCTTACTCGGGCTTGACGAACACCACAATTTCCCCGTTCTCGCCGACCCGCCGCCACTCCAGGCGCTCAAACAGACGAATGGCGTCCGGCGCGTGCACGGAGGTCAACAACCAGCTTCGGCGCCCGCCGCACAGAAGGTCCAGAATGCGGCCCGCCAGGCCCCGGCCACGGGCGCGCGGAGCGACCGCCAGCTCGTCCACCTGCAGCGCGCCGGCCAGGAGCCGGGACACCCCGTCCGGCCCGAGCGCCGCGAGCACCTTGCCGTAGCTACGGGTCTCCGGCAGCGGGGACGCCGTCGGCCAGGCCGTGCCGAACCCGCACGGCCCCTCGTCCCCGACGGCCAGGACGGCGCGGAAACCGGGCAGCGCCGCGTCGGCGGCGAACCGCACGCCGAAGTCGGCGACCTCGGCCTCCCCCTCGTTCCACGGCGGCCCGGTGAACACCTCCCGGTAGAGGTCGATCAGCTCCGCCCGGCGCGCGAGCGCCTGGTCGCCGGTCAGCAGTTCCAGCCGCACGTCCGTACGATTCGCCACACTCCACCTCACTGTCTACCTACAGTACGACAGTGACGATAGCGGATCTCGAACGAAACCGGCACCCCCGCGCCCACCGCACCGGCGACCCGGAGCGCATGTTCCCGGCAGCGCCGCATTTTCGGGATGACAGCGCTAGGAATTGATCCAGTCTCAGTAAAGCGACACCACCGCTGGTTGTCGCAATAAACCCGGACAAGTCGGCTGTAAGGGCCTGGTAAATCTGGTCAAGCTTTAGGAGCTCATGCCTGTCTTGTCAGAACTCCGAACTCAATGCGCGGGTAAGACTGCTCATGCCGGAGACCGACGGCAGTCGAGAAGTCCCGCGGCGGTTCTGGAAACTTCTGAACGGAAAGCGCGATGAAATCAATGATGAACAAGCCGGCGGCCGTGCTCGCCACGAGCGCGTTGCTGCTGCTGGGTGGCGGCCAGGTGCCGGCACAGGCCAGCACGGCCGGCACGGCGTCGTATCAGAGCCCATCCGATGAGAAGCCGGTCCTGAGGGGCGGCTGCGGCTGGCGCCACTGCGGTCCCCGCTGGTGGGGTCCGCGCTGGGGCGGCTGGTGGGGCGGCGGCCATGACCACGACCACGACGACGACCACGGCCGCCACCACCGCGTGGGCCCCCGTGGTCCTCAGGGCCCCCGCGGCCCGGAGGGCCGTCCCGGCCGCCCGGCCATCCACAAGCCGGACCGCCACGACCACGACACCGACACCGACGACCGTGGCCCCGACACCCACCAGGAAGACGACGACTGGGGCGAGTGGGGCGAGAACTTCGACGGCTTCTAAATAGCAGCCCTCGGCGAGGTTCCCGCTGAGACAGCAGCACGCTGAACGGCGGGGTTCCCGGCGACGTGGCGCGTGCCGACCATCCGGACCAAGACCGGCTCCCGGTCCGGCGACCGGCCACGCCCGCCATGTCCCGGCGAACCCCGCCCTCCAGCGCGCCACCCCTCCCCGCCTTCCCACGGCCCCCGCCTTCCCTCGGCCCCGCCATCCCTCGGCCCCGCCATCCATCCTTCGCGAGTCCTCCCCGGCGCCCTTCGCACCAGCCCCGCGAGCCCCTCCAGACGCTCCCGCCACCCCCGCACCGCCTCGCCCCCGGCAGGCCACGCCGTACCGCCGAACAGGAAATCGGACGGTAATGCCTTTTCCCATCGCCTGGGCTATGGTCGGCCTTATGAAGGGACCGTGCAGAGTGCCACGAGGCCCCATCGCGCTGTGCTGCGTGGTGGGCCTGGTCCTGCTGTCCCTGCTGGTCGCCGGCCCCTCCTACGCCGACGGCCAGGCAACCGCGCACCCCCTGTCCGCCGGTCACGAGTGGACCCCGGACAAGGGCGGCGACCGGATGCCGAGCCTGCCACCGCAGGTGTCCAGCGGCCGTGAGCACCTCACGCTGACGCTCTGGCCGCCGCCGCGCGGCGGGCGGCACCTCCAGGCGGCCCATCTCGCGCTGCTCCCGGCGCCCGGCCCCGACGCGGCCGCGATCCGCGACCCGCAGCAGGTCGGTCACCGCACGGCGGGCTCGCGCAGCCCGCCGTTGATCTAGCTCCCTCCCTCTTCACGAGTCGCCGCCTCCCGGCCCGCCCAGCGCGCCGCGGGGCCGGTCGTCGCGCCCGGCCGTCGCACGGCCGGGTCCGCGCGTCGTCCGGCCGTCCGCGGGTTCCCGCGCGGCCGGAGAGCGCCGTCGTGGCGTCCCCGCCTGCGGGATGCGCCTTTTCTCTCGTCTTTCGCGTACGAGTTCTCCGCGACAGAGCAAGGAGCCGATCATCGTCATGTCCGACGCCGGATCAGTCCACGAACACTCACCGCGAACCTCCGCGGTCCACCGCGCCCACGTGGTGCTCGACCTGGGCACCTCGCGCACCCGTTCGCTGTCCCTGGACGGGTTCGCCATCGCCGACCGTCCCACGGCGGTGGTCGTCCCGTCGCCGGAGAGCGCGGCCGGGGTACCGGTCCGTCCGGTGCGCCGGGGCATGGTGGTCGACCCGGGGGCCTGCCTGCGGCTCGTGCACCTCGTGCTGCAGGACGCCTGGCTCTCCGGCGGCCGGCCGCTGGAGCACGTGATGACCGCGGTGCCCAGGGCCGCGACGGGCAGCGACCGCCAGGCGGTGCGCGCGGCCGTCGCCGAGGCGGCCGGCTGCCAGGTGACGCTGGTCGAGGCGCCGCTGGCGGCCGCCGCCGGCGCCGGTCTGGACGTCGCCGGGCCGGCACCGTACCTGCTGCTGGACGTGGGGGCGGGCATCGTCGAGGCCGTCGTCGTCGTCGGCGGCGCGGTCAGCGACGCGGCGGCGCTCCAGCTCAGCGCCACGACCAGCAAGGGCCTGCTGCCGGACGCGCTGGACGGCGTCGTGGAGATGACCGCCGGCCTGCTGCGCCGCCAGCCCGCCCACCTGCGGCCGGCCGTCCGCGAGAACGGCCTGACCGTCACCGGCGGGGGCGCGCTGCAGACGCGGTTGCTGGACCGCCTGCACACCGCCCTTCGCATCCGGATCAACGCCGCGCCCGAGCCGCAGCACGCGACCGTCCGCGGCCTGCTGCGCCTGTGCCTGCGCCCCGCGGCGCCCGTGACCGCCCTCTGAAACCCCCGCATCCGCGCGGAAAGGAAACCACAATGACCGACCACCTCAGCACCGTGCAGCTCCAGTCCCTGCGCCAGGACCTCGACGAGCAGCTGGAACGACGCAGCCGCCACCTGCTCGGCCTGCAGGCCGAGGCCCAGGACGGCAGCGGCGCGGACGGCACCTGGCAGGAGCTGCTGGCCTCCCTCGCCACCGCCGACCGGGCCATCGCCGAGCTCACCCAGGCCCTCGACCGGCTGACCGCCGGCTCGTACGGCCGATGCTCGCACTGTGAGTCGGGCATCCCGTTCGAGCGCCTCAAGATCCGCCCGCTGGCCCGGTTCTGCATCAACTGCCAGCGCCGGAACGAAGCCGCCTGACCTCTGGACCGGCCGCCCCTGCGGCATGGGGCGGCCGGTCCACCGCGAGCGGCCCGCGTGGACAGGAATATGCAGACCGGTCTAGTGTGTGCCGCATGGCGGTCAAAGGAGACGAGACGCGGGCGCGCATCATCGCGGCGGCCCGCACGCTGGTGGAGGCCCAGGGCTGCCACGGCACCGGGCTCAACGAGGTGCTCGCGATGGCCGGCGCCCCTCGCGGCTCGCTCTACCACCACTTCCCCGGCGGCAAGGACCAACTGGTGGGCGAGGCGCTCACCGCCGCCGGACACGAGGTCGACACCATGATCGACGAGCTGGCCGGCACGCTCCCGCGCGCCCGCGACCTCGTACCGGCCCTCCTCGACGCGCTGGCCGACAGGATGGTGGCGGGCGGGTACGCCAAGGGCTGCCCGGTGGCGACGGTGGCCCTGGAGGTCGCCTCGTCGAACGAGCACCTGCGGCGGATCTGCGCCGGCGTCTACGAGGGCTGGCAGCGCAGACTGGCCGACGCCCTGCGCGCCGAGGGGCACGAGTCGGCCGACGACCTGGCGGCGACCGTGCTCGCGGTGATCGAGGGCTCGCTGGTGCTGGCCCGCGCGGGCCGCTCCCGCCTGCCCGTCGAACGCGCCCGCCGCCAGGTCGTCAGGCTGCTGGCGTGAGCGGGCGGTTTTCCGTGCCCACAGAATATGCAGATCGGTCTAGAGAGGGAAGTACCATGGAAGACGCCGTGGTGTTCGGCGCGACCGGTTTCATCGGCAGATGGACGGTCCTGCACCTGCTGGAACAGGGCCGTACGGTGACGGCCGTCGTCCGCCGCTCGGACGGCGGGCTGCGCGCGTGGCTGGGCGAGCACGAAGTGCCCGCCACCCGGCTCACGGTCGTCGAGGGCGACCTCACGGCCCCCGGCCTGGGACTGGACGCGGCCGTCGAAGGCCCGGCGGGTGTGCGGGACGTGTTCAACACCGCCGGCGTCTACCGCTTCGGCATGGAACGCGAGGAGGCCAGGGCGGTCAACGTCGAAGGCGCCCTCAACGTGCTGCGCTGGGCCGCCACCCGCCCCGGGCTGCGCCGGTTGGTGCACGTGTCGGGGTACCGCGTCGGGCTGGACCCGCGTCCGCGCCATCCGCTCCCGGAGGCCGAACTGGCGGCCCTGTACCAGGACAAGGGGGCGTACGAGGGGTCCAAGGCCGAGGGGGACGCCGCCGTGCGGGTCGCCGCTGCCCGGCTGGGCGTGCCGCTGACCGTGGTGAACCCGAGCAGCGTCATCGGCCATTCGCTCACCGGCGAGGCCGGCCAGTACCTCGGCCTGGCGGGGCTCGTCCGCGACCTGTGGACGGGCCGGCTGCCCGCGCTGCCCGGCGGCGCCCGGACGTTCGTGCCCGTGGTGACGGTGGACGAGTTCGCCCGGTTCATGGCCGCCGTGCCCGAGCACGACCCCGAACCCGGCGGACTGCACTGGGTGCTCGATCCCGCAACGCCCGAACTGCCCGACCTGATCCGGTTGCTCGCGGACCATCTCGGCGTCCGCGCGCCGCGGGTGCGCGTGCCGGTGGCCCTGATCCGCCGCCTGCCGTCCGCGCTGACCGGCGCCGACCCGGAGACGCTGGGCTTCCTGACCGAGGACCGGTACGACACGGGCTCGGCCGACCGGGTCGCCGCGTCCGCGGGGCTGCGGCGGCCTCCGGTGGCGGACGCGCTGCGCCGCTGGGCCGACCGGCTGGTCGCGGACCGGTTCGGCGCCGCCCCGGCCGTGCGTCCCGGCGGCTTCCACGACGTCGCCGGGTCGCGCACCTACCTCGCGGGCGACCGCACGTCACCGCGCCTGGTCCTGCTGCACGGACTGCCCCTGGACGGCGACTCCTGGCACAACCTGCTCGACGAACTGGACGCCGACTCCCGGCACCGCGTGCTCGACGAACCGGACGGCGACCCCCGGCACGACGTGCTCGACGAACCGGACGGCACCCCCGCCTCACGGCGCTTCGGGGCGCTCGTAGCCGATCTGCCCGGTTTGGGGCGTTCGTCTCCCGCGGCGGCCACGTCGCCGGAATGGCTGGCCGAGTTGCTGGGGCCGGTGCGCACCCGTCCCGTGATCGTCGCGCACTCGGCCGCCGCCGCGCCGGCGCTCCGGTACGCCGCCGCCCAGCCGGACCGGGTCGCGGCCCTGGTCCTGGTGTCCCCCTTCTTCCTCCAGCGCCGGCCGTCCGCGCTCACCCGGCTCCTCGCAGGCCCCCTGCTCGGGAGGGCGGGCGCCGACCGGCTCGCGGCCACCCTCCTGGGCGCTGCGCCGCCGCCGGAGAGCGCGCGGCGGGCGGTCGCGGGCGCCGCGGCCGGGCTCCGCCGTCCCGGGGCGGCCCGGCGCACCGCCAGCGCGCTGCGGGCCGCGCACTCCCCCGCCGAACGCGCCGCCCTCCGTACGCTGCTCGGCGGCCCCGTCCCCGTGCACCTCGTGGTCGGCGAGCTGGACCCGCTGACCGGCGACCCCGGCCCCGTTCCCGTCACCGTCGTCGCGGGGGCCGGGCACCACCCGCACCTCACCCACCCGGCCGCCGTCGCGGAGATCGTCCGGCGGGTCCTCCTCGGCCATGAGATCATGACCGGCCCACTCCCCAGCCCTTGAGGAAGCCATGAGCCCCGTCACCTACGTCGAGCCCGACGACGCCCAGCCCGAGATCCCGCTCGTCGGCGGCGACGTCACCGAAGGCGTCGTACGCGTCGGCGACACCGTACGCCGCCCGGTCGGCCCCAACGCCCCGCTGGTCCACGCGCTGCTGGAACACCTGGAGGAGGCGAAGTTCGCGGGCGCCCCGCGCTTCCTCGGCGTCGACGCCGCCGGGCGCGAGGTGCTGGCCTTCGTGCCCGGAGAGGTCGCCGGACGCCCGAGGCCCGAATGGCTGGCCGACGAGGAACGGCTGGCCTCCGTGGGCCGGCTGATCCGCGCCTACCACGAGGCGGTGGTGGGGTTCGTGCCGCCCGAAGGCGTACGGGCCGACTTCGGGTTCACCGAGCCGCCGGGCATGCCGCCCGCGCCGCCGTACCCGCCGGAGCTGGTCGGGCATCTGGACTACACGCCGGACAACATCGTGTTCCGCGACGGCGTCGCGGCCGGGCTGATCGACTTCGACATCGCCAGGCCGGCCACCCGGGTGGAGGAGCTGATGAGCGCGATGATGTACTGGGCGCCGCTGGGCGACCCGGCCGACGCCGACCCGCCCCTGCGCGACCTGGACGTGCCGCGCCGCTGCCGTCTGCTCGCCGACGCGTACGGGATGTCCGGCGTGGACCGTTCGCGCCTGGTCGAGGTGGCCGTGATGCGTACCCGGCGGTCGTGGTTCTCGATGCGGCAGATCGCCGAGGAGCAGGGCGGCGGCTGGGCCCGGATGTGGGAGGAGGGCGTCGGCGACCTGATCAAGCGGCGTGAGGCGTGGCTGGAGCTGCACGGCGCGGCGATCGAGGCCGCGCTGACCGCGCCCTGACCGGCGTGCCGGCCCTCCCCTGAGGGCGGCCGCGCTACTGCCCCGGAGGCGGCAGGCGCAGGGCGAGCAGCGCGATGTCGTCGGTGCGCGGCGACGGCGCGAGCGCGAGCACCTCCTCGCAGAAGTCCTGGAGCGGTCGTCCGGCCAGCGTCGCGGCGTGGCGGCGCAGCCGGGCCAGGCTGGTGTCCAGGTTGACGCCGGGCACCTCGACCAGCCCGTCGGTGTAGAGCAGCAGCGTGCTGCCCGGCGGCAGCGGCACCAGGGCGTCGTGGCGGGTCACGTCGTCGAGGTGCACGCCCAGCAACAACGACTGGCCCTCCTCCAAATAGCGGGCCTGCCCGTGCGCGGTGACCAGCAGCGGCGGCAGGTGGCCGGCGCTGGTCCAGCGCAACATCCGCGCGCCCGGCTCGCCCTCCGGCTGCGGAGGCTCGATCCGGGCCAGGATCGCCGAGGCCGTGGGGGCGTCGCTGGCCACGGCCATGACCTTGTTGAGCCGGTCGAGGATGAGGCTGGGCGACTCCTTGTGGTCGCAGGCCAGGGCGCGCAGCATGTTGCGCAGCTGGGCCATCTGCCCGGCGGCCTCCAGGTCGTGGCCGGCGACGTCGCCGATGGCGATCGCGGTGACGCCGTCGGGGAGCACGAAGGCGTCGTACCAGTCGCCGCCCACCTGGGAGCCGGCCGGGGCCGCCAGGTAGCGGGCGGCGAGCTGCAGGTGATCGACCTGCGGCAGCGCGGTCAGCAGGTGGCGCTGCATGGTGTCGACGATGTCGCGCTGCTGGCCGAACAGGCAGGCGTTGTCGGCCGCCAGGGCCGCGGTGCGGGCGATGTCGGCCACCAGCTCCACGTCTGACTCCGTGTACGGCCGCGCCGGGTCCGTCCGCGCCACCGTCAGGGCCCCCAGCACGCGGCGCGGCGTACGCAGCGGCGCCACGATCGCCGACGAGCCGCCCAGCACGTTGAACAGGGCGTCGTGCGCGGCGGCCAGCGGCCCGTCCGGCGGGGCGGCGATCTGCTCGGGGCCGAGCAGCAGGGCCTGCTCCCCGCGCAGCACCCGGACCAGCGCCGACCGTGACGGGCCCTTCGGCAGGTACGGCAGCTCGGCGAACCAGGAGGGGTCGACCGGCGCCGCCCCGGCGGAGGCCATGGCCAGGCGGCGCAGCTCGCGCGGCCCGAGGAACAGGTCCACCGCCGCCCAGTCGGCCAGGCGCGGCACCAGCAGCCGGCCGAGCCGGGTCATCGCCTCGCGCACGTCCAGCGTCTGGGTGAGGACGGTGCTGATCTCGGTCAGCAGTCGGAACTGCTCGGTCAGCTTCTGGGCGCGGACGAGCTCTTCGGCCTGCCGGCCGGCCGCGTCGAGGCGTTCGACGACGTCGATGAAGACCACGACGGCCCCGGCGGGCTCGCCGTCGCGGTGGAGCGGCGAGGCCACCCAGGCCACCGGAAGCAGCCGGCCGCCGGCGGTGGCGAAGGTGGCGAACTCGCTGCGTACGGACCGGTCGTGCCGGCACACCGTCACCAGCTCGCAGCCGGAGCGGGGCGGGAGGCCGCCGTCGAGGCGGCGGTGCAGCTTCTGGTGCGCGTCGGCGCCGCGCAGCTCGTCGGCGGGGAAACCCAGCAGGGCCACCGTCGCGGGGTTGACCCAGGTGATGCGGCCGTCGATGTCGGTGAGGTAGATGCCCATGCCCGTGCCGTCGAACGCCGCGCGCAGCAGCCACTCCTCCGGCTGCGCGCCGGAACCGGAGCCTTCCGGCCGGTGCCCGACGTCACCCCGATCAGCCATCATCACACTACGTTATCGGATGATTACTGACATGCCGACTTCGCGTACCCGGGACCGCGCCGGGCTCAGGACCAGGGCAAGGCGCCGCCGGCCATGGCGTCGCTGAGGCGGCGGTCGGCAGCACGCGGGGTTTCCGGAGGCACCAGCACGCGCAGCCGCAGCCGCGAGCCGAGGCCGGTCCGCTCCAGCGCGACCGAGTCGCACAACTGCCGGATCACCCACAGCCCGAAGCCATGGGACGCGGTCGGGTCGACGCCGGCGGCGTCGAGGTGGTCGGGGGTCAGGCGGCCCGCGGTGTCCAGGATCTCCACGCAGACCCCGATCGGGTCACGGACGGCGGTGACCAGGCCGGCCGAGCCGCCATGGTCGAGGACGTTGGTGACGGCCTCGTTCACCGCGAGCACCAGGTCCTCCAGCCGCTCGCCGGACAACCCGCTGTGGTGGCCGTGAAGGCGCACCAGGTCGCGGATGTACGCCAGATCGGCGCCGATGGGACAGCGCAGCTCGAACTCCACACACATGATCGTCTCGTCTGTCGGACGTCGGGAAGGGATACGCCGGCTTCCGTTCAGCTTTCCCGTCGATCGATCGTCAAACGTGCCGGCCGCTCACAGGATGACGGCCTGGGCGAGGGCGATGCCGCACCAGGCCGCTCCGAGGCCGGCGGCGATGCTCGCCACGGCGTTGAGCGCGGCGTAGGTGCGGGCGCCGGTCTGCAGCAGCCGCAGCGTCTCGTAACCGAAGGTGGAGTACGTGGTCAGCGCCCCGCACAGGCCCGTGCCCAGGAGAGCCTGCGCGCCGCCGTCGGCGGGCAGCGCCAGCAGGAAGCCGAGCAGCGCCGACCCGGCCACGTTCACGGCGAAGGTGCCCCACGGGAACAGGCTGTCGTGCCGGGCCTGGACCGCGCGGTCGATCAGGTAGCGGGCGGGCGCGCCCACGGCGGCGCCCAGCACCACCAGCAACATCGTGGTCACTGACGCCTCCCGTCGTGCGGAGCGCGCGTGCCCTCGTCGCCGGGGGTGGCGAAGCGGCCGAACAGGCCGCGGCCGAGGGTCTGTCCCAGGAAGACCGCGACCAGCGCCGTGACGAGCGTGACCGCCAGGTAGGCGAGCGCCGTGCGCGGCGCGCCCGCGGCCAGGGCCCCTTGGGCGTCGGCGATGGAGGTGGAGAACGTGGTGAAACCGCCCAGCACCCCCACCCCCAGGAACGGCCGGGTCAGCGGATGGACCTGCCAGATCTCGGTGATGGCCACCATCAGCAGCCCGATCAGCAGGCACCCGGAGACGTTGACGGCCAGCGTCGGCCAGGCGAAGCCGCCGGGCGGCACCGGGAAGGCGGTCAGGACGGCGTACCGGGCGAGCGCGCCGAGCACGCCGCCGGCCGCGATGACGGCCAGCGTGGCGATGGGGGCGCGGGCGAGCTCGCCGCGCTGGGCGGGCACATGCAGATCGACGTCGGGATCGACCGCGGCTCGCGGATCGATCCGCATGCCCTCGACGGCGGACGCGTCGCCGGCCTCCGCGCCCTCGGCGGCGTGCGCGCCGCCCGGGCCGGGCCTGGGGGGACGGGCTTGGGTCATGAGGCATCTCCTACCAGCACATGAGCGTGGCGCATCTCTGGCAGGGACCGTTGGCGGCCGACACCGCGGTTACCCCCGTACGGGCGGGAGGCGGCGGGCCCCACCGCCGCGGCTCCCGGCGTGGGAAGCCGTGCCCATCATACCGACGCCCCCTCCCTGGAGCGGCCCACCATCCGGTGAGGGGCGTCCGCCCGTCAGCCGCCGAGCGACAGCCAGACGCGGTCGGGCAGGACGCGGGCCGCCTCGTCCAGGTCGATGTCCGGCGCGCCCGCCAGCCACCGCCGGCTCACCTCGGCCACCGGCCCGATCAGCAACATCTCCACCTGCGCCGCCGGCAGCCGCGCGACCGCCCCCTCCTCCATGCGCGCGCCGATCCAGGCGTTCAGCCTGGCCAGCCGGGACGCCTTGGCCTCGGCGATGCGCTCGGCGTACGGGCCGAGGTCCAGCGCGTACGGCGCCGCGTGGATGAAGCGGGCCCGGTCCGGATGCCGCGCGGTGAACCCCAGGTAGGCCCGCACCACGCGGCGCACGCCGTCACGGGCGTCGGCGGCCGCCTCGGTGGCGGCGACCAGCGTGCCGAGCAGCTCGTCCATGCACCGGCTGTACAGCGCGGCGGCCAGCCCTTCGAGGCTGCCGAAGTGATGGTAGACGCTGCCCATGCTGACGCCGCTGCGCGTGATCACGGCCCGGAGGGTGAAGTCGGTGGGGTAGACCTCCAGGGCGGTGTCCAGGAGCCTGCGCACGGTCTCCTCGCTGCGCCGGTGCCGGGTCATCGCGCCGCGGCCAGCGCCTCGGCCTCGTCCCAGACGCGCCGGGCCAGGTCGGCGTCCAGCGCCGGGCCCTGCAAGGGGACCTGACGGTCCTGGTCGAAGTACCGGCCGGTGCCGGGCGCCCCGGCCAGGGAGACGACGTGCCGCGCGCCCTCCTCGGGCGCGGCCCAGGTGCGCTTGGCGGCCTTGAGCAGCAGGCCGAGCGGGCCGCGGCGATCCCCGAGCCCGGTGCGGACGACCCCTGGGTGCACGGCGTCGACGGTGATCCCGGCCGCCCGCCAGCGCTCGGCGAACAGCGGCACGGTCAGCAGGTTGCACAGCTTGGTGTCGGCGTACGTGCGCATCGGCGAGAAGGCGGTGCCCACGGACGTGCGTCCCGGTTCGGCCCTGCCTTTGACGTACAGGCCGAGCTCGCCGGTCCGGCTTGACCTGGAGTTCGCTCCAGGCCCCAGACTCCCGTTCCGGGGCCTCCACGCACAACGTGACGAATTGGGGAGACAGCATGAAGTACCGGACGATCGGCACGAACCCTGACACCCGCCGTGAGGTGAGCGTGCTCGCCCTCGGGGCGATGTTGTTCGGCTCGGTGACGGACGAGAAGACGTCGTTCGCCATCCTCGACCGCTATGCCGAGGCCGGGGGGACGTTCATCGACACGTCCGACAACTACGCCTTCTGGGTGGACGGCGGCCAGGGCGGGCAGAGCGAGGAGCTGCTCGGCCGCTGGCGGCGCGCCAACGGCGTCGGCGACGAGATCCTGATCGCCACCAAGCTGGGCGCGCGACCGCTCGCCCCCGGCACGAGCTACGTCGACAACGCCGAGGGACTGTCCGCCAGGACGATCAGGGAGTCGGCCGAGCGCAGCCGCGAACGCCTCGGCGTGGACCGCATCGACCTGCTGTACGCCCACATCGAGGACCGTTCGGTGGCGCTGTCCGAGACCGTCGAGGGCTTCGGCGCGCTGGTGGCCGAGGGCACGGTCGGTCTGCTCGGGGTGAGCAACCACCCGATCTGGCGGGTGGAACGGGCCCGCGCCCTGGCCGCCGCGGCGGGGGTCGCCGGGTACGAGGTTCTGCAGTACCAGCACAGCCTGCTGCGCCCGCGCTTCGACATGCCCGAGTCGATCTTCGAGGACGGCAGCCTCGGGCACGCCGGAGCCGAACTGCTGAGCTACCTGCGCGCCGAGCCCGGCCTGACCCTGGTGGCCTACTCGCCGCTGCTCGGCGGCGCCTACACCCGGCAGGACAAGCAGGTGCCGCCGGACTACGACCACCCCGGCACCCCGGCCCGCCTGTCCGTGCTGCGCGAGGTCGCGAAGGAGTGCGGGGCGAGCATGAACCAGGTGGTGCTGGCCTGGCAGATCGGCTCGGCGTTCCCGGTGATCCCGCTGGCCGGGGCGTCGTCGGTGGCCCAGTTGGAGGAGAACCTGGCCGCCGTGGACCTGGAGCTGACCGACGACCAGCGCGCCCGCCTCGACGCCGCCCACTGAGCCGCTGAGACACCCCCGCCGAGGACCCCGGCTGACGCCTCCGCCGAGAAGCGCCGAGACACCCGCGCCTGAGCTCGGACCGCCCGGGAAGGATGGGCCGCATGTTCATCAAAGCGTGTCTCAACGGAAGCCGGTCGGCGGGCGAGCATCCCCGGCTGCCCCTCACGCCCGCCGAGCTGGCCGCAGACGCCGTGGCCGTGCGGCTGGCGGGGGCGGGAGCGGTGCACGTCCATCCGCGTGACGCGACGGGACGGGAGTCGCTGGACGCCGCCGACGTCGGAGCGGCGACCACGGCCATCCGGGCGGCGGCCCCGGGGCTGCCCGTGGGCGTGTCCACCGGCCTGTGGATCGCGGGCGGGGACGCCTCCGTCCGCCTGGAGGCGGTGACGGCGTGGGCGGCGCTGCCCGCCGGAGCCCGTCCGGACTTCACCTCGGTGAACCTGTCGGAGCCGGGGTTCGGCGAGCTGGCGCGGGTGCTGCTGGAGGCGGGGATCGGGGTCGAGGCCGGGGTGTGGACGCCGGCCGACGCCGCCACGCTGACCGCGTCGGGCCTGGCCGGGCGGATGACCCGCATCCTGGTCGAGGTGATCGACGCGCCGTACGAGGAGGCGGTCCCCCGGGCGACGGCCGTCCTCGACCGCCTGGGCGGGTCGCCCGCCCCCCGCCTCCTGCACGGCGAGGGGCCGGCGACCTGGCCGCTTGTGGCGGAGGCCGTACGGCTGGGCCTCGCCACCCGGATCGGCCTGGAGGACACCCTGCTGGACCCGGACGGCGGCCCGGCGGCGGACAACGCCGACCTCGTCCGCCGCGCCCTCTCCGCGCCCTCTCCATGAGCCGGCCGGTCCGGTAGCCGGTAGGGGCAGCCCCCGCACGAGGGTGGGTGGTGCCGTGACTGTGACAAAGCCTCCAATTCGCGAGAGTCGGGACATATATTGATCCACCGCTAAGGAGTCCCGATGCCTTCCTCCGCCTCCCGGCGCGCACTCGCCCTGCTCGTGATCGTCCCGCTGGCGCTCGCGCCGGTGGCTCCGGCGTTCGCGGCCGACCGTGCGCCGTCGTTGCAGTCGCGGCTGGACGCCCTCACCTCCTCCCCGGACGTGCCCGGCGCCGTGGCCTACGTCCGCCACCCGGACGGCAGGACCATGACGGTCGTCTCCGGCACCGCGCGGCGTGGCGCCGAGGAGCCCATGCCCGGCGCCGACGGCCGGTTCAGGATCGCCAGCGTGAGCAAGTCGATCATCGCCGCCACCGTGCTGAAGCTGGCCGACCAGGGCAAGGTGAACCTGGACGAACCGGTCGAGACGTACCTGCCCGGGGTGATCCGCGGCAAGGGCGTCGACGGGCGGGAGATCACCGTGAAGATGCTCCTCCAGCAGACCAGCGGCCTGGCGGACTTCACCCCCGCCGCCGACTGGTCGAAGGTCGGCAAGCAGGACCTGCTCAAGCTGGCGCTCACCCTCGAACCGACGCCTCGCGGCCGGTTCGCCTACTCCAACACCAACTACACGGTCCTCGGCCTGGTCGCCGAGGCGGTGACCGGGCGCGACTTCCGCCTGGTCAGCCGCGACCTGGTGCTGAAGCCGCTGGGCATGCAGGACACGTACTGGCCGGCCAAGGGCGAGACCGGCGTCCGCGGCCCGCACGCGCACACCTACGGCGTGAACCCGGTGCGCCCCAAGGACGGGATCGTCGACATCACCCGGCTGCCCGGCTACTACTTCGGCGCCAGCGGCGGGCTGGTCTCGACGCCGCGCGATCTCGACACGTTCTGGCGGGCGCAGTCCGTCAAGTCCGGTTCGTACGTCGCCGTCGGCCGGCCGGGCTGGCCCAAGGGCGCCCGCTACGGCTACGGCGTCGCGGAGATCCCGCTGAGCTGCGGCGGCAAGCTGTGGGGGCACGGCGGCGACCTCCCGGGCGTGTCCTCCTTCAGCGGCCGCGACCGCGCCGGCCGCACGGTCACCGTGTACGTCACCGGCTCCGCCGACGGCGGCAAGTCCCGCGACCTCCTGCTCGCCGCCTTCGACACCGCCCTCTGCACCCGCTGACCGGGCGGGAACCGCACCCGCACCCGTCGTGAGAGGCGGGATCAGCGGTTCATGTCGCGGCGCAGCGCCGGGAGCCGGGGCTCCTCGTCGGTCCAGGCGGCCGTTCTGATCGCCTCGTACGAGCGGTCCCGGCCGATCGTCGACTCCAGCGCCAGCGGCCGGCCGGTGGCGGTGTCCACGACGAACCGGTACCGCTCACCCGGCCCGCCCGGCCGGCTGACCGCCTGTCCCATACGGCCGAGCGGGTCGGTGGCCTCGCTCTCCGCGCTCGCCCCCGGGAGCGCGGCCAGCATCCGGTACGTCGCCGCCCGGACCTCCGGCGAGGTGGGGAAGTTCATGACGAGCCGCACGCCGGTCTCGAAGAGCTGGGCGTTCATGTCCACCCGCTCCTTGCCGTACCCCTTGGAGACGATGCGTTCCAGGGTGTGGCGCAGCCCGTCCGGCGTGGTCGGCAGGGCATTCAGGGTGGCGGGCGTCATGGGCGTGCCCAGCAGCGTGAGGGTCTTGCCGCTGTCGTCGCGTACGGCGTCGCGCTCACCGGGGCCGACCTGGAGCTTCACGGCGGGCGTCCCGCCGCTCAGGGTCCAGGTCCGGGGGGAGCCGGCGGCGCGCCAGGCCGTCTCGTCCTCGGGCGTGGCCGGCTGGGCACCGAGGTCCTGGCGGATCACCCAGGTGGGGCGGTCGGCCGCTTTGGGGAGCCAGAGCTCGACCGAGCGGCTGGTTTTGAGGGTGTAGTGGCCGCCGGGCGCGCGTTCGTACCGGCCGACGACGCCGTCGCGCACCCAGTACGCGCCGTCGCCCGGGGCGGGGGTGACCGAGTCGGCGGCGGCCAGCAGGATCTCACCGGCCGAGAGCCGGGCGGGCGCCGCGGACGCCGAGGGCGCCGGCGGCGTCGAGGGTGCGGTGAGGAAGGTCGCGGCCACGGTGACGGCGGCCGCCCCGGCCAGGCTCGCCCCCACGAGCGGCC
>NZ_JBEYTJ010000072.1:21114-32023 GCF_040642995.1 Nonomuraea sp. NPDC047529 | reverse complement strand
CCCGGCCGCCTGCCCCCGGCGCCGGCCCCCGCCGAGTGGACGTGGGCGGGGCCCGGCCCACTCCTGAACTGTTCGGCTCCCGCCTCTGCCGTTGCTACGGCAGGTCAGCGGTACTGCGGGCCTTCCGGCAAGTCTGTCCGGCCGCACGGCAAGACCCTCCGCCACCTCGGGCGCCGGCTCGGCCGGGCGGCCATGGCCTACAGGCGCGCCAGTTCCCGCCCCCGGAGTTCGGGTCACTGACGGTAATCGATAGGTTGCTCAGATGATTGATCGGGTGGTGGGCACGGTGCAGCGGCGGCTGCTCGCGTTGATGATCGTCTGCTATCTGCTGGCTGCCGCCGCACCGCGGCCGGGCGAGGCGTTGCGGGCGATGGCGCTTGGATCGGGTGTTCCGGTCACGGTGCCCATGGTCTTGCTGGCTGTGATGTTGTCGACCGCCGGTCTCGGAGTGCGGGTACGGGATCTGCGCGCCGTCGTGGGTCGGCCCCTGCGGTTGGCGTCGGGCGTGGCGATGAACGCGCTCCTGCCCGTGGTGCTTTTGCCGGTTGCTGCGATGTGCCTGCGGGCCTGGCCCGATGCCGCGGAGGTGGAGTGCCTCGCGGTCGGTCTGCTGCTGGTGCTGGCCATGCCGATCGCCGGCGGAGCGGCGTCATGGGGGCAGAACGCTGGAGGCAACGTTCCCCTGGTGGTCGCCATGGTCGTGGGCTCGACGCTGCTCAGTCCTGTCACGGTTCCGTGGGGGCTGACCGTGTCCGCCGCCCTGGTCGGCCCAGGGGGCGCCCGTAGCCTTGATGACACGGCGCGGCTGGACGGGCTGGCCGGGACAGCGGGCGCGGGCGCGTTCGCGCTGGCCCTGATCGTGCTGCCCTCGCTGGCCGGGATCCTCGGGCGGGCCATACTCGGGGAGCGGCGAGCGGCACGCATCGCGCCGGTCATCAAGCTGGTCAACATCGTGAACATCCTGCTGCTGTGCTATCTCAACGCCTCCGGCGCGCTCGGGCAGGCGCTGTCGCCTCCCGACCCTGACTTCCTGGCCCTGGCCGTCGGCGTGGCCGGTGCGGTCTGCTGCCTGTCCTTCCTCGTCGGCAGGTGGATGTCCCGATGGACCAGATGCGACGCTCCCGACGGCATCTCCCTCACCTTCGCGACCGGCATGAACAACACCAGCGCGGCGGCGGTCCTGGCCACAAGCTGGTTCGCGCACCGTCCGCAGGTCCTCGTGCCGATCCTGGCCTACAGCCTGCTGCAGAAGCTCGCCGCCGGTCTGTTCGGAACCCGGCCGCGAGCGTGATCGCGATCGCAGGCGAGGCCAGTCGCATCACCAGCGGCCAGGTCACCGACCACCTCAGCCCGGTCAGGACGTTCATGACCGCGCGGGCGGTGCCGTCGTCCAGGGCCGAGGTGACCTCGTCGCAGATCAGCACGTCGGGTAGAGTCCGGCCCTCCTTCGGCGTGACGATGATCGGAGCCGGCGTGCGGACGATTCCCGAGCACACCCTGCTCTCCGAACGGCTGATCAACGTGCTGGCCACCGCGGCGCCGGGGATCCGGTTCTGTTTCAACACCTCGCCGGAGACGACGATCGACGCGATCCGCTGAGATACGCGGGAGTGCCTGGTCGATGCAGGCGCCGCCCGGTAGCCATGGCGGAAGGTCCAACGGATCCAGCCTGGACGCGAGTTCGCGCCCTCGCATCGACGGCCTGAGGCCTGAGAGCTCGCGCAGGTCACCGACGTGGCCATCACCCACAACCACGAAGACGACGTGAGCGGCCTGATCACGCCGGACGGTGCGGAGGCGTTCACCGGACTTGAGCGAGCGCCCCCGGCCGGCGGCGGTTGCGCGCTGGAGTACCTCGCGCCGCCGATCGGCTGATCGAGCCTGCCGGCTCCGGGCCGCGCTCGCGGCCCCGAGCTGGCATGCTCGTCCGGTCACCCGGGGTGTATCGGGATCAGCTGGCGTGGACCGGGCGAATCACCGCCTGATCAACGCCGGTTTCGGGTCGGAGCGGGGCCTCAGGTGTGGTCGATGAACAGCAGTTCAGGCTGCTTGTAGAGGATGCATCCGCTCGGTTCGGGGTCGCCCGGGTTACGGTGGCAGACCCAGGTCTGCCAGTAGAGCACTCCCCAGGTGTCGGGTTTGCCGACGTTCTTGAGCTTGTTCCAGCCCTCGTCGGGCATGGTGTACTGGCCGTACGCCTTCGTGAAGTTCTTGTACGACGGCTTCGCCGTGTCACTGTTGTACGGCCACGAGGTGTTCTCGTTGCGCAGGGTTTCGTCCCACAGTGCAGCCTCCGACGTGGCCCACACGCCCAGGACCTCGACGTTGATCTCCTGGCCGGCCTCGATGGGGGCCAGCTTCTTGGTCGTCCAGTTGTAACACATGAGGCGGATGTTGAGCGTGGGGGCCGCGTCGCTGCTGGAGATCTCCATCGGCCCTGACGCGATCGACGCCGACAGGCTGCCGGAAGGACATGGGTTCTGAGGGGTGGGCGTCAGGCGGTCCGCCACGCTCGCGTGGGAGATGGTCGCGGAGGACACCAGAGCGGCGGCCGTCAGCATGGGGAGAAGGAGCTTTCTGATGATCAACTCTTCTTCCTCGCCTTCTGAAGAGTTCGTCTTCTCGTCGCTTGCACCCACAGGCTGCCGACGGAGTCTTGTGATCCACTTGGAAGCCAGTGAGCGGAGGCGGCGTGAGCGAGGAGACCTGGGGTTTCCCAGGAGGGCGCGAGCGCAGGCCCGCGCCCGAACAGCAGCCGGTACCTGGCGACGGCCGACAGCATGGCCTAGACGTACAGGCCTTCGGGGAGGATCGGACAGCCCGCTATCGCCAGTTCCGGCCCGAGGTGTCGGTGGCCGAACTATGCCGGCGCGTGTTCGCCGACAAGAAGTCCGGCAAGAGCGCCGAGCGGCCCCGAGCCGGCGGCCTGCCACGCGTTCCTGACCGAAGACGACACCCTGGTCGTCCCGAGCCTCGACCGCTACCGCCGCTCTCTGGCCGACCTCATCACCATGGTCGGCGAGCTGCGCCGCCGCGAGATCGGCTTCACCTCGCTGCACGAGAACCTCGACACCACCACCCCCGGCGGCCGGCCCATCTTCCACGTCTTCGCCGCCCTGGCCGAGTTCCTCCGCGAACTCATCGTCGCCGGCACCCGCGACGGCCTGGCCGCCGCCAAAGCCCACGGCTGGACTCTCCCACATGGGGAGACACCATGCTGGGGGCATGGACGAGGAGCTGTCGCCGATCGGACAGTTCGCCAGGCTCGGCCGGCTGAGCATCAAGCAGCTGCGGCACTACGCCGAGCTCGGACTGCTGGTGCCCGCGTACGTGGACGAGCACACCGGGTACCGCTACTACCGGCACAAGCAGGCGCGCGATGCGCTGTCGATCGGGCTGCTGCGCTCGCTCGCCGTCCCGCTCGCCGTCATCGCGCAGGTGCTTTCCGATACGCCAGGTGTCCTGCAAGGAGTGCACGAGCGGCTGGAAGCCGAGCTGGCCAAGCGCCGATCGACGCTGCGCGCAGTCTCGGAGGTCACATCCGGGAGCCTGCTTCCGAGGCTTGCCGATCTCGGGCGTACAGGCAAGGCTGCGCCGGCATCCCTCGTTGGCTGACGTCTACGGGGTGCTCTCCGACGGCGAAAGTGAGTGGTTCCAGCGTGTGAGCGGGCCCGGGATGGTGCTCGCGTCAGTCGAGCACCCTAGAACCGGGCAGGCATGGGCAGGGCCGGCTGATGCCGCCCGCAGGAAGCGAGGGTCTCAGGCGGGAAAGGCGGCCACGTTCCGGTCGTAGTGGCGGTGTTGCAGGATGGCGGCGATGAACTGCCCGGTGAAGTCGTCCGCCGCCGCGGAGTCGACGACGCCCTGGCGGCAGGGCAGGGCGGCGGCCTGTAGCAGCGGTTCGCCGTCCGGCAGCGCGCCGATGGCTTTGCCGTGCCTGAACGCCTCGCGGACGAACTGCACGGCGTGCCCGTTGCCGGTCAGCTCCGCGCCGCCGGTGCACAGCACCGCGTCGTACAACACCGAGGAGGCGGCGCTGACCTGCTTGTCCACGGTCAGCGATCCGGCCGTCCCCTCGTGCGGCGCGATCACATCGCAGACCGCCTTGCCGCTCTCCAGCTCCTGCGTCACCGGATACAGTGCGCCGGCGTCGGTCTGGTCGCTCACCAAGATCGCGATCTTGCGGGTGGCCAGGCTGGAGGGCTGGCCGGCCTGGCTGAGCGCCGGGGAGGACTTGCCGTGGTTGCTGCCCTTCGGAGCTGGGGCGGGCAGGCCGAGCCCGGCGGCCACATGCCCGGCCAGCCCGGTGTCCACGTTGGCCAGCCGTTCGACCACCTGCTCCTTGATGTATCGGCGTTGTACGTGGCCCAGCTCGAACAGGAACGCCTTGATGATGTGATGCTGCTCCCAGTCCGACATGCTGTTCCAGAACAGGGTGGCCTGGCTGTAGTGGTCGGCGAAGCTGGGGCTGCGCCTGCGGATCTTCTCACCCTCGACCCGCTCGGTGTAATGCCGGAACACGCCGGTCATGTCACCGCTGAGCACTCCGGTGGCCGGGCAGCCGCCGCTGATGGAGTTCTTGGAGTAGTTCGTGTGGCTGGTGTGGATCATGTGCTGGTGGAAGCCGTCGCGGTTGTCGTTGTGGACGGGGGCGAGCGGGCGGTTGATCGGGATCTGCTGGAAGTTCGGGCCGCCCAGGCGCAGCAGCTGGGTGTCGAGATAGGAGAAGTTGCGGCCCTGCAGCAGCGGGTCGTTGGTGAAGTCGATGCCCGGCACCACGTTGGCGGTGCAGAAGGCGATCTGCTCGGTCTCGGCGAAGAAGTTGTCCGGATTGCGGTTGAGGGTCATCTTGCCGACCATCCGCAGCGGCACCTCCTCCTCCGGGATGATCTTCGTGGGGTCGAGCAGGTCGAAGTCGAACTTGTGCTCGTCCTCCTCCGGCACCAGTTGTAGGCCCAGCTCCCACTCCGGGTACTGGCCGGCCTCGATCGCATCCCACAGATCGCGCCGGTTGAAGTCGGGGTCATTGCCCTGGATGCGGAGAACCTCGTCCCACACCAGCGAGTGCGTGCCGAGCGCGGGCCGCCAGTGGAACTTCACGAACGTGCCCCGCCCCGCGGCGTTGACCAGGCGGAAGGTGTGCACGCCGAACCCCTGCATCATGCGGAAGCTGCGCGGGATCGCCCGATCCGACATCAACCACATGACCGTGTGCATCGTCTCCGGCTGCAACTGCACGAAGTCCCACAACGTGTCGTGCGCCGACTGCGCCTGCGGGATCTCGTTGTGCGGCTCCGGCTTGACCGAGTGCACGAAATCGGCAAACTTGATCGCATCCTGCACGAAGAACACGGGAAAGTTGTTGCCCACCAGGTCGTAATTGCCCTGACGGGTGAAGAACTTGGTCGCGAAGCCGCGAACGTCCCGCACCGTGTCGGCCGAACCGCGCGAGCCTGCCACCGTGGAGAAACGCACGAACACCGGAGTGAGCAGCTCCGGGTCGCACAGGAAGTCGGCACAAGTGTACTCAGCCAGCGACTCATACACCTGGAACACCCCGTGCGCGCCCGAGCCGCGCGCGTGCACCACCCGCTCCGGGATGCGCTCGTGGTCGAAGCGCGTCACCTTCTCCCGCAGGTGGAAGTCCTCCAGGATCGTCGGGCCACGCTCACCGATCGACAACGAGTTGTCGGTGTCGTCGATGCGCACGCCCTGGTCGGTGGTGTAGCGCGTGTTGGTGGAATCCACCCGGTACTGATCGAGTTGCTGCTGTTTCTGGCTGTTGTCGGTCACAGGGTCCCCCGTGTTGGACGATGGCTCGAACCGGGGGGCCATGGCTCTTCTTACCCTCACGTGTCCGGCCGCCAACCCCGGTGCGCCGGATCGCCGACCATCTGCCAGCGACCGCCATCCCGATGGTGCCGCGCCGAACGGATGCGGCGTCATCGGGCCCCTGACGCTCGGGCGAGCCACGACCCAGCGACGTCTTCCGCGGTGGATCCGACCGCATCTCAGAGCGGGCGCTTGTGACGGCACCGGCGGGGCGGAGGTAGTCGCTCGCATCACTGACCGGTGCCCGTCCCGCCGGTGGGTGCTGCCATCGATGCTGCCCCTCTCTGACGGGATCGGTTGCGGCCTACCAGGCCTGGCTGCGGCCGATCGGGCGGCCCGGCAAAGAACTCCGCATCCTGCCTTGGCCTTAGACCAACCGTGAAGCGCGGTATTGCCTGCCCTGGAGCGATGTGCCCGGATCTCCTGGCGCGCCGTCTGGCCCTCGACAAGGGCTGCGGCGGTGAAGGGGGCCGGAGCGCACTCGCGGCGTCCATCTACATGACCATCGCCCACTTGGAAGGTTCACGGTGCCATACATCACCACACGCGACAACGAGCAGATCTTCTTCTACGACTGGGGCAGCGGCCCGCCGGTCGTCTTCATCCACGGCTGGCCGCTGAACGCCGACGCCTGGCACGACCAGATGAAGGCGGTCGTCGACGACGGGTACAAGGCGATTGCGCACGACCGGCGTGGTCACGGTCGCTCCAGCCAGCCGTGGGAGGGCTATGACTTCGACACCTTCGCCGACGACCTCAATGACCTCCTGACCGCTCTGAACCTGCGCGACGTGACGCTGGTGGCGCATTCCATGGGCGGTGGAGAACTGGCCCGCTACATCGGCAGGCACGGCACCTCCCGCATCAGCAAGGCCGTGCTGCTGTCGGCGGTGCCGCCGCTCATGCTCAAGACCGCCGACAACCCCGAGGGCACCCCCCAGGAGGTGTTCGACAAGATCAAGAAGGGGATCCTCACCGAACGGTCGCAGTTCTGGAAGGACACCGCCGACGGCTTCTTCGGCGCCAACCGGCCCGGCAACAAGGTCACCCAGGGAAACAAGGACGCCTTCTGGCTCATGGCCATGGCCGAGAACATCCAGGCCGGCGTGGCCTGCGTGGATGCCTTCTCCGCCACGGACTTCACCGCCGACCTGAAGAAGTTCGACATCCCCACCCTGATCATCCACGGCGACGACGACCAGGTCGTGCCGATCGCGGCGTCGGCCGACAAATCCGCCAAGATCATCCAGGACTGCGTCTACAAGGTGTACCAGGGCGGCTCGCATGGCATCGCGCTGGTCCCCGGCGACAAGGAGAAGTTCAACGCCGACCTGCTGGAGTTCCTGCACAGCTGACGGCGGTTGCCGACCGGCGCGATCACCCACACTGCGAGGCCGTCAGACCCGGCGGAACGCCGGCGAGATCGGTGATGCGAAGTCTGGATCCGCTGGGCGCCCCTGGCCTTCCGGGGAAGCCAGGGGGCCAGTACCGAACCGGGCTTGCGCCGGCGGCGCAGCGCGTGGTCCAGGGGCGCCCCGGGCGGCTGACGTGCCGCTGCCGTGCTGCGGCGCTCGTGTCCCGATCGATGCCTGCGTACCGACGTGCCTGTCCGAACGATCGAAATCTCCCGAACGTTCCGCGATGCTAGTCTGTTATGCCGTGGCAGACAGCCGTTCGGACTACGAGCTAGACGAGTACGTCCTAGAGCCTGTACGGAGTTCGGATCTCTAGGCTGATCCATAGGACGGCCCCGCGTAGGTACAGGTCGGCCAGATGGCTGTCGGGTGTCTTGTCGAACCGGAAAGCCAGCCCACGCCATGGTTTGATCCGGTTGATGCAGCGTTCGGCCGTGTTGCGCTGCTTGTAGAGATCGGGATCGTGGGTGACCGGCCGGCCGCCGGCAGATCCGCGCTTCTTGCGGTTGGCCGCCTGGTCGGCCTTCTCCGGGATGACCGCCTTGATCCGGCATCGACGCAGGTAGGCGCGGTTGCCGCGAGAAGAGTAAGCCTTGTCCGCGGCCGTCCGCGCCCGGCCGGGTGCGCGGACGGCCGATCGGTAGCCGGACCTTGATGCGCTCCAGAACCGGGCGGAACTGCGGGCTGTCTCCGGCCTGACCGACGGTCAGGACGAAGGACAACGGACGGCATCGACCATCGGCCGCCAGATGCACCTTGCTGGTCAACCCGCCCCGGAGCGGCCCAGCTTGGCGGCCTTCAGCCGGAACCGGTATCGGCGTCGCAGCCGTCGCCGCTCGTTCCTCCCGTCGTCCCCGTCGTCGCTGTCCCTGATCTCTTCGTCGCCGGGGTTGCCGTCGAGGGCGTTTTGCCTCTTTGGCGAAGCCCCCTTTCCTGCTCGACGGCTTCTTCCAGGGCTGCGCTCAGCTCACCGTCCAAGACCATCCCGGCGGCATGATGGTGGGCGCGGGCGGTGGTGGAGTCGACGCTGACCAGGTCGAGGTCGGCCTGTCCCCGGCCGGCGGCCTCGGCGATCATGGCCTGCATCAGCTGCTCGAACACGCCGTCCCGCGCCCATGTGCGGAACCGGTCGTAGGCGGTGGACCATGGCCCGTACTCCTCCGGCAGGTCACGCCAGGGGCTGCCGGTACGAAACCGCCACATCACCGCGTTGAACAGCCGCCGCAGATCCGGGATCGGACCCCGCTCACCCAGCGGTAAGTGAGGTTCGATCAAGGACCATTCTTCGTCGGTGAGGTCTCCACGCGCCATGTTCGATGGCCTACCAGGGCGACCGGCCGTGCCGCGGGCAATCCCTCTGATCTCAACTCCGTACAGGCTCTGGCAACGACCAGCCGGTGAGCACGCAGTCCAGGCGATAAGAGCCGCGCCAGAGCGGCCAGGACCGCTCGATCGGTCCGGCCCGGCTTTGGCCGGACGACCTGACGCCGTAGTTCCGCCACTTCATGCCGAAGCATCATGATCTCGACGTCCTTGACTGCCTCGCTGCGGCCCAGCAGCACCAGCCAGCCGAACACCCGGATCACGATCAGGTGGAGGAGACGAAGAGACACAAGAACCGATCTTGCCTGAGCCGGCACCTCAGTTCGATCTGCAGGTCAAGCCCCCTGCGACGACTTTTGAAACAGTACAGGCGTCGTCGCACCACAGCTGGAGGACGTGGCTGTGCGGGGTCACGCGAGCCGAGCATCATCAGGGAGAACGTGCCCTTCTCCCGCGTCGCGACCGTGCGGCCCGAGCAGCGGGAAGGCGGCAGGACGAGCCGAAAGCTGTAGTGGTCGACCCGGGCGAGTGCCTGTGGGGCGATCCCTCTTCGCGCATCACTCCGCGAAATGGTCGCGCGGCTGTTCGGAGTCGGCGCTCTCCATCACGTGCGTGGCCGTCGACCAGGAGTTGAGGATGTCCTCCAGGTGATGGTCCTGCAGCTCGGCGACGCCGGAGTAGAGGAGCGTCGTGAGCTGCCGACCGTCGTGCGCCCTGACGGCCTAGCAGGGCAAGAATGCCCGGTCCACCTCAAGCACATCGAGGTTGAGCAGCTTGTCCGGAAGTTGTACTCGCCTCGGTCGGGACTCCGGGCAAGCTCCCCGACGGCGCCCGGACGGAAGCCGCACGTCTCGGGGGGGAGGCGGAAGACCCGCTGGGCGTATACGGCGTTCCCGGCGCGGAGGCCGGTTCGCCAGCATCGACGAGGACTTCGCCGGCATCGACAACGACGAGGAACTGCAGCGGACCAGTCGTGCCATAGCCGAACGGTTTGCCTGCGCCGGAGGTGAGGGTGCGGGTCCCACGACGGGTGTCTGCGTCCCCGCGGTCGTTGGCGCACTGGGTTTTGGTACCGGGAAGGGCGCAGCTCGAACCCTGTGTCCTGGCCGGAGGCCGTGAGTGCGCGACCGCTGCTCGTCGTGCGGTTCCATGGCCAGGGCTGGACGTGGTGGAGAGGGCTCTGTCCCGGAGCAGCGGAGACGGCCTGTCGCAGGGCCAGGCGCAGGCGTTGCAGTTCTGCCAGATCTGCTGCCGGATAGTCCACCGCTCGCTGCCGTCCGTTCTCCGCGGTCGCCTCAGCCTGGGCCATCGCCTGGACTTCGACTGCCAGCGGCTCGTCTCTCCTGGTGTCGATCCGCTGCGCCCCCCAGTCGGACCAGTTCGACCCGAACTGTCCAACGCCGACTCTGTCCCCCGCAGAGGACGCCTGAGCAACCCCTCCCTCGACTGCGCAGAGCTGCCTCGCGTCCGGTCGCGCTGACCCGAGCGGTGGGCCTGAAAATACGCAGCCCAAAAGTCGAGAAGGCCAAGTCAAAACTCTCCGACGAGCTGAACTATTGTCCTATCCCGAGCCCCCGTCAACGATTTCCAGTCCACTGGCCAATAGCGGCCAAACGCCGGCTTCGCATGGACATGGTCAGTTAGTCACCTGTCCATGGGCGATGGCTCGTCAGTGCTTCGGCCCGGCCTGGTTCGACGTCAATTCTCCATGCGGTGCCGGTTTCTCTCGAGGCGGGGTGGCCGGGCACGACGTAGTGATCTTGCCTGACACTGCTGGTGGGATGAGGTGGCGGAGGCTTGGACCCTGTCCGGATGTGGCCACGGCTGGAGGATGATTTCCCGCCCGCAATCAAGTTTCATGGAGACGAACAGCGCGTCGCCGCCTCGATCATCGACTGGAGGGGATCAGATGGCCATTTCTGGTGTCGCCAATCCGGGCGAGCGCCGACCATTCCCTGATGTCCCGGCGCAGCCGTGGTTCGGCAGCTCATCGCGGGTTTTCTTGACGGACGCATCTGCCGGAATCCGAGGCTGAGGAATATGTCTCCGACATGGCAACTGTGTCTTTATTGACCCTTGAGTGTCGACCGGCTCAATGCGGCGACCGCTGGCAGGGTCGCACCGTCCGGTGTGTGTGGCAGGGCCCTGCACCCGCATTCCCCCTACCAAGGAGGTACCCATGGCTCCCTTCCCGCCGCGAGCCCGCCTGATCGTCAAGCAGTCGGGCAAGGTGCTGGCCATCGAGAACGCCAGCCTCAAGGACGGCGCCAGCCTGAACCAGTACGACACGGGTACTCAGGACAACGAGAAGTTCGAGCTGCGCGACGCCGGCGACGGCT
>NZ_JBEYTJ010000072.1:0-21015 GCF_040642995.1 Nonomuraea sp. NPDC047529 | reverse complement strand
TACGTCCGCATCGTGGTCAAGCATTCGGGCAAGGTGCTGGCCGTCGAGAACGCCAGCCTCAATCAGGGTGCCAGCGTGAACCAGTACGACACCGGTACTCAGGACAACGAGAAGTTCGAGCTGCGCGACGCCGGCGACGGCTACGTCCGCATCGTGGTCAAGCATTCGGGCAAGGTGCTGGCCGTCGAGAACGCCAGCCTCAATCAGGGTGCCAGCGTGAACCAGTACGACACCGGCACCCAGGACAACGAGAAGTTCCGGCTGGAGCCTATCAGCGACGGTAACTGGTAGCTCACAAGGTTGAGCACGTCCGTGCCGTCCGTGCGTTGGGCGGCCGGGCGTACCTGACAGCTGCTGGAGCCAGCTCACTCCTGCCGTCGCCGGCCAGATACAGTGCGCGCGCCTGACACGCCGGATCTTCGCAGGCGACCTCGGTGTCGCTCAGCCGCAACCACATCCGCACGGTCACGTGGCGCGACGGGCCGGCGTTCACGGTGGGCGTCGTGTCCGGCTCGCAGGGGGGGTCCCAGCCGCAGCATCCCGGATGAGCTCCTCAACGGCCTGTCCGCTCAGCTGGGCCCGCATCGCGACCTGAGTCGAAGTCTCGGGGACGTCAGCGAAGTCTCGCGGACGCCAATGGCACCGGCGTCTCCTGACCTGGCCAGGAACCACGTAACACCACGTCCGCGAGCTCGACGCCGACGTCGAGTCGACGGACGACGGCCAGCTCGATCGTGTCTGTCACGATCACCGTCGGGTCGTCCTCGGTGACGCGCTCGATCTCTCCCACCGCTGGCATCACCACTGCCTCACCACCACCACCACCACCGACGACGCTCATATCAGGCTCGCGACGCACCAGACGGCCGTCGACCTGCACGAGTTTCTCGGCCTGGCCCGTGCCACCGATGATCGCACCCGCCAGCGCCGCGGCGTAGACAGGATCACCGACCGCGTCATAAACCCAGCGCATACCCAGCACCGAGTGCTCGGAGGTGCCCAGCAGCCACGCGTCGCCACCGGGCAACGGCGCCTCCCGGTAGGTGAGCGGCATCTGATGAACCGGGCCGTCACCGACCCGTACCAATATCGTCTCCATGCCGACCGCGCCGGCCGGGTCATCGAACCGGAAGGAGGCAATCTGCAGCGTCTCCCCAGCCGACCCGGTGTACCAGGGGCGTCCGGGCAACCAGTCGCTCAGCAGCTCAAGCTTCGTAGGCCGAAGCGTTGCCTGGTAGAGCAGTGCCATGGGGCCATCGTAGCGTGATCGAAGAATTCGCAATCGGGAGAATCTCCGCCGCGACCGGTCCGCCGACGGGGAGCAGCATGCGGTTTGGTGGCCCCACGTCGTTGCGGAAGATGCCCGCCGGTCCGCTCCCTGGAGAGATACGTCCGGCCCGGCGTCGACGCCGTCGCCGACCACGTCGCTCGCCGAGAGCAGAATCGGCACACATATCCAGGCTTCGTGGTGGTCGCGATCGCAGTGGCTGACCAGACCAAGCCCGGCCTCTGATGGCAGCCCAACCGGAATCGCGAGCTCGGCCGAACACCCGGGCACGCCGTCGGTGCAACCTGCCTTCACGTCCGGTTCGCGTGCCTTTTTTCGGGACGGCAAGCCCCAGCGCATCGACCTCACACGCCCGCACGAAGATCTGATCAAGGAGTGGTTCCGCCGCCAGGTGCTCTGGTCCGAGCCCGGCCGGTTCCTGCCCAACCCCGGGGACGTCGCCGCTGGTGGCCTTGTCGTGCTCCCTCTGCTCCTCGAGAGTCATCGCGTCGTACATGGCTCAGTAGGCCATCGGTGGAGGGGGCGTTCCAGGCATCTGTACCTCCGGAGCTCCATGCCGGTCCTCTGACGATGACTCTTCGTATCCCGCTGCACCACTACCTCAAGAGGGGTGATGGAGATACTTCTTCTTCCTCCCGACGAACGGGATGCTCGGTGCAGGAGGGCGTTCGACGTGCGGAAACAGCTACTCTCGTGTTCTGGGGGTCAAGGGGTCGCAGGTTCAAATCCTGTCGTCCCGACCAGGTTTTCACCGGTCGGTAAGGGTGTCACTCGAGAGGGTGGCCCCCTTTCGCATTGCTTGCGCCCCCTCCACGGCAACGACTTTGCGCATGGTTCCGCGAACACGGACGCGAAGCCAGACGTCGGACCGGTGTAGGGGCCGGTTACCGTCCGAGTCGCTCTACTCGAGAAGAGCGATCTGCCACCTCGGTGGGCACGGAGGCGGAGTAGAGGCGGAGTTCCGGCGCAAGGTGCTGGACCTGCTCGAAGCGGGCCGCGTGGCCACCGAGCCGGCGGGTTGGCCTGATGCCCCGAGATGCCTACACCCCGTGCAGGACCTTCCCGCCCGGCGAGGCTGGGCCCGCGAAGGGTAGGTCATGAGAGGGATGCGAACCATCGCCCCGCCGCGTTCCAGCGTTCGACGGTGGGGAACCCGGATCGTCTGGCTAGGGGGCCGACATCGTCGATCGAGACAGTTGCCCAGGTGAACCAGTCGCCCGTGCGCCCGGCCTGGCGCAGCCGTAGGGTGTGAACCCCGCTCTGTGAACCCGGTGGCGAGAGTTCGGCGATCACTTTTCCTTCCGGCCTGACCAGCTCGCGCAGGCGCCGCAGGAGGACTGCCGGGTCGCCACCGATGCCGATGTTGCCGTCGACCAGGAGCGCCTCGGCCCACCACCCGGTTCCCGGAAGGGGGTCGAAGATGCACTTGCGCAGCGCCAGGCCGCCCGCGCGGCGGGTCAGCTCCACGGCCAGAGGTGTGATGTCGATGCCCAGAGAGGGAATCCCCATCCGGGTAAGCGCCACAGTCAATCTTCCTGGCCCCGAACCGACATCGAGAGTGGGTCCGCCGCATCGGGCCAGAATGTGCTCGTCGCCCTCGTTGTACCGGAGCCAGCGCATGGCGGAGAGTGGCTGCATTCGGCCGTCGGCGTATTCGATTTCTACGCTTTCGCCGTTGAGAGAATCCTCGTAGAAAGCGCCGATCACGCGACTCTGCCACAGCGGCCGGTGATGGGAAAAGGGGCTGCTGGAATGTTGCCGCGACTCCCGTTGATCATGTCGCGACATTACCTCGGCAAGTCGGTGCCGATTCTTACGAAGCTGTTATGGGCGCGGAGCCGTAACGGCCTTGCAAAAACACGTCCTGCGCGCCTTGAGCGAAAAGTCAAGGTCTGGTGCATGCCTTCCGAGGGCGCAGGACACATCGGCCATATCGTGCGACTGGCTGCCCTGGGAACCGTATCTTCGGGGACCCGAACCGGTCATTTCTCGGAATGACGTCATACTTTCGTAAGGGAAGGGGCGCTGATCCCGCGTTAGCGTCCACCTATGGAGATCGACGTGGTGCTGCCCTGCCTGAATGAGGAGGCAGCCCTGCCCTGGGTGCTCGGGCGGATGCCGCCCGGCTTCCGCCCGATCGTGGTCGACAACGGTTCGACCGACGGATCCGCGAGGGTCGCGGCGGAGTTCGGCGCGATGGTGGTGACAGAGCCTCGGCCCGGATTCGGCGCTGCGTGCCACGCGGGGCTGACGGCCGCGACGGCGGACGTGGTGTGCTTCATGGACGCCGACGCGTCCCTCGATCCCGGGCAGTTGCCGCGCGTCACCGGGCCGGTCCTGGCGGGTGAGGCCGATCTGGTGCTCGGTCGCCGTGTCCTTGGGCGGGGCGCCTCCTGGCCGGTGCACGCCCGGCTCGGCAACGCCGTGCTGGCTCGGAAGCTGCGCCGCCGTACCGGTGCCGACCTGCACGATCTGGGGCCGATGCGGGCGTGCGGACGGGCCGCCCTGCTGTCCTTGGAACTGGCGGACCGCCGGTTCGGCTACCCCCTGGAGATGGTGCTTCGCGCCGGCGCGACCCACTGGCGGATCGCCGAGGTCGAGGTGGACTATCTGGCCCGTACGGGGAGGTCGAAGGTGACAGGTACGGTGCGCGGCACGCTCCGGGCGATCGGTGACATGCGCCGGGTCATGGCCGACAGGACGATATGACGTGAGGTCACACCATGTCGAGAGTGCGCAACTCCTGGTGATCGCCAAGGAGCCCGTACCGGGAAGGGTGAAGACCCGCCTGACCCCGCCCTGTACTCCGCGTGAGGCCGCGGCACTGGCCGCCGCCGCGCTGGAGGACACGTTGCGGGAGGTTGCCCGGGCCCCGGTGACCCGCCGCGTGATCGCTCTCGACGGGGCTCCTGGGGCGTGGCTGCCCGCCGGGTTCACGGTCGTTCCGCAGCGCGGCGACGGCCTGGACGAACGGCTCGCCGCCGCCTTTGACGACGCCCACCGGGCGTCGCCCATCCCGACCGTGCTCATCGGCATGGATACCCCGCAGGTGTCCGCCGGCCTGCTGGCTGGTGCCGTGTCGCTGCTCGGCGCCCATGACGCGGTGTTCGGCCCCGCGACGGACGGTGGGTTCTGGCTTCTCGGGTTGCGTGCCCCCGACCCCGATCTGCTGCTCGGCGTGCCGATGTCCGAGCCGACCACAGGAGAGATCCAGTTGAACAGACTGAGAGAGGCAGGGCTGAGTGTCGCTCGCATGCCCTGCCTGACCGATGTGGACACCATGGCGGACGCCGTCGAGGTGGCGGCCCTGGCTCCCCACTCCCGCTTCGCCGCCGCGCTCGCCGGAACGGCGGTGTTGTCATGATCGACGGCGAGGCGAAGGTACTGGTCACCGGCGCGGCCGGATTCATCGGGAGTCATGTGACGGAGGCACTGGAAGCGGCCGGACATGAGGTGGTCCGCCTCGACCTCAGGAGCGGCGAAGATGTGCGCGACGCCGCCGCGCTCGACCGGTCGATGGCAGGGGTCGACGTCGTCGTGCACCAAGCGGCCAAGGTCGGGCTCGGCGTGAACGTGGCCGACCTGCCGGACTACGCCTCGGTCAACGTGTACGGCACGGCCGTGCTGCTGGCCGCGATGGCCAGGCATGAGGTCGGGCGGTTGGTGCTGGCCTCCTCGATGGTGGTCTACGGCGAGGGCGCCTACGACTGTCCGAGACACGGCCGGGTACGGCCCGCGCCGCGATCCGCCGCCGCTTTGGCACGCGGTCTTTTCGAGCCCCGTTGCCTTCGGTGTGACTCGGAGGTGGTCTGCGCCACCATCAACGAGGACGCGCCGGCCGATCCGCGCAACGGGTACGCCACCAGCAAGCTGGCGCAGGAGCATCTGGCCGCCAACTGGGCGCGCGAGACCGGCGGCACGGTCGTCGCGTTGCGGTACCACAATGTGTACGGGCCCGGGATGCCTCGGGACACGCCGTACTCTGGGGTGGCGGCGATCTTCCGGTCCGCGTTGGAGGCCGGTCGAGCTCCTCGGGTGTTCGAGGATGGCGGGCAGTTGCGGGATTTCGTCCACGTCCGCGATGTCGCTCGTGCGAACGTTGCCGCGCTCTTCGGCGGCCGGCCGGGGCTACTGGCCGCGTACAACATCGCCAGTGGGGAGCCGCGCACCGTCGGTGACATGGCGCGGGCGCTGGCCACGCACCACGGCGGGCCGGAGCCGGTGACGACGGGGGAGTACCGGCTCGGCGACGTCCGGCACATCGTGGCCGCACCGCACAAGGCGGCTGCGGAGCTCGGATTCCGCGCCCGGGTCGGTTTCGACGAGGGGATGAAGGAGTTCGCCACCGCGCCCCTGGCCCGTCCGGCGTGAACTGCCGCGCGGCGGGAACGGCCGTCCTGCTGCTCGCCCTTGTCGGCACGCTCGTGCCGGCGATCGGAGAGGAAGCCGTTTCAGCGGATCGCCACGGCCTGTTCTGGCCCTACGCGCTCGCGTGGGCGATCTTCTACGCGGCGGTGTGGGCCGTGCGCGGGCTGCCGAGGCGTCAGGCGATGTCCCTGGTGATCGTCGGGGGGATCGCCGTAACCGTCACCGGCCTCCTCTCTCCCCCCGCGACCAGCACCGACTCCTACCGCTACGCCTGGGATGGACGGGTGCAGGCCGCGGGCGTCTCGCCCTACGATCACGCTCCGGCCGAGGCGGAGCTGGTGCCGCTGCGCGATTCCTGGCTCTTCCCGCGCGGTGCCGGCTGCGAGGGACCCGATCGATACCCGCTGCCATCAGCGGACCCGATGACGTGGTGCACGCGGATCAACCGCCCCGCCGTGCACACGATCTATCCGCCCCTGGCGGAGGCGTACTTCCTTCTGGTGCACGGGCTCTCGCCTGAGGAGGCACGGCACAAACCGCTGCAGATCGGTGGTGCGCTCCTGGCGCTCGCGACCTCGGCCGTGCTGCTGATCGCGCTCAGCAACCGGGCCGGCACCCGAGACGCCGCTCCGGCGTATACCGCCTGCTACGCGTGGTGTCCCGCCGTCCCGCTCGAACTGGTGAACAACGCCCACGTCGACGCGCTCGGCGTCCTGCTCGCGGTCATCGCCCTGACCACCGCGAACAGGTACAGGGTGCTCGGCGGCGCGCTGTTCGGCGCGGCGACCGCTGTCAAGCTGCTGCCCGCCGTCACCGTCCCCGGAGCGCTCTCCGGGCTCCTCGCGTCAGGCGGAAGGACGCCGAAGCGCCGGGTGGTCGATGCCCTGGCCGTCGTCGGCCCCGCCGCACTCGTCGTGGCGCTCGCCTACCTGCCGTACGTGCTCGTCTCGCGCGGGTCGGTACTCGGATTCCTCTTCGGTTACCTGACTGAGGAAGGGTACGACGATGCCGGCAGCAGGGACCGGTACGCGTTGCTGCGGCTGGTCCTTCCCGACTCGTGGGCGTTCCACGCGGCCCTCGTCATCCTCGGGATTGTGATCTTCCATGTGCTCCGACACGGTGACGCGGATCGGCCGTGGCGAGGCGCCCTGGTGCTGACCGGGGTGGGGTTCCTCGTGTTCACGCCCGGCTATTCCTGGTACGCCGTACTGGTCGTCGCGCTGGTCGCCCTCGACGGTCGGTGGGAGTGGCTCGGCGTCCCGCTGGCGAGTGGCGCGGCCTACATGGGCACCGGCGCCGGCTTCGGGACCATCGCCTACGCCCTCGCCGCGCTGATGGTGACCGCCGGATTCGTCGCACGCGCGGTCCGTCCTCCGAACGGCAGCGCGTACAACTCCCTGAGACTGCGAAGAGCGGCCGGACATTGCCGAACGGGTGCCGGGACGTGGCTTTGGAAGGACCGTTTTCGGTGAGGAGACCGACAGCCGACATTGGATTTCAGGGGGCTCGGTGCCGGATGCGTCGCATGGGCGCGATCGTAGAGTCAAGCCCGACAAGAAGAGCCGCCTGGCCGCGCGCCTCAGGAGGTGGAGCCGGCCGCCCGGGCCGTTCCGGCCAGAATTTCGGCGCAGCCCGCTACGCGGTCCCTGGCTGACCTCGGTGCTCGGATTGATCCTGCTAGCTGGAATCACCATCGTCGCGATCATCGGGCTGATGTCGTACGCCGCTTACGAGCCGAGACCACCGGGCAACGACACGACCCCCGGCAGGGGGCTGCTGGGCTTCTCCCTGTTCGACTGGCCCACGGACCCGGTCTGGTTGTACCGGGTCCCCCAGGGCGCGCACGTCATCGGCGGGCTGACACTGGTGCCGATCCGGAGCTGACGAGCGAATCTTGCGACGTGAGGTCAGGGGCGTGGCCGTGCCATGCCCGGCCTTGAGCTCGCCCAGCGCCTAACAAGATCGGGGCGAGGCATGGCATACATGGCTGTCGCTATTGCAGGGGGCTTCCCCCATAAACGTGGACGCCGTGGGGTGTTCAGCAATTGCAGCCCGCGGTCGAAGTCTTGTCGGTCTGGCGCGGCCCGTCCTGCCTCCATGGGCGGCAGGCTCACGAGCAACGATCAGGCCGCTGGCCCCACTCTGTGCACGCGGCTTCCGTAGCTATTCGGTGTTGCTGAGTACCGGTAGCCAGTGCTACTTTGTACCGGTAGTAAGCACTACTGAGTAGCGGAAGTGCGGAGTTTCCCTGGGCGAGGAGGTGACGGAGATGCTCAAGGGCGTGCTGAAGGGCGTCGTCCTGGCGATCCGGCCCGGCCGGCCCACGTACGGCCACGAGATCACGGCGTGGCTCCGGGACCAGGGCTTCTCCGACATCGCCGACGGCGCCGAGACAGGCTTGTCGCCGCCCGCCTCCGAGTGCTTCGACGGCTACCGCTGATCCCGCGTAACCATCCTCGAAGGAGACCGCATGTCAAACCCCCAATGGCGAGGGGTCCTCGCCGCAGTCGCGCTTGCGCTCCCGCTCGTAGTGGCCGCTGCCCCCGTCGCGTCCGCGACGGCGAAGCCGGAGATCAAGGTCTCCGGCGGGCTCACGCAGCCGGTCTTCTCCTATCAGGACGCCATCCGCGAGCACGTCCGGGTGCAGTCACCGGTCGACAGTGACGGGGACGGCAAGAAGGATCTGGTCCGGGTGGACATCATCCGGCCGAAGGAGTCCGGTTCCGCGCTGAAGGTCCCGGTGATCATGCATGAAAGCCCATATTACGACGTGCCGGGCGTCGGCTACGAGATCGAACACAAGAAGTATGACGCGAACGGGAACGTGACGAAGTTCCCGATGTATTGGGACAACTATTTCGTGCCGCGCGGATACGCGTTCGTGTCGGTCGACATGATCGGCACCAGGCTGTCCGATGGTTGCCCGACCACTTACGGTGCTTCCGACGTGCTGGGCGGCAAGGCGGTCGTTGACTGGCTGAACGGCCGGGCGATCGCCTATGACGACAAGGGCGATCCGGTCGAAGCCGCCTGGACCACCGGACGCACCGGGATGATCGGCCATTCCTATGAGGGAGCGCTCGGTGTCGGCGTGGCCGGCACCGGCGTGCCGGGGCTGGCGACGATCGTGAACATTTCGGGTTACACCAGCGGATACGAGACATCGCGCAACAACGGCACCGTCACCTGGTACAAGGGTGGGCAGGAGGAGCTGGCCCAGCGGGTCGACCTCGATCCGGATGAGAAATGCGCGGCGGTGCACCAGCGCCTGCGCGAGGGCTCGGACGACGCCACCGGCAACTACAACGCCTACTGGGACGAGCGCAACTACCGGACCGGGCCGATCTCGAAGGCGCGCAACGTCCGCGCCAGCGTCTTCTCGGTGATGGGCATGCAGGACCGCAACGTCGTGGGCAGCCAGTTCTCCGAGTGGTGGGCCAAGCTGCCCCGCGCCGTGGAGCGCAAGGCGTGGGTGACCCAGTACGGGCACCTCGATCCGTTCTGGGCCCGCCGCGACGTGTGGCTCACCACCCTGAACAAGTGGTTCGACCACGAGCTGATGGGCGTCCCCAACGACATCATGCGTCAGCCGCGCGCCGACGTGCAGCTCGGCCCGGGCCGATGGGTCACCCAGGCCGACTGGCCTGCGTCGACGCGCACGATGACTCTGCGGCCGCAGCATGACGGTTCCCTGGGCCGTAAGCCCTCGACCGGCTCCGGCAGCTATCTCGACACCGCCCAGACCGAGATCGCGATGGCCGGCGATCCCGCCGCCGCCAACCCCAACCGGCTGGCCTTCCAGACCCCGCCGCTGGAGAACGCGACGCGGCTGTCGGGGACACCATCGGTGAGCCTGCGTCTCAAGCTGGACAAACCGACCGCCAACCTGGGCGTGCTCCTCGTCGACTACGGCACCGACACCCGCATCAACTACCGCGAACGCACCGCGACGTCCGCGGAAGGCCTCAAGTTTCTCGGCGGTGAAGACTGCGTCGGCCAGAGCACGGCCGATGACGACGGCTGTTACCTCAGGGCCGGCGACAACACGGCGACCTCCGGCTTCCACGTGGTCACCCGCGGCATCCTGGACGCGCAGAACCACAAGTCGCTCAGCCGCCAGGAGCCGCTGACCCCAGGCAAGTCGTACCAGATCACCTGGAAGACGCTGCCGCTGGACTACGAGTTCAAGGCCGGACACCGGCTGGGCCTGGTGCTGACCGGCGCAAACGACGACTTCAACCTCGACGTAACCGGCAACGGCAGCGGGGACGATGCCGAACCCGGCACCGGGGCCAAGGTCACCGTCGACCTGGCCGGTACATCGATCTCGCTGCCGCTGGTCACCGGCACGTCCACCGAGTAACACCTAGCTAGTACTGCGTCCATCAAAGGGGGTAGGCGAACCGTCGGCGTAGCGGTGGCGGTGCGGTCGCTGAACTCCCGGCCGAACAGCCAGATGGCGATCAGCCCGTAAATGCCCAGGCTGCCGACCGCGACGGCTTGGGCGAGCAGGGCGAGGTAGCCGGGCCAGTCGGCGGTGGCGCCCGACAGCTGGGCCTCGCCGCCGAGCAGGCCGAACGCCCGGGCGCGGACGGGGTCGGCCAGGATGAACATGAACATCCCGCACACCAGCGCGGCGATGGTGAAGGCCGGCGCGGTGATCCAGGGCAGACGGCTGCGCCGTACCTTCAGGAGCTCGGCCCACAGTGCCTCACGCATGTCCGTTTCCCTCTTCGGTCATCTGCGTGACCACCGTCACCGACACGCTCACGAGGTATCCGCGACCCTCGACCACGTGGCACACGGGGACGCCTCGGCCTGGGGGCGTTCCGGCCGCGTCCGGACACCACACGAGACGGCTGAGCCCGCTCAGCCCAGATGATCGGCCTGCCGCCACGCAGTCCGGCCGTCTTGGACGCCCTTCGCTCGCCTCATTTCCGCCGGAACCGCGAGATGGCGATCGCACAGAGTGTGACGACGGTCAGGAGCACCAGCCCGCCGACCAACGGCGCGTCGCGGGGATAGTGAGGCAGGTGCGCCTGCAGTGCGAGAGGGGCGACAGGGACTGTGCCGACGCCCCGGAGGGACACACCTCGGCGGCAGCGACATCCCGAAATGATGACCATCACAACCTCTTGACTCGTCATGACGGCAAGGGGCCGTAACGGCGTCATGCCCGGCCTGACCATCTTCATGCCCGTCGCCGGGACGGTACGGTCACTGGCTCCGGCCTACTTTTGGTGCTGACTCAACCTTCGCGGCGAGAGGACATTTCGGGAGTGTGAGAACAACGGTTCAACTCCTGATCAAGGAGAACGCTCGCCCAGCCGAACAGCATGCCGAACGCCGTCCAGAAGACCGACTGGGGGCCGATCGCGGCAAGCCGGAACTCCTATGGCAGCGTGGCGGAACCCTTCGGGCGCCCCGTTGACCGTCGGCAGCAGCCACCACGCGGCGACGGCGGGTATGAGGAAGGCGACCACATGCCGGAGCGCGTCCGACGGAAACGCCGAGAATTCTACCGTGTCGAGTAAGCAGATTTAGCAAGCGTTGGCAAGTCGACCGCATATCGGTAGTTACGTTGGGCATCGAGCGATGGGAGGATCTGGTGCCATGAATGTTGCCCGCGAGATACGTGACCGATATACGGCCGCGTTCAACGCTCACGACATGGAGGCGCTACTTCGCACCTTTAGCCCGACTGGGGTCTCCATCAGCCCTGAAGGAGTGTCTCAGGGGCATGCCGAGCTGGCCTCCTATCTGGAGGAGTTCTGGGCGGCATTCCCCGACGTCCAGGCGGTGATCATGGAGTCCTTCGAAAGTGAATCCACAACCGTAGACGAGCTCCTTATGGTAGGCACACATAGGGGGCCGTATGTCACGGCCGACGGACAGGTGGTTTCCGCGACGGGTCGCGCCATCCGGTTGCGATGCTGTTATGTCTGCACAGTGGAAGACGGGCTCATGGCGAGTTTGCGCCTGTATTTTGATCAATTGGAGCTGCTCGCCCAGCTCTCCTGCTCCGTGACTTTGCCTGGTGCTTAGCGGATTGTTTGATTCGATGATCGCACGGCATGCTGCGGTCCCGGGTGACTTTCAGGCTGGGCTTGGCTCGCGGGACGAGGGTGGCCTGCATGATGAGCACGGTGCCCGATGAGGGCGGTGGCGTGGACGGTCTTCCACGCCTTCGACGCCGTGACGGCGCTTGGTCGGCGATCCGGAGCGGCGGCGTCGACGGCAACATCGCCTCCGAGGCCATCTCGAGAAGATGTGGCTACGGACAATGGCCATCAGGCCCACCTGGATCGACACCTCCCCATGCAGCGCCCGGATCCTGGTCGTGGAGACCACGCTCACCGTCCAGTCGATCTTCCCGGCGGCGTCCGTCCGCCTCTGCAACGCGGTCAGGATCTTGGCCCAGGCGCCATCACGTCACCAGCGGCGGAACCGGCCGTACTCGGTGGACCAAGGTGTGTACAACGCGGGGACGTCCCGCCACGGCGCATCCGTCCGCATCCGCCACTGGCCGGCGATGTCGGCGAGAGTTGCGCCGCCATGGCCGGCGCCGCTGTCAGTCATGGGGACACGGCGTGTAGGTCCTTGGCCCCGTCGTGCCACTCGATGTCTGACCTGCGCAGCACGCGCAGTGCGATCCAGCCGTGGCCAGCCAGGTGCAGCAGGGCGCCGGTGGACTGCACGACGGACGCCTGCGCCATGGTGACGAACGGCACGACGGTGCCCGCGAGCGCGGCGACCGGCCCCCACCAGGGCGCGACCTTGACCGCGGCCGGCGTGAACCGCCTCACCGATGGACCCGCCACCGGCGACCTCCATGTGAGCCGCGGCCTGCTCGCCCGGTCGCGGCCCCTCGGCCGGGCCGATGCGGCCGCTCTCCTCGTCCGCCCCGAGCCGCACCACGGTCAACGTCGGCGGCTGAACCACGACCCCGTCCGGTGCCGCTGAAGACCGGGACCACGTGACAGGGGACCCGCGAAGATCACGTTGAGGCTGGCTGTTCGGCCAGGCGGCTCATCTCCAAGGCAGCACGGTAGTCGGGCAGCGTGATGGAGTCGGCCTTCTGGGCCGCCTTCGCCATCAGGCCCCGCAGAGGGCGGGAGGTCATAATCTTGACCGACAGGTCGCGCATCCGGATGGCCAGGCGGCTCTGGGGCAGGAAGCCGCTCACCCCGTCCGGCGGCAGCTTCTGGCATTCGGTCACGTACGGGCGCATCCTCTCCTCGTAGCGGACGAAAGCCGGATCGTGCTCGCCCCGGGCCGAGGCCAGTTCGCCGGCCAGCACGTACGCACCGACCATCGCCATGGCGGTGCCATTGCCGGAGAGCGGGGAGCCGCAGTAGGCGGCGTCGCCGAGCAGGGCGACGTGGCCGCAGGAGTAGTGCGGCAGGTGGACCTGGCTGATCGTGTCGAAGAAGAAGTCGTTCGCGTGGGCATGGCGGCCAGGAGCTGTGGAGTGTGCCAGCCCATGTCGGAGAAGCGATCGGTGAGGATCTGCTGCTGTTGGGCGCGGTTGTGGCGGTCGTAGACGAGGTGAGCCGCCAGGTAGGACAGGGCCTTGGCGAAGGCGGCGTCGTGGTCGCCGGCCAGTTCCTCGTCGCTGAGGACGCCGGGAACGGACAGATGCGGAGGGATGCCGGTCACGTCGAAGGACGTCCCGTCCCGGGTCAGGAAACGCTCGTTGGGCAGCGCGAAGCTCCACCCGTTGGGCAGCTTCCGCCACAGGAAGTCGGAGAAGGCCCCTTGGGTGTTCTCCCCGATGCGCTCGGGCCGGGGCGTCCGTCCCGTCATGGCCTGGGTGAAGGTCTCGCCTGCGCTGATGGTCAGGCTGCTGGTGAGCATGGCGACCGGGCCCGTGTACACCGGGGCGGACGCCGGCCTCACCGGCACGGGCTGGGGGCGGGTGAACCCGGACGGGTCGCCGGGGCTGTTGCGGGCCTGCTTGGCGTAGGCCAGGTACGGCCTGCCGGTGAGCCTGGAGGCCAGCCGCAGGCCGAGCGCGTCGTAGCCGCCCAGGTTGATCCGGACATCGAGGATGAGACCCCGCAGCCGGTCGGGCCCCGAGGTGCGGGACGCGGTGAAGATCTCGTCGAGCGCCCGGTCCAGCTCGGCTGCATTGGGTTCGAAGCCGCCGTCGGCGTAGCCGTCGAACGCTCCCAGCCGCAGATAGCCCAGCCCGCCGGGGAGGTCGGCGTACCCGATCACGCCTCGTCCCCACTGTTTCAGGGGTTGGTGGGTCGCGTTCGTCTCGATGAACTTCTGGACCCGTGCGTTGAAGGCCAGGAAGGCCGGTATCCCGTCCAGCTGTCGGGTGCCCGGCCGCAACGGCCTGGCGAACTGCCTGCCGCCGGCGAGGAGGGCGGTGTGCGCGTCGCCGAGTTCCTTGAGGATGTCGCGCAGGACGGCGAACAGCTCCTCGTCCCCGGTGTTCGAACTGACCTTGGGACGGTACCGGTCCCGTACGGCTCGCCAGTCGACGCCCTTGGTGGCGAAGAAGGGGTAGTTCTCGGCGAAGGTCGTCCAGAAGACGTCGAACACCCTCACCGGGTCGCCGGACGTGGGGGTGGAACAGGCCCCGGGCAGGCGGGGCAGCCTCCGCAGGCCGATGGCGCCGACGCTGCCCGGATACCGCAGCCGCGCCCGGCCGGACCCCCGCGTCTGGACGATGATCCGCCGGCCGCCTGCCCGGGCCGTGAAGGACGCCGAGTCGCGCGTCGCCGCTGTCTGTTCCGCCGACAGCACGCCCGGCAGGCAGCTGATCGCCGTCGTGTCGTGGGTGGTGAGCCTTCCCTGGCCGATGCTGACGACGGTGCCGTAACCGTCGGCCTGCCAGAGTCCGTCCAGCGGTTGCCGCCGTGCGGCGGCGTCGGCGGGCGGCGCGGCGGCCTGTCCCGCCACGACGATGCCCAGCGCGGCCAGTACGGCGGCCAGCCGCCGGGACGTCCGTCCGCGCTTCATGTCCCTGTTGTCGTTCAGGGTGTTCACAGTGTTCATAGTGTTCACAGTGTTCACAGTGTCGTTCACGGGATCCGACGCTAGGCAAGGCCCCCGGCCGGGCACATCACACCACGGAGCCGTCCGGACCCGTCATACCTTCGGGCCAACCGGCCCGCGCGTCATACCCAGGTCGGAGACCCAAGGTCAGCTGCAGGGCCGATCCCTTCACGAAGGCCGACGGCTACGGTGATGGCATGTCGCGCGCCTTCACCCCGGCCCCGGCCGGAACCGCGGTTGTGCCCGCGCTCCGGTTCGGGAGAGTGCGGGCCGTCGCGCCCTGGGTGATCGCCGGCTTCATGTTCGCCATGAACGTGGGCATGCTCGCCACCGTCTACGACGCTCCGGTCGAGCTGACGGTGGCGCTCGCGGCGGCCTGCGCGGCTCCGGTGACGTTCTGCCGGCGCCGGCCGGTCACCGCCTGGCTGCTGATCTACATCGGGATGCTGGTCACGCCGCCGCTGGTCTCGCCGCCGCCGGAGAACAACCCGTGGCCGTGGCTGCCGATGCCGGTGGTCGCCTATCTGATCGTGCTGTTCGCGCTGGCGCAGCACCGGCCGCGATGGATGCTGGCGGCGGTGTGGGCGCTGTCCCTGCTCGGCGCGCTGGCAGACGTGTCCCTGGTGCCCATGTCGTCCACGAGCCCGGCCGTGGCGCTGCAGCTGGTGGCGGCCGTCGTGCCGGTGCCGCTGATCGTCGGCGACAACTTGCGCTGGCGCCGCCTGGCCCAGGCGCGGGTCGCCGAGCAGGAGCAGGTCAGCGCGGCCGAGCGGGCCCGGCGCGAGCTGCTGGAGGAACGGACCGCAATCGCCAGGGAGATGCACGACGTGGTGGCGCACCACATGTCGGTGATCGCCGTCCAGGCCGCCAGCGCGGCGCGCAGGCTCGGCGGGGTGCCGGCCGACGCCGAGCGGGAGTTCGACTCCATCGGCGCGGCGGCGCGGCAGTCACTGGCCGAGATGCGGCGCCTGCTGGGCGTGCTGCGCAGCGACGACGCGATGCCGCCGCGTGCCCCGCTGCCCGGCCTCGACCAGCTGAGTGTGCTGGCGGACAGCGCCAGGCGGGCCGGGACACCCGTCGAGCTGACGGTGCGGGGCCTGCCCGCGCACGTGCCGCCGGGGACGGAGCTGCCGGTCTACCGGATCGTGCAGGAGGCGCTCAGCAACGTGATCCGGCACGCGCCGGGAGCCGCCACGGCCGTGGCGGTCACCGGGAACGGGACTGGGCTGCGGGTCGTGGTGGAGAACGCGCCGCCCGCGGGCGCGGCCCGCGGGCTCGCCGAGCCCGCAGGCACCGGTCACGGGCTGGCCGGGATGCGCGAACGTGCCGCCATGACGGGCGGCGTGCTGCTGACCGGGCCGACGCCACGGGGCGGGTTCCGGGTCGAGCTGACGTTGCCCCTGGTGCGGGCGGGAGACGAGGAGGAACACGCGTGACGATCCGGGTGCTCGTCGCCGATGACCACGCGATGGTCCGGGCGGGCTTCGGCGCCCTGCTGGCCGCCGAACACGACATCGAGGTCGTCGGCGACGCGGCCGACGGCGAGCAGGCGGTGGCCGAGGCGAGGCGACTGCGGCCTGACGTCGTCCTCATGGACGTCCGCATGCCCGGCATGGACGGACTGCGGGCGGCCCGGCTGCTCCTGGCGCCGCCCGGCGGGCAGTACCGGCCGCGCGTGGTGATGCTCACCACCTTCGACCTGGACGACTACGTCTACGAGGCGCTGCGCGCGGGTGCCAGCGGATTCCTGCTGAAGGAGGCGCCGCCCGCCGACCTGGTCTCGGCGGTGCGGGTGGTGGCGGCCGGGGACGCCTTGCTGGCCCCCTCGGTGACCCGGCGTCTCATCGAGGAGATCGCCCGGTGCAGGCCCGCCCTGCCCGGCGCCGCTCCCCGGGTGCGGTCGCTGACCGAGCGGGAGTCCGAGGTGCTCCTCCACGTGGCCCGTGGCCTGTCCAACGCCGAGATCGCCGCAGCCCTGGTCGTCGCCGAGCAGACCGTCAAAACACACATCGGCCGCATCCTGACCAAACTCGATCTGCGCGACCGCGCCCAGGCGATCGTCTTCGCCTACGAAAGCGGCCTCGTCGTCCCCCGCTCCGACCTCCCCGCCCGCTGACCAGCCTCCGGAGAAGGCCCTCCAAGGCCGTGGTCGTCGCCTTCGCGATCACTGTGCCCTTGCTCGCCCCGGCGTGGTCTCCTCCCAGGCTGTGCCAGGACAGACCCACGGTGTTCGGCGGGAACTGGCGGAGAACTTCACGCCGGTTGATGCCGAGGTGGCCTGGGCCCGCGGCCGCACGCAGGATGAGCATCATCTGCTGATGCTGTGGTGTGGCTGAAGTCCTATCAACGGCTGGGGTAGTTTCCGAAGATCGGCGAGGTGCCGACGGCCGTGGCCGGGCATGTGCGTGAAGCGCTGGGGCTGGCTGAGGAGGTGGAGCTGCGGCAGGCGGCTGCTAGGACGGCCAGCCGGCATCGGGCGTTCGTCCGCCAGCGCATGAGGGTGTCGTATGAGGCATCGCGGGTGCGGCGGGTCGCTGAGGAGGCGATCCGCAAGGCCGTGCAGTCCAAGGACAACCTGGCTGCCGGCATTCCGCTCCCGAAGATGTCCCCCGCCGCCAGGTAGCGGAGTGAGAGATAGGCGACACGATCGTGAGTATGACGAGGTGTTCGGCATCGTGGCCTCGCCTGCCTGCGGGCATGCAGTGCTGGCTGATCGATCCTGCCCCGCGCTGGAAGGGCGATGTCGTCCTCATTTGTCGATGACAGCGCCCCCCTCCGGGGACTACGACGATGGTGGCGGGGCTGTCGGTCTTCAACTCCGCGGGAACATTTGTCCAAGACTGATAGTCGACCGCCCGTGCACAGTCTCCGCATGAGTGAGTACGACATTGAGCACTCCCATGGGATGCACGTGGTCCATGACGGCCCGCGGCAGGCGCCGCCGTTGTTGCTCATCCACGGATCGGGGGCCTCGGGCGGCTTCTGGAGCCCGATGGTCCCGGCACTGGCCGCCCACCATCACCTCATCCGGGTCGACCTGCCGGGTTGCGGCAAGTCCCCGCCCGCGCCGTCGTACGACGTGCCCGCACAGGCGGGTCAGGTGGCGGCGCTGCTGGACGACCTCGGCCTTCGTCACGTCGCCGTGGCCGGGCACTCCAGCGGCGGCTACGTCGCCACCGCGCTCGCTGAGCAACGTCCCGACCTCGTGGGTTCGCTCGCACTGATCAGTAGCGGCCCGAGCCCGGACGCGCTCCTTCGGCAGCCGTTCATCCTTCGACTCCTGCTGGCCCCGCCTTTGGGCCCGCTCCTGTGGCCGAGGCGTTCGGACGCGATGATCCGCAAGGGGATCAGCGCGACGGCGGCTCGCCCGGTGGACCTCCCGGACGACGTGGTCGCCGACGTACGGGACATCACCTACCGCGCGATGAGGACGGTGCTGCGCCAGAACACCGCCTACATCGCCGAACGGAGCGTGCCCGAGCGTCTGGCCGCCCTCCAGGTCCCCGTACAGGTGATCTTCGGCGCTGCCGACCCTCGTTGGGAGCCGTCGTCGGCGCACCAGTACGACGCGGTCCCGAACGCACGGGTCGAGCTGCTGCCCGGCGTCGGGCACCTCCCCATGGTGGAAGCGCCCGAGACGACCAGCAAACTGCTGCTGAGCTTCACGACAACGGGCCGCTGACAGCCCGCCCGTGATCCCTGAGGCCAAGACTGGCCATGTGTTGCCGACCAGGACGCCACCTGACCGGGCGTGGGTCGACGTCGCAGTCCCACGCCCGTCGGTTCGGCTGCCGGGGGTCAGCATGGCCGGGTTCCGCCATCCTGCCCCGGCCTTGGTGGACATCGCCATGGTCGCGTACCCGTCCGTCACCCTGCTCGTCGATCTGAGCGAGGGAGAAGGCGTCATCTACGAAACCCATGGCCGGCACGAGCGTGGCAGTGTCGTCCTCGGGCTTCTCTCCGGTGATCTCCGGGCGGCTGGTCGGGGAGCCGGCCAGCGGCTCCAGATCCGGCTGGAGCCGGTCGCGGCGGCTGCGTTGTTCGGCGCATCGACCGAGCTCCAGGATGGCTTGACCTGAAAGCAGTTACCGGGCAACGCCACCTGCGGAAACGTCCCCGCCGACGTCGTCGCGAGGGGCGAGCGCCGGACTCATACCCGAACGCCCGAACCGAAACTCGCGGCTGGGCACCGCAGCCGTCACCCACTGTGGCCTGCTGCGACGCTCTACTCTGAGGCTCGTTGCACGGACCCGAGCGGAGGGCCTCGACCACCGTCGGGCGGCCGCCGGTGCGGCGGTGTAGCGGTTGGCCTGCACCGAGGGGTCAGGAGCGAGGGTGAGGGTGTCACGGCTGGTGAAGGTGCCGGCAGCGGGCTGGTACCAGCGGGCGTGCATGTTGACCTTCCCGCTGTCGGGGTCGGTGTACTCGCCCTGGCGTACTTGGCCTGGACGGCCCCGCCGGAGCTGATTGCGGCCACGTCATTGCCGATCCCCGCGTAGGCGAAGGTCTGCTTGGAGGCACCCTTGATCCGCGAGGTGACGCGGTCGAAGGCGTCGAAGGTGTATGAGGTGGTTGCGGCGTCCTTGGTCCGGGTGGCCAAGGTGCCGCGCGGGGTGTAGGTGTAGTCGCTGCCGTCGCCGGAGACCAGGCGGTTGCGCGGTTGCGCTCGTCGTAGGTGAAGGTCTTGTCGCCGGCCTTGGTCCGGTTTCCGGCTGCGTCCCGCATCGCCCACCTGGTCTACCTCGACGCGATGGTCCCGGAGGACGGCGAGAGCACGGTGGACGTGCAACCCGTCACCCAGGCCCTCATCGACCGCGCCGCGCAGCCCGGGACCGGCTGGCGGATCCCGCCGATGCCCGAGCTGCCGCCGCCCCTGGGCCTGTTCGGGCGTCGCGGGCGTACCCGAGGGCATCACGCGGCGGCCCGTTCCGGCGACGCAGCCCAACGGCAGCCCGGCACAGGTGTGGGAGCTGCCGACGGGGCACGACTGCATGATCACCATGCCGGACGAGCTCACCGAACTGCCGCTCAAGCTCGCGTGACCCGGTGGCCTGGGTCGGACCGGGATCCAGTTGCCGTGGAAGTTCGTGGGGGGTGCACCGTGCGTTCGCCGCCGCCGGTGAGGTTGTAGTCGTAGATCTCCGACCGCTTGGGCTCGGCGTCCGGGGAGAAGCTCGTCGTGCAGCCGTGACGGTGGGGCAGCCCGAGCCCCGAGTCGGCCACCCGGGGATATTCGCTGGGCGCGTCGTCGCCCGCCTAACGCAGGTCAAGGCCTTGGGCCTAGTTTTGACACCCTTCGCAAACCGGGGACGCGTCAGTGCTGAGGTCAGAACAGGTAGAGGCTGTGGGTGCGGTCCAGCCACCCAGCGTCGATCTCCCGCCCGGTGAGGCGACCTGCCAGCCGGAGAGCTGATGTCACGCTTACCTCGACCGTGGTGGGATCTTCGTTGAAGATGTCCGCTGGTTCGTCCAGTTGGAAGTGCAGGTCTCGCATGAGCGGGTCGAGCGCGGTGGGGTCGGCCCCGGCCCGCTCGCTCGGCCAGACGAGGTTGAGTCTGACCACCGTGATGCCGTCGACGGCCCAGTCCAGACGATGACCGCTGGCGCATTGAATGTTCAGCAGGCGTGTTCCTCGCGACGCCTCCTGGATCCAGGAGAAGTCATTCGGAAACCAGTCGAACATGAAGGCCTGCACCCATCCGCCGGCAGCGCCGGCCCACATGCCGGCACGCCCGCCACCGAGGCCCGCCATATCGTCCAGGCCGCACCGGTACGCACTGGCCGGATCGGCGCCGAGCCGCCGGGCCAGCTCGTTGCCACCCATTCCTTCGGCCCACACGATGTGGAAACCCGGATACTCGGCCTCACCGTCGAACCCTCGGGTGGCCAGCAGGTCGTAGAGGTCGGTGGGTTCTGGCATGTGATATCTCCGCGATCAGGGGGAGCAGGCGGCCGAAGCGGCCGCCTGCTCCCCGCATTTCATTCGGTGTACATCGGGCACGTATCCGTGCCACCAGTGGCGATTTATCTGGGAGGCTGACCCAGAACTTACTCGTCCGGTTCACGCGGTAACGCGTAGAAGAACCATAAGTCTCGCCCTGCCATTGAATTGTGTGACGTTGTCACCGGACGTACCCGAGGCATTGTTGTCAAGGATCCACTTCAGGTTGACGTACTCCCATCTTCCGGGCCTTCCCTCGTGGACTTGATGGAGGGTGGACAGCGCCGGCACGCCGGCATCGCCCCCTCGGCGGAGGCGGCGTGTGCCGTACTACAGTCGGGCACGCCTTCACCCTCGCGGCTGCTGAACCACGAGGCCCACGGCGGCGGCTCCGGTCCGTCGCCTTCTT
>NZ_JBEYTJ010000071.1:0-36278 GCF_040642995.1 Nonomuraea sp. NPDC047529 | reverse complement strand
GACCCCGTACGGGCTCTGGGTCAGCGCCAGCAGCGCGCCAGCCCTGCGGACGGCGGCCCTCGCCTCACGGTCGGCGTCGGCCAACTCCTGACGTGCCTGCCGCAGGCCGTGGCCATCCGGGGCGTGGGCACGCCCGGCCGCCGCAGGAGACCGCATGTCGCGCTCGGGTGCGGCGGCGTGTTTTGCGTGCCGGCGGGCGATCGGCTCGGGTTCGGTGGTGATCAGACGGTCGGCGCGGTCGCCGCGCAGGGTGGCGGCGTAGGCGGCGACGGCGCGCTGCAGCTCGACCTCATGCCCCTCCGGCTCGCCGAGGCGGGCCCGGTCGGCGTCGCTCTCCAGCAGCTCGCGAGGCAGATACAGGCAGACAGCCTCGCGATCGCGGCTCATGGCCGCATACAAGCTGTGCGGGTCCAAGCCGTACCCGTAGACCAGGACCCGATCGACGGTGGCGCCCTGGGTGGCGGCCACCGTCATGGCGGTGCCGTACCCGAGCCCGCCGGCCGCGATAAACCCCCGGTCGAGCCACTGCTGTTCCAGGCGCGGCCCATCAGCATGCGGGGCACGCCATTCGACCAGCACCCGCCGCTCCTCATCGATGGCCACCACCTGGCCGCGGTAGCCGTTGAGCACGTCGGCACCTCGGTCACGCCGGGCCCGGTAGTCGTTCTTGTGGACCCGCACGTGATCGCCCACCGCCAAGGCGAACGTGCGGCCACCGGCCTGCCGGTAGCGCACGTCCGGGCCGGTGATCTCCCCGGCGGCGCGCCGCACCGCCCGGGCCGCGCCGTTCAGCCGGTCGACGTCGGCGTTGCCTCCGGCCAGCAGCGCCAGACCGGCCAGCTCGGCGTGCACGTCGCCGGCGTAGCCGCGGCGGGCCTGCTGCCAGTCGGCCAGCATCGCGGCCAGGGTGTCTCCAGCGGTGCGCCCGGCGTGCACCCGCCCGGCAGCCCTCCAAGCGTGCAGGGCCTGCTCGCGCTGCCCGGCCCGCCACAACTGCAGGGCGGCCCGCTCGCCGTCATCACGCTGACGCCGATTCTCCTCCAGCACCGCTCCGCCGACCTGGCGGTGGATCGCGGCGAACGCCCCGCCCACACCGATCGCGCGCAGCTGGACCGGGTCACCGATCAGCACCACCTTGGTGACAGTGCGTCTGGCCTCGCTCAACAGGACGGCCAGCTGCCGGTCATCGACGATCGCGCCCTCGTCGACCACCAGGACGTCGACACCGTCCAGGCCCGGCCCGCCGGTGATGCGCCGCAGCCAGGCGGCCACTGTGCCAGACCCGATGCCGGACTCGGCCGCCAGCCCCAGCGCCGCCACCGCAGCGGTGGCCGCGCCAGCAACCACCAGGCCACGGCTCTCCCACGCCGAACGAGCGGCCGCCATGATGGTCGTCTTCCCGGCGCCAGCCACACCGATCACCGCCTCAACCGCGTGCCCGCCACGCACCAGCCGCTCCAGCACCGCCCGCTGCGACCGCGACAACGCCAGGCCCGTACCGGCCTCGAAAGCGCCCAGCGCCAGCTCGGCAGCCGTCTCGTCCACCACGGCCAGACCGGCGCCGTACCCGGCACGGGCGGCCTGCAGCGCCACCTGCTCGGCACCGGTGACATCGGCGGAGGTGTAGCGCTCGCCGTTGGTCAACGTGGCCGCGCCGGCCGGGACGCCCAGCGGCACCACGGGGCCGTGCTGCAACACCCGGTCGGTCAGCGCGTCGGCGTCGGCCAGATCGGCCACGCCGTCGGGTAACGCCTCCAGCACATCGGCCAGCACGTCAGCCCGGGTCACGATCTTGGTGTGGCCAGTCAGCCCGGCATCCGGTCGCCAGATCCACTGCGCGATCTCCTCCGCAGAGGGCCGCTCCGGCAGGCCCGGCGCGGCGCCCACGCAGGCGGCGGTCAGCCGGGCCGCCTCGACGCCGGCGGCGCGGGCCTGCCGCCGCCAGGACATGCGCGCGTCCACCAGCCCGGCCGGGGCACGGACGCTGTCCTTGGCCTCGCGGGTCTTGGCTCCTGCCGTCTTGCGCTGCGCGGTGCTCGCCGCCGCGGCGTCGGCCAGACCCATCGCGGCCAGCAACTCGGCGGCCTGGTCACCGCGCTTAGAGAACAGCGCGCGCAACTCGGCGCCGACGCCGGCGATCTCCCACGCGCCAGTGTGGGCGTCGCGCTTCCACACGGTCCCGTACCGCTCGGTCAGCAACCGGCGCAGCCGGGCCTGCACCAGCGTGCCCGCGGCCTTGTCATGGCGGTACAGGTCCCGGCCGCCGTCGCCGAACACTCCCCACCTGCCGTCGACGCCGCGCACCATGTTGGCCAGCACCACGTGCGCGTGCAGGTGCGGGTCGCCGACCTGCCCGCGCACGGGCCGGGCCGACCGGTGCCACATCACCCAGCCCATCAGCCCGGTGCCCTCGACCCGCTCGCCGAGCGCGCCCTCGCCCTTGTGCCCGCGGATGCCGTACCCAGCCCACTCCTCCACCGCGGCCACCGTGTCGGCCACCGCCTGGGCGAAGGCGTCCTCGATCCCGCGAGCGAGCTCGTCATCGGCCAGCCCGTACAGCACCGACACGCTCTTGGGCAGGTCCAACGTCAGGTCAAAACCACGGTTGCCGACCTGCACCCGCGAGTGGCGGTGCGCCCGCGCGGCCTGTAGCCGGTCGGCGTCATGGAGTGCCTCCAGGTCGAGGCCGGCCACCGCGGCCAGCCGCTCAGCGTCACCGATCGGGATCCGGTGCGCCTCCCCTTGCCGCTCCACCCCGCGCTGCAACCGGCCCGCCCGCGCCACCGCCCACTTCACCCTCGACAGCAGCTCCGCCACGATGACGCCGGCGTCATCGGCGGCCTGCTGCAGCGCCTCCAGCAACGGCATCGCGGCCAGCTGCGACAGCGGGTCGGTGGCCTTCTTCGGCTCCACCAGCCGCTCGCCAGAGTCCGGGTGGCAGCCATCCATCAGCGACCGGGCCGCCAGATGTTGCTCGGCGGTCAACGGCGCACCCGCCACCATGCCCTCGACCCCGAACTGGGCCAGCCCGGCGCCGATCCAGGTCAGGCCGCACCCGGCCTCCTGCTCACCGGCGAGCTCGCCGCCCGCGCCGTCACCGGCCAGCCGGTAGCCGACCTGATCGCAGCCGGCTCCCTCACGCAGCCGGTAGTCGATCTGCACCTGGGACGGGCCCAGCACGGTAACCCACGCCACGCCGGATCACCCCCTGCGCCCTGACCTGCAGGTTCTCGGACTTGCGTATCGCGTCAGCGATACCTGGGTTCTTATGAAGATCTTGGCTTTGACTTGATGGTGACTCCTGTGGGGCAAAAATGGCAATCATGGAAGTCAGATGCGCTGGCCTCGGATGTGGCTGGGATTGATGTACGGGCAGGGTGTCGTCTGCCGTTGGAATATCAGTGAGTACTGCCGCCGCCGAGGTCTTCGCCGGTCAGCCGAGCCCGGACGGCGATGACCTCCTCGAAGGAGAACGTCCGGGCCTCGCTACCGGTGAGCTGCAGGTGATCATGCAGACTCGGCACATACCCTTCCTGGTCATCGCGCGGATGCTCCACGGCTCATCGCCTCGTTTCATCATGCTCGGCGAGCCAGCCGGCGAAGCGCTCCGGCCAGACGATCGCGATGCCGTGGTCACTGCACGCGCGGACCAGGTCGCCATCGGCTGGTTCGCGTTCGCAGGCGATGACGGGATGAATGCGCCCCGCCGATGTGGTCAACCCGGTCGCGTAGTGCAGCACCTGGCCGATGGCCAGCCGCACCTGCTGGACCTCGTTGGCGTCGGTGAGGCTCTTGACCTCGGCGATGTAGAGATCACCCGTGCTCGAGAGCCAGCCGAGGTCGTATTGGCTCTCGTGCGGGGCAGGGCGCAGCGGGGTCAGCCCGGCCGCCAGCAACGCCTCGGCGAGCTGGTTCTGGACACGATTGTGAGCGCGAAGACCCCGGCCGGCCAGATCAGGATCACGCCCGCCCCCTTCGCGGGTGCCCGTCGCGAGTTCGGTGTGCTCGTCGACCGGCTCGTAAACACGCCCCACGCCAGCGTCGGAGGCAGCGGGGTGCACGCGGTAGCTGGAATGGACTTCGCCGTGCTCGGCCTTGCCCCGCGGGTGTTCCTTCCACCAATACTGACCGGACAGCCTGCCGAACAGGGGCGCTTCCGGCCGGTAGGTCTTGAAATGCCCACGGCAGAGGTGCAGCGCGCTGCCCAATCCGTCGGCGCTCGCATTCCCCTCGCGCTCCAAGGCCCGGGTCACGGGTTGGATGTCCAAGACGGAGTATCGGGTCAAGGGGACACCGCGGCGTTTGTGATGCGCTCGCGACTGCTTCTCGCCAGGAACCTGCACGACGACGTCGACGTTCTTGCTGTGCATCAACCCGAATGTCATGGCCAGAGTCGCTACGGCGATGCCGTACCCCATGACCAGCCGCTCGCAGAGGTTCTCCACAACGCCCGGGTGATCGGGGTCCTTGGGGAAAGACATCCTGGTGTAGGGGGTGGGTAGCTCACCTTCCGGCTGGTAGCGGCCGTCTTCGCCCAGAAACCATGTCATCAGGGCAAGGATGAAGGGCTTGCCCTTGTCCCATTCGACGAACAAGTTCGCGTCCATCACCCAGCCGCCCCTGGCTCGGGGCTGGCGGGACACCGCCCAGCCGAAGGCGTGATAACCCATCCGGTTCTCGACGCCCTGTACCTCCACGAACGTGAGCTCATGCGGCGGCACCACGATCACCGTGGACAGCATCGTGTAGAGATCTTCGGGGCGGGTGTAGGTGTCGGTTAGGTATCGGGCGACGTTCTCGGCAGCGATCACCTTCGCCTTGCCCAGCATGTCGGTCCGCAGTCCCTGGCCGACCTTGGCCCGGATACTGCGAGCGGCCCACTCACCGCCGGGCCTGCGCAGAAGATCATGGAAGGGCTCGAGCGTATCTTCCCAACCCGGCACCCGGCTCGTTGCCAGAGCGAGGTCGTAGTAGCTGGGCGCGGACGCGCCCGTCGCCATGATCCGATCACGCAGCCGGGTCATCGATCCCCACCTTCACCCACGATGGCCAAGGAAGACACCACCCCACAGTGACGTCCGGCTACGACACTTCCCCGGCACCGAAAGCCACTGACAGCAGGTGACAAGGAGCACTGACATTCCGAAGGCAGACGACACAGGGAATTCTGGCCTCTCAGGTCTCGGCGGTTACGTGCTCGTAGAGCCCCACGTTGCTGTTCTCCAGCACCGCTCCAGACGCGAAGCGGCCCCGGCCCACAGACAGCCTGTCGGCCGGGGCCGTTTCGCGTGTCCTTCGTGCCGGGCTAGTGGGTACTGGTCGGGGTGGCCGTCGACGGCGCGGTGGGGGAGGGAGTGGTCGACGGCTGCGACGCGGCGGGGTCGGGCAGATCGCCGGGGACGGGCTTGGGCTTGCCGCTGATGCAGGAGTCGACGAAGAACTCCTTGACCTGGGCGCGCCATTCTGGTGTCTCTCCACCGCCAGTCACGTCGTCGGGGGCATCGTTGATGACGCCATTGCCCACGAAGGCGCGCTCGCAGCGCCCCTTGTCGATCTGGGCCTCCTGGGAGTAGAGCAGCTTGTAGGTGTCCACCCCGCGGCCGGCCACCTTGCGCAGATAGGTCATGCGCTGGTCGTAGGTGGAGGCGGGGCTGCAGCCGATGGTGGCGATGGCGGTGATGACAGCCGCGGTAGTGGCGGCGCACGTCCGGCGGGGGAGGCTCATGGAGACCGATTGTGCCGCCGGGCACCGACAAACCGTCATCACTTTACGGATCTGGACGGTCACAGACTCCGACTACATGATCATGTATCGAGTGCCGCCGTAGGACTCGCGGCCACGCAGTTGTAAGGATTGCGCGTCGCCGGGCTTCCCTCCCCGGGCTTGGTCGCCTTGACCGCGTCCCACATCGCGTCGGCATAGGCCCACAACGCTTCCCGGGCGCGCACTTGGCGGGCCCGGTCGACCGGGCCCAGTTGCGCCAGCAACGCCGCGTCCAGCTCGGCCAGGTCGTCGGCCAGGTCAATCAGGTTCTGCTGGTGCTGGGCGTCCCACGCATCGCTGTCGACTGTCACGATCGCCACGGTACGCCGCGAGCCCAGCCACGCCTATCGCTTCGCTGTCATGTCCCCCGAGCTGCGCGCGGCGGCCTGCTGGGTCCATAGTTTGGCCAGCCCGGCCAGGCCGGTGTTGACCTCGGTTCGGTCCCACGCGGCGGGGTCCCATCTGGTGGTGCCGAAGATGTGCTTGGCCATCTGGTACTTCCAGCCCTTGCGGTGGCGCAGGGCGCGCAGGTGTTCGGCGTACCCTTCGGGGCCGCCGCTGTCCTCGGGCGGGCAGGCGCGGCCGCCGGCGCTGCAGCGCGGGTAGGTGGTGTTGCGGGCGGCCTGGTGGACCTTCTCCACAACCAGGTCGTGGTCCCAGCAGTTGCCCATGTCGTAGCGGTAGCCGAGCCAGTCGCCAACCTGGGGGATGAGCGTGGCCAGCGTCACCGCGCTCTCGTCGCGGGCGTTGTCGCCGTACTCGACGTCGCCGTCGCTGAACAGGTGCAGGTGGTGCTGTTCCCAGCCCATCGCGACCTGGACCACCTCGTGCAGCTCGGCGAGCGTGGCCGTCGACGGCACGTGCACGCGCCGCCACACCGGCGTCTGGACATCCCGCAACGTGATCTTGATCTGGTGGACGCGGCCGCTGCCCCCCACCGAATGCCCGGGGTCGGTCGCGCGGCCGGTCACTGTGGCTCGGGGCGCCGCGTCGACGTCGACGGTGGTGGTGGCGGCGATGGCGTTCGCCTCGGAGACGTGCGCCGCTGGACCGTCGTCTTGTCGCCGGCGGCTGGGCAGCAGGTCGTCGTAGGCATCGACCGACGGCAGGGGCCGGGTGTCGACCGGCAGCCTGTCCAGGCTTGCCGTCAGCTCCGCCGCGCCGGCGACGTCGGCCGCGTCGGCCGCGTGGGCGGCCTGGGTGATGCGGGTGTAACGGCGCTGGGCGGCGCGGCGATCGCCGACCCGCAGCACCGGCGCGAGGGCGTCCCAGGTGACGCCGGCCTGGCGGGCGGCGGCGATCAGGTCCGGCTCGGCGTTGGTCAGCCAGTCGCGCACGGCCGCCAGCAGAGTCAGCGCGGCCAGCGCCTCATCGCCAGTCAGGGTGTGAGACCACGAGCTCGGCTCGGCGAACTGAGCCAGCGAGGCGAGCTGCCTGAACCAGCCCGGCTCGAACCCGGGCGGCACGTAGCGGGCACCGCCGGCGGGGTCGTCGGTCAGGAAGCGGGAGGCCTCGTGCGGGTTGGTCAGGTCGTAGGCCGGGTCCACCGCGCGCCTCCGGGAGGTGTCGTCAAGACGATGACGGATCTGTCATCGCGATGATGACAGGCGGGCCGTAGCAGGGTGGCGTCTTCCGTGGATCACCGGTCGGCCGTCGGCGTGCTCGGCGAACTGCCGGCGGACTGGGTGGCCACGACGCGGGCCAGCCAGGCGCGGTCGGCCGCCACGGCCGCCGCGTCCTCGAGGTCGGCCGGTCCCTGACCGGGTAGGGCATGCCGGTCGACGGCGCGTTGGAAGAGCTCTTCAGGCTCGCGCAAGGTGATCGATCCCGACGAAACCCGATCCGCGTGGCCCTCAGCGGGCCGTGAGGACTCGAACGCGCCATTCCCGGCGGCTGGGGCCGGGGAGGGGGGGTGTATGGCTCCAGGGGGCGCTGAGGGGCGGCTGGCCGATGCGCCCGTCTTTACAAAGTTAAGGCGGGTTCGTCGCTGATCTTGCTGCTGGATGGCGGCGGCGGCGGCCGGAGCTGCGGCGTCGATGCGGCGGGCCAGCAGGCGCTGGTGCTCGGTGGCGGCCGCCGCGCGGGTCTGGGCGAGCGTCTGGTGGCGGACGGCGCGCAGCTGGGAGGGCGAGGAGGCGATGCCGCCGTCCGGGGTGCGCCAGGGGGTGAGCCGGTAGCGGATCCAGCCGGGCAGCCAGCGCGGGTCGCTGGTGAGCGTCCAGGCGGTGCCGTCTGGGGTGTGGTCCAGGGCGTGCAGCACGTCGGTGGGTGTCCAGCCGGCGCGGAAGTGCTCGCGCAGCAGCGATCGCAGGTGCTTGCCGCTCCTCTTCTCCTGGGAGGGTGTGCAGGTCGGGCTCCTGTACTTTGTAGATTTCCTTTAGCGCGTCACCGGGTCTCGCCCGGCAGACGGTCACGCCGGGCCCGAGCACGAGCCCGCGCCAGAGCCGTCTCCCGCGCCAAAGCAGCCTTGGCCCGCTCGATCTCCGCCTCGCTCGGGCCGGCCGCTTCCTCGGGCTCTGTCGCCCACCGGGTCCGCTCGACCTGCTGCTCGGCTTCCGCGTCAGCGCGCTTGCCCCGCCATTCCTCGCCTGGCCGCCACTCACGGCGCCGCCGAGCCGCCTCCTGCCCCTGCTCCCGCATCGCCTGGGCCGCCCGCGGCGAGCTCGTCTTCAGCCACTCACGCGCCAGCGCCGCCCACTCCCGTGCCTCCGCCATCACGACACCTCCCTCCCAGCCGCCTGCCCAGATCTGCGTTCGGCTCTCCAGGCGGCCAGTGCCGCCAGCTCGGCCGCCTCCTTCTCCTGTCGGCGACGCTCGAGCTCGGTGCGGGCCTCCCGCCAGGCCGTGTTCGGCCCGGCCGCCGGCGCAGACGCCACCGTCTCCGCCAGGGCGCCGTCGTCCTGGGCCGCGAGGCGGGGGCCCCGGACCTCCAGCCAACCGGCGGGGGGCGCCCAACCCCCCCAAAAACGTGGCCGCCCCCCCACCACCCCACCCCCCCCGTCCCCCCGGGCCGCGAGGCGCGGCCCAGGCACCTCCAGCCACCCGGCGGCGGCCGCCATCCGCGCCCATTCCTGTCGCCGCGCCACCTGCTCCGCACGCCGGACCGCGTCGGCGGCCGCACGCTGCTGCGACCGCGAGGGCAGCGGCCGCCCCTGGTCGTCCAGCCACGCCGACAGCCGATGCCACACCCAGCCCGGTACGTTGCGGATCTCCGCCGTGCTCGACCACGTGTACGTCCACCGCGAATCGTCCGGACGCACGTCAAGCGCATGCAGCACATCGGCCGCGGTCCACCCGCTGTCGAGGAAGGTCCTCAGCCACCACCGCAGGTACCAGGCCGTGACGCGCCGCAGTACTGGGGTCTCCGCACGGAGGCGCTCGCACAGGGCAACCTTGTCGCGTTTCGTCCCTGGCGTGGTGTGCAATGACCACTCAGGTGAGATGCGTGGCCTGAGGCGTTTGAGTGATGATCTCTGCTGATTCGCGCGCGTGGGAAAGATTGTTTCTCTCCTAGGGAGAGAAACAGAAGGGGGTTCACTTGTGTATCCAGGCTGGTCAACAGCCAGATCACGGTGTTCGTCGCGGGTAGTGCGGCGGGGGACGGCCAGCACCCAGACGGCGGCGCGGTGGCCGAGGCCGTCATCAACCAGGCCCGCCATCGTCCCCTTGCGGTACTGGCAGGTGCTTCCCTGCTCGACCACGCCGAGCCAGCCCCGGTCCCTGAGCCACCTGACCCATCGCTTCACCGTCGGCTTGGCCAGCCCGGTCACGTCGACGATCCGCGCGATGGTCGGCCGGGAGCACATGGTCGCCCAGTCGGCGCCCCACACGATGATGTTGGCCACGCGCAGCAGGTTCGTGTAGCCGTCGCAGCGCAGCTCCAGAACCTGCGCGTCCTCCTTGAGGGTGCGCAGCCACTCCTGCTGCGAGCCGGCCCGGCGCATCCCGCGCGGCACTGCGGCCGCGATGACCGCCCGCGACGGTGCGTTCAGGAGGTTGGGCAGGTCCGACACGCCGGAGAGCACCGTCCAGCGAACACCGGATCGGTGCTGCCTGCTGGGCGTTTTGGTGACGCGTGTCCGACACGCCACGGTTCCTGCTGGGGGGCATGCTGGCATGGCCCCACGTTCAAATGCCATAATGGCGATTGCCCTTCTGATGGACCTCAGGAGGCACGACAAAGCCCGCGGGCGGCCTGCCAGGCCGACGCGGTAATACCGCCGGACGATCCTCCTTGTCGCTCAGCTCACAGGGCCTGCGAAACCATGTGGGAGCCGAACGACGTAGTGGATCGCTCGTCAGGAAACGCCCCGCGCTGCGGGGCTTTCTTGTTGTTAGGGGTACTCCTCCATGACAGGACGCCAGCCGTACAGCTAGGCAGCCACCATCTCGTCCCGGCCGAGCGGTAGCTCCTCCTGGGCGCCGGGCTCGGCCTGCGAATTGGGCTTGAGCGCTTCGCGGAGCACACGCTCGACGGCGGCGGCGAATGAGCCGCCCTCTTGAGCATGCCGAGCCTTCAACAGGCGCAGCAGCTCGGGGTCGGTGATCGACTGCGAGTACCGATGCACGACTGTGGCCGGAGGGCCAGGCTTGCGTCCGCTCATGGTCGCCAATCATGGCGCATCCACGGTTCACGGTTCCAGGTTTACGTGGGCGTGTCGCGCAACAACTTTCCGTGTTTTCGATCATGGTCAGGGTATGGCGGCCTCGATCTTGTAGAGAACGCCGGACATCGACCCGAATGTCTGAGGCTGGCTGCTGTCTACTGGGGGACTGGCGGGCAGTGCGGTGCTCGATCAGGGGGGCTAGGCCAGGTGCCGGCGCGCTGGGGCGGGGCCGGCAGACCGCATACTGCGTCCGCATGGAGTGATCACTATCAGATTCTCTGACAAATCGTTCGGCAAACTTGTCAGAATGCCTGCTCAAGGCCTGATTTTCGCCATTTACACTCTGCAAAGGCCGGTTAGGGCGTTGCTCCACGCCATCGGCCGCAGCGCCCGACACGACTGCCAGGCTGGCAAGCGGCATGACGCTGACCAACGGGTGCTCAGAAAGGCGGCAGGTGCCCTGCCCACCCGTTCGCTGACGTTCTGTCGCGCTCGTGCTCGGGGCAATGCGGCCGTCCATCACGCCGTGCCGACGTCTGAGCGTGGCTTCTGTAGGGCGCTGATCGGCTGAATGGCATGCGGCGTGCCTCTCTCCCGTCCAGGCGGGAGAGAGGCACTGTGCGGCGTCTGCAGCCACGCTTAGACGCCGTTCAGGATCAGCGGCAGCGTGACGCCCAGGACCAGCAGGTCGGCCAGCATGATGTCGATGGCCATGCGGATCAGGTCGTTCTTCTCCTTAGTGATCTTGGACAGGATGAGCAGGTTGTCGGCGGCGGCCGCCGCTCCTCCCTGTACGCCGTTGTGGGTGCCAGCCAGGGTGGTCAGCAGCTCGGCACTGCTGGCGGCGCGTGCGTGCGCGACGAAGCCGGTCCCGCCGGTGCGTGGGATGCGCGGCCGCACGGCCCGCAGCAGCAGCACCGCGGCTACGGCTAGCAGCAGCCCGGCCGCCCACAGCGCGACGCCGCCGACCAGGCCGGTGTGCGGGCCGGTGACGGCCAGCGCGGTCAGGCCGGTCAGCCAGCCGAGCGTAAAGGCCAGCAGCGTGTTGGCCTTCGCGTCGATGCGGGCCAGCTCGGCGCGCACCGCGTCGGTCTCGCGCGCCAGCACCGATGGCGCGCCCGGGAACGAGGGGGATGAGGTGGTGGTCATGTCCGCGCCGTTCCTGCGCTGGCCGTGCAGCGCGGGCACGTGGCGCTGCTGAACTGCGCCGAGTGGACCGAGCACCACTTCAGGGGCTTGGCGGGACGGTCGCCCGCGCCGGCGGGCCAGGGCTTGGAACGGCTGGTGGTCGATGACATAGGTTGGAACTCCTCTGTTGAGGGCCCCGGGCGCGGTTCTTGGTCGGATGGCGCCTGGGGCGTTGTCGTGTCAGGGCGGGCGCCCCGGACACCCCGCCCGGCCCATGGCCGGGCGAGGACCCGCAGCGTCCGCGCCGTCACGCGGCGCCCTCCATGTCGTCCGCACCGGCCCCGACTTCGGCGTCGGCATCGGCCTCCAGCGAGGCGATCCACTCCTCAGCCAGCACGGCCTGGCGGTGGGCCTGAGCGATGACCTCGATCAGGCGGCGACGCAGCTCGTCCAAGACGCGCTGCAGACGGGGCAGCAGGGCCTGCACACCGAACTCGGGGCAGGTGCGGGCCAGCGCGACCAGCTCGGCGGCGTCAGCCTCGGGCAGCCGCTCCAGCAGTGCGCCGATCGCCTCGACCTCCGACAACGCCCCGGCGGTGGCGGCCGTCCTGGAAGTGGTGGCGGGGATGCCCGTCATCGGGTCACCTGCCGCACGCTGGCCAGTTCGGCGTAGCGGGTGATCTGGAAGGCCAGGACCGCCAGCGCGGACGCCTCCAGGGTGGAGAGGGCCAGCACCGCCGGCGCGTGCGGGCCCGCGGCCCACACCACGATCAGCGCGGCCAGCGGCGGCAGGCAGAAGGAGGCCAGGTTCACCGCCAGCTGCAACCACCTGCGCGAGATGCGGCGGCGGTCGGTGCGGTGCTCGGTCTCCCACTCGAACATCGGCAGGTCGCTGACGCCGTCGACCAGGCCGTGCAGGCGCGGCCCCAGCCGGTCGCGCACGTATCGGCCGATCTCGGTGATGAGGTGGTCGTTGTGCAGGTGGGTCCAGCCGAGCACCAGCCCAGCCAGAGGGAGCACCAGCAGCAGTTCCAGCCGTCCGGCCGTGGCGGTGACGGCGGCGATCGCGGCGGCCGCGGTCAGCATCGCGTAAAGCAGCTGGTCGCGGGTGCCGATGCGAGAGCGCTGTTCGGCCTTGAGGGCGTCGTACTCGCTCAGCAGCACCGTGACGGCCTGTTCGCTGGTGTCCATGGAGTCACTCACCTCCGGCGACGACGCTGTGAGCGTTCTGGAGGGCGGCCTCGCGTACTGTCCGGGAGCGGTCGGCGGCCAGGCGTTGCACCGTCGGTGGGGGCGTGGCCGGATTCGCCGCGACGGCCGAGCGCACGCCGACGGGCTGCCGCTGGTGGGCCAACGCCGCCAGCAGGCGTGCGGGGCAGGCCGGGTTGCCCGCCAGTTTCGCGCGCACCTCTGGTGTGGGGTCGGCGGCCAGGAGGACAGCGGCCGCCTCGGTGAGCGCCGGGGCCTGGGCGACGGCGCGGGCTACCCACGGGTCGGGGTCGTGGGCCAGCCGGTCGATGGCGGCGGCGGGGCAGGCCAGGTTGCCGGCGAGCCTTGCCCGCACATGCCGGTCAGAGTCTGCCGCCAGCATCGGCGTGAGGTGCGGGGGCAGGGCCGGGTTTCCTGCGGCCGCCGCGCGCACGACGGCGTCCTGGTCGACGGCCAGGCGGGCCAGCGCCGCGGGTGTGGCCCGGGCGTGGGCGGCGGCCGCGCACCGCACCATCCATGTCGGGTCCTCGGCGGCCACGTCGACAATGTGCTGGGGCACGCCCGGGTGCAAGAGCGCGCCGTGCCGTGCGGTCACCGTGCCCAGCAGGAAGGCCGCTTCGAGGTCCTCGAGCGGCAGCCCGGGGTTGGCGGCCGATGTGTTGGAGATCAGCCCGTCGTCGCTGCGGGCCAGCTCGGCCAGTACCGCGCCGGGTGTGAAGACGTTGCGGGCGACGGCGACGCGCACCGCGTGGAACGGGCTGCCGGCCAGAACATGCAGCGTGGGCGCGTGGCAGCACCGGGCGAGCGTCATCTCGGCGGTCTCACGGGCCCACAGTGACGGGGGGACGTCGCGCGAGGAGATCAGCTCGTGTGGCAGCCGCCGGGCCGCTGTCTTCTCCTTTTCGGCGATCTCCTGACTCGACAGCAGTATCAGCATCCGTTCCATGCGGGGGTGCGCCGCGGCGGCCAGCGTCAGGAAGGGGAGGTCGTCGATCGTGTATGTGGCCGACGGCTGCCGATCGTCGTCGTGCAGGTGCGGGTTCATGCGGTCCTCCCGCTGAGGGGCAGCGACAGCGCGGGGCTCGCCGTGTGCGTCTGGACCAGGCAGGCCGGGTAGGCCATGGACGGCCGTCGGGTGCAGGCCCCGACCTGGACGGCGGTGGCGGCCCGCTCGTAGGCGCGGCCCTGGTTGAGCAGGCCGATCATGAGCACCAGGCCGCCGCCTGTCGGGTGCTTGACGCCCATGACGATTCCGGCCGGGTCGGTGGTCGAGGCGGGCGGCGGGACCGGCGCGGAGGTGGTGAGGGCGAGCGCGAGCGTCGCGGCCGCCAAGGTGGGATGGGTCATGATGGGAGTGCCCTTTCTGGACCTGTCGGGATGGATGGGGTTGTGCGGGCGCGCCCGCCGCGGCCGGTCTTGGCGGATGGACCGCGGTGGTGCGCGCCCGTGTGGGTGTGCGGGGCCTGGGCCGTCAGGGCAGGTTTACTGGCGGGGTGTGCGGGGTCCCTCGGCGGGGGCAGTCGGCCGGGCAGTCGGGGCACAGGCCCGGCTCGCTTGGCGTCGTGTTGCCGCCGTCGACGTTCCACAGGTGCTCGCTGACGCGGGGCGTCTGGCCGCGGCTCAGGTCGGCCTCGTGGGCGCGGCGGAACAGCGGGCCGATCTCCTCGGCCATCGCCACGAGGTCGGCGTGCGCGCTGGCGAGGTTCTCCAGGGCCTCCAGCACGCTCTGGTCGATTGGGTACTCGCCTTCCAGGCGCCGGCTGTAGGTGCGGATCGCGGTGGCGGTGAAGTCGTCCACGGCCGCGATCTCGTCGAGCTCGTGGGCGACCTGCCACATGTCCAGGGGGGCGTGTGCGGCGGCCACGGCGTTGAGGTCGGCTGCGGCGGCGGCGATCGGGTTGACGGTCATCGGTCCTCCATTCGGTGACGGTGAGTGACGTTCAGGTGGTCGGGTGCGGTGCGTCCGCAGGACGGCTGTGAGGGTCGTGGGGGGCCGTGGGGGTCTGGAAGGTGGGGGATTCAGGGCTTCCAGACCCCGGAAACAGGGGGGTTCCCGGCCCTCGCACACCCCCACACAGGAGGCCGTTTCCGCTGGTCGGACGGGTGTGTGGGGTTACGTGCGGGGGTGTGGGGGCGTGGGAGCCACACGTGGGACCCCCACACTCACGCGGCGGGCCACGCGGCCACCTCCGCCGGCACGTCCAGCTCGCCCCGGGCGATACGCTCCGCAGCCGCCTGAAGGTCGGCCCGCTCATAGCCGCGGCCCCGCTCGCCGTTGCGCAGGAACGCGTTCGGCAGCGGGGTGACCCCGATCGGGCGCAGCAGGTCGGCCAGGACGGTCGTGGTTAGCGCGAGCGTGGCGCCGAGTTCCTCGCTGTGCAGCCGCCCGGTGCGCTCGGCGTCGAAGACGGCCAGGGCACGGCGCAGGATCTCCGGCAGTGGCGCGGCCGGGGCGGACGGCAGGGTGCGGACGTGCTCGGCGCGCAGGGCGTCGCTCTGGCGCGGCCGGGGCAGGTCGGGCCAGGAGGCAGCCGAGCTCAGCGCCGGGGCGGCGGGTTTGGGGGCCAGCTCGCGCAGGTCGGGCCACGCGGTGGCGTCCGGGCCGCACGGCACGGGCGCCAGGTGCGGCCTGGTGGCCGCACCGGCCGGGGCGGCGGACGGGGCGGCGGACGGGGCGGCGGGAGAGGCATGGTGCACCCCGGCCAGCTCCACCTGAACGCCATCGAGGTCGGTGAAGGCCTGGCGCATCCGGCCGTAGCGGGTGGAGTAGGCCTGGCCGGCCACACCGCGGGCGGCCGGATCGAGCTCGGGGCGGATGCGGGCCACGGCCTGGGCGGCCTCGACGATGTCGCCGGGCCGCATGAAGTAGGAGCGGAACGGGCGCGGCGTGCCCTGGCCTGCCTGGATGAAGCCGCAGCCGACGCCGGGCAGGTCGGCCAAGGACAGGCCGCGGTTCCAGCCGAACAGGAAACTGAGTTCCTCTTCGTCGGTGACGTACATGCCGACCCGCACGTCGGACTGCTTCTTGATGTTGGCCGAGATCATGTCCTGCGTCGCGCGCAGGGAGCTGACGACGACGTTGCAGGCCTCGTTACGGCCGATGCGCTGCAGTTCCTCCAGCGCCTCACGCAGGTCACGCAGCACCGGGTCGCGGTTGGCCGGGGCCAGCGCCTCGGCTCCCTCGTCCACGATGACGACGATTTCGGGCAGGTCGGCGCTGACCGGCATCAGCGAGGAGTTGGCCTTGATCTTCAGGGCGCGGGTGGACTTCTTGCGGTCCTTGGCGATGGCCAGCGCGGTCTCGGCGATCGTCAGCGCCTCCTGGGGGGTGGCGGCGGCCCAGTCGACGGCCGGCCGCGCCGAGTCGCCCTCCAGCCAGGGGTGCAGCCAGGCCTGGCTCATGCCGCCGCCGTTGAGGTCGATGTGCCAGACCAGGGCGTCGCGGCACAGCCCGATCCCGGCGGTCAGCGCGTGCAGCGTGGTGGTCTTGCCCGACCCCTTCTTGCCGGTGACCAGCGCGGACGCCTCACGCAGCATCACTTCGGCGGGGCTGGAGTCGCGGTACTCGCCTAGGGCGAAGGGCTCCAGGATCGAGCGGGCCCGGTAGTCGGCCGGGTAGTCGATGTTGTCGGTCAGCCGGTTGACCGTGGCCACCCGCAAGACGACGGCGCCGCGGTGCGCGCCGGGGGTGACCTCCACGCCGCAGCCCTGCGGCAGGCGGGCGTCGGTGGCCAGCGCGTCGCAGGCCACCGCCAGCTGGGTGCGGGTCGCCCCGGCGCCGGGCAGGTCCACGTGCACGTCGAAGCCGCACCGGGTCGGCCAGGTCACCACGTTGGTCACCTGCACCCGCATCCGGCACACCCGCTGGATGCGGTGCTCCCACTCCTCGCCGACCTTGGCGGCCCGGCCCAGCACCAGCGCCCGGCCGGCGGCCTGCCCCCTGGCCTTGCGCGGCGCCGTACGCCCCACCGGGGCAAGGATCCCGGCGGTCAGCGCGCCCACGCCGAGCGTGGCCCACACGCCCTGGCTCCACAGGCCGGCAGCCAGGGTGTAGGTCAGCCACGACCCGGCCCCCAGCCAGCACGTCAGCCGGTACAGCAGCCCAGCGGGCGGGTGCGCCAGATGGGCCGAGCGCACCACGATGGCCACGGCGCCGGCAGCGGTGGCGGCGCCGCCCCACAGCGGCTCCACGCTGGCCAAATCACCCGCGACAGCCACGGCGGCCAGCGCGAGCGCCCCTTGGGTGGTCGCCGCGACCGCGCTGCGCGGCTTGAGCGACCAATCGGCCTTGATCTTGGCAGGTGTCTTAGCGGTCATCACAGATCTCCGGTTCATCCATGCAGGTCAGAGGTTCTGGGAAGGGGGTTCGGGTCGGTTCCGACCGGCGCCCCGGCAGGTCAGGGCCGGGACGCCGTACGCAGCCTCACCCGAGGGGGCGGGGGTCAGACGTTCCAGGCGCCCTCGTTCACGCGCGGGGCCTCCTCGCGCTTGAGGTCCTCGGCGTGGACCGTGCGGAACAGGGTGCCGATCTCCTCGGCGCGCTGCACGAGCTGGGCGTGCGCCATGTACAGCTCGCCCAGTGCCTCGACCACGGCCGGGTGGATGGGGTACTCGCCCTGCAGGCGGGTCGTGTACGTCCGCAGGGCCATGCCGACGTTGGCCGGGACCTCCGGAAGCTGGTCAAGCTCCCGCGCGACCTGCCACATGTCGGTAGGGGCGTGGGCGGCAGCGGCGGCGTTAAGTTCGGCCGCGGCGGCGGCCAGCGGGTTCGCGCTCATGGCGTGGTTCCTCCTGGTGTAGGCGGTTGGTGCGGTGTAGGGCGGACGGCGCCGGCCGTGACCGGCCGCCGTGGTTGTGGGCTTGCGGACGAACAGCAGCTCGGTGCCGCACGCGCACCGGACCCTGCGGGCGCGCTGGCCAGGCGCGATGGTGGCGGTGTGCCAGGCGCCGCACCCGGCGCACCGGCTGGTGCCGGTGACCGCCTGGTCGTGCTGGTCGCCGAGGTCGACGTGGTCCCAGTTGCCGGGCGGGTCGTTCGGCGCGCGGAAGAACCGGATGCGGTGCCCGCACGCGCAGGTGACCCAGATGTCGTGCTCCTGGCTGGGGATGGTGGCGGTGACCTTGGTGCCGCAGCGTGGGCACGCGGCGCTGGCGGCCAGGGCTGGGTCGCCGTCGTCGGCCGGCGACGTCGCCTTCGCCTCCTGCGCCGTCGCTGTGGTCGTCTCGGCCTGGGCGCTGGTCTGCGCCCCGGCGTTGGCGGCCTCGACCTTGCGGGTCTTGCGGGCCTTGCGGCGGCGCCATGCCTCTGACAACACAGCGACCAGGGCCAGGATCGGCCCGGTCACCGGCCCGTGCCAGCCCAGAACGGCCGCGGCGCGACGCCGGCGGGCCCGGAAACTCCGGTCAGTGCCCACCGTGGCGGCCCGGTAGGCGGCCGACACGCGCTGGCCGGTCTTGCGGTCGGCCCACACCCCCGCCTTACGGGCACCGGCAGCGGCAGCGCGGGCAGCGGTCCGGCCTGCGGTCGCGGCACGGGCGGCGCTCTTGTCGACCGTGTGGTCGAGCCAGGCGGCGGCGCGGCGGGCACGGCCGGTCCTGCTGGTCCTGCTGGTGGCGGCACTCTTGCGGGCCCCAGGACGGTTCCCACGGGTCGCGGTACGGGTGAGCGCGGACGACACCCCGGCCACCCGCCGGCGGACAGCGCCCATCACGCCCGCGCTCTTGCCCGCGGCGGACCTGCGTGCCGCGGCGCCGCTCCCGGCCGGACGGCCGCCACGCCCTGCGCGAGGCGCGCCCGCCTTGCCGCCACCGCCCACGCCGCCGGAGCGGCCCGTCCTCTTGGAGCCGCTGGAGGCGGTGCTGAACAGCGCGGACCTGCCGGACGGCTTCCGGCCGCCGAGTAGACCTCCCAGGGAGGCCCTGCCGCCACCACTGCTGCCGCTGCCGCCGCTCTTGAACGCCGTCCTGGTCGCTGTCCTGGTGGCTGTCCTGGTGGCCCAGCCGTCGCCAGGACGCGTGCGGCGGCCGCGACGGTGGCGGACGTAGGCCACAGCGCCGCCACCGGCCAGCACACCACCGGCGACCAGCCCGGCCAGGCCGGTGAGCTGGTAGAGCATCCCCAGCAGCACCGTGCCGCTGGTCACGCCGCCCGCGGCCAGGTGACCGGCCGGGATCCCCGACGGCGCTTCCTCGCCCACCTCCTCTTCGTCTTCGGCCGCCTGGTCGACGTCGTCGGCCGGACTCTCGTACGTGACCGGCGGTGCGGGGCGGGGCTCCTCGCTGCCGTCGACCGGGTCGGCCATCGGGTCGACCGCTGGGTCCTGGTGTGTCATCCGTGCTCACCTCCCGCCCGGCGGGGCCGGGGCTTGGGGATCGATACGGGGGAGACGGCGGCCACCAGACGGCGGCGGGCCGTGTTGAGCGCGGGCAGCGCCGACAGCCCGGCCACCAGGCCGGACAGCCACGCCGCCACCGGTCCGGGAAGCGTGGTGAAGGTCAGCCCCCACCAGGCCCCGGCCGACAGGACGGCGATGGCCACCAGGTGGCCGACCACCGACTCGGCGCGGCGTGACTGCCTGGCCCGGCTCATCGGGCCGCCTCCGCAGGCCAGTCCAGCCAGCAGCACACGGTGCGGCTGGTCGGCTCGGCGCGGACCTCGTAGCCGTCGGCCAGGTGCTTGACCAGGGCCAGGCCGTGCCCGCCCTCGCCCTCGCCTCGCATGGCCTTAAACAGTGCGGGCCCCAGGTCGATGCAGGTCACGCCCACGCTGTGGGCGGTCGTGTCGATCTCGACCTGGACGGCGAACCGACCGCCCGGCGCTCCGGACGCGCTGTGGAGGATGGCGTTGGTGGCCAGCTCGCTCACGACCAGAGCGACGTCGTCGGCCCGGTCACAGTCGGCCGGCAGCAGCCCGACCGCCCACGCGCGGGCCTGGCCGATCGTGGCCGGGATGCCCTCGAAGGAGCGGGCGGCGGCCTGCGGCATCGTGATCGTGGCCATCACGCCCCCTCCGCCCGGGCGGAGGGGATGGCGGTCTGGGCCAGCAGCCGCATCGGCCGGGCGCCGGCGGGCGGCACCTGGCCGTGTTCGGCCAGGCACTCGCGCAGGTAGACCAGCGGGTCGGCCTCGCCGAGCGCGGCGGCCGCGACGCTGGCGCGGGAGGCGGCCAGCAGCTCGCTGTAGGCGGCGGCCAGCATGACCAGCTCCGACAGCGAGCACGCCCTGGCGTGGGGGGAGGTGATGGTCATGACGCACCGTCCAGTGCGGTCTCGAAGCGGGCCGTCAGGAACTCCTGCGCGGCCTCCACGGGCAGCAGCAGTTCGACGTCCCCGGGCACGACCAGCCGCAGCGTGCGGGACCGGGCCTGACGGGCCCGGCGCGCCGACCACACCTGGGCCGTCAGCCTCTCGCGGGTCATCCGCCAGGTCACCGGCGTGCCGGTGCTGCTGGGGAAGGTGAAGACCACCACGCCGGCGTCGTCGACGTCGGTGGCCAGCGTCCCGGTACGGGTCCGCCCCCAGGGGTTGTCGGCCTCGCGCAGCGTGACCTCGACCTGGTGGCCCAGCATCGCGGCCAGCTCGGCGTTCCAGTCCACGTGCTTGTCCTCACACCCCAGCCGCACGACCTCGTAGGTGGCGTCGATGAACTGCTCCACCACCGCCCGGGAGGCGAAGAACGGCAGCAGGACCGCCTGCTCCGGCAGCAGCGTGACGATCAGCCAGCCGTCCCGGTCGCCGGGGGCGATCTGGACGTCGCCCTGCCCGGTCGTGGTCTCCAGGCCGTCGATCAGCAGCGCCCTGCCGAACACCCAGGGCAGCACACCCTCGGACTGGGGGAACAGCAGCTGCACCGCGTACGGGTCGCCTGCGTCGAAGAACAGGGTGGCGTGCACCGGCTGGTCACGCCGATCGACCGGCCACAGCGTCAGCGCCTTGGTCACCGAGGTGACAGCCTTCATGCCGCCACCTCCCCGGCCAGCAGCTCGTCCCGGAGAGCGGCGGCGGTCTTGGGCGCACACCGCAGGGTCGTGCGGATCTCCTCCGCCGTCGGCTCCGAGCCGAGCTGACCCAGCCCGATCAGGGTCTGCAGGATCTGCCGGTGCTCCTCAATCGATCGACGCGGCGCCGGAGCATCCCCGGCGGGCAGCTCGATCGATCGACGCTGACGACGATCGACGGAGGCGGGCTTGGGCCGATCGATCGACGGCTTGGGCGCCTCAATCGATCGACGCGCACGTCGATCGAGGGCGGGCGAAGGCAGCTCGATCGATCGGGGCTCGACTCGATCGATGCGCACCGTGTCGATGACGGTGCCGGTGCCAGTGTCGGTGTCGGTGTCGATCGACGCAGCAGGCGTCGGCAGAACCGGCGTCAGCGCCGGCCGATCGACAGGCGTGACGATCGGGATCGGGCGGCCGACCACCACACCGCCGACCATCGACAGCTCACCCTTGCGGGCGGCCTTGCGGTCCGCGCGGGCCTGACCACGCAGAATCCGGGCAGTCAGTCGGCGCTCGCGGCGGCTGGCGTCCGGACCGACGCCGTAGCGGTCGATCCACGCCGCCTGCCACGCCGCATCCAGTGAGCACGCCGCACCGCGTGCGGCGGCGATGCTGGCGGCCTGCCACGACAGGCGCGGGTAGCGCACCCGCCGCCACAGCGCGGTGCGCAGCTCGGTCAGCGACCGGCCGCTCTTGCGCTGCCGGCGCGCCATCACGGTCAGCTCCCACAGCCCGACCCCCAGCAGCGAGGCCAGGCCGCGCACGATGCCGACCTGCATCCCGTCGTCACCGAACACGGCCGTGGTGGTGCCGTGCCAGACGTTCATCGCAGCCGCGACCAGCGCCAACGCCCAGGTCCAGGCGCGCAGGCGGCCGGTCGGACCGATCGCCTCCAGCGCCTTGTGCGTCAGCCACGCCAGGTACCAGGCGCTGCCCTCCAGAGCGACCGGCACCGCGACGGCCAGCGCGCCGAGCTTCATGACCTGATCGCCGAACTCCAGCTGGCCATCCCACGCGATCGCGATGGGCGCCCCCATGGCAACCGCGCCGACCAGCAGCGGCACCCGCTGGCTGACCACGACGGCCACCGCACGGGCGGCATCGGCCAACCGGGCCCGGCGCTCCTTACGCCGAGCGGCCTTCTCCGCCTGGCGCTGCTTGCGGGCCTTGGCCTTGCGCTCCCGGCGCTCGGCGCGTGCCCGCTCGGCGTCCCGGCGGCGCGTCTCCTCCAGTTGCAGGCGCTGGGTCTCGATGCGCAACGCGGTCTCGGCGCGGACCGCCTCGGCCTCGGCCAGCCGGGTCTGCGCGTCAGCGGCGGCGACGGTGCGGGCGGACTTGGCGTCCCAGTAGGTCGTCATCAGCCACGCACCCCCACGTCACTGCCGTTTCCGCTGTTCAGCTGGGTGTGGGGGGCACACGTGTGGGGGTGTGTGGGGTCCCACGTGGGGCTCCCACAGTCGCAGACGGCACCGGAGTTGGGGGCGAGGCCAGACCCGGTGAGGCGGCGGCTGGTGCGCCACCACAGCAGCCGCGACCACCAGCCGCCGCGCCGGGCTTCGAGGACGTCGGTGATGTCGGCCAGGCCCTCCTCGACCGCCTCCTTCACGGCCAGGACCTGGTCGGCCTGGTTGTCCATGCGGTCGGCGAGCGTGCGGGTCAGGTCGCCGACCGCGCCGGCGGTGTCGGCGTCATGTGCGGCGACGGCAGCGACCGCGGTGGCCAGGCCGTGCACCAGACTGGCGAGCTGGGCCAGGTCCTCGCGGGGAGCGGTGATGGCCTGGCGCAGCTCGGCGCGCAGCCCGGCCAGCTCGTCGGCGACGGCCAGCATCGCGTGCGCGGTCGCGGCCTGCGCGGCGTACATCGCGGTCGCGGCGTCGTCGCCCTCACGCAACGCGTAGCGAGGGTGCTGGTCATACATGGAGGCGTCGTAGAAGCGGTCCCTGTTCGCCGCGTCGGCCAGCAGGGCCTTTGCCTGCTCAGCCGGGGCGACCGGGGTGTTGGGGGTGGTCATGACGCCACCGCCTCGGCGGTGACGTCGCTCTGGAGGGCGGCGTAGACGGCCGCCTCGGGGAAGCGGAGGAGGCGGCCACCCGGCGTGCGGATCGCCGCGAGCCGTCCGGTGGCCGCCCAGCGGACCGCCGTCTTCGAGTCGACGCGGAAGAGGAGCCCGACCTCCTTCGAGGTCAGCATCCTGTCGCCGGTGGGGGACAGATCAGCGATGATTGCCATGAGTCGGTTTCCCTTCAGGTTTCGCGACTCGCCGCGGCCTCGGTGCATCACCACCGGGGCCGCTTTGCGTTGGAAATCGGACATCGGTCGCGTGGGGCGCGCATCTCTCACGAGGAACATAATGCCTTTCGCGAAAAGCATCAAGGTGACTTGGAGGTAAGAATCCTGATCGCTTACCGTGAAGGGCAGTAAGGTCTCTGCTCTTTGACCAAGGAGGAAGACATGGCAGGACAGCAGTGGATCAGTACGTCAGTGCCGTATCTGACTACTCCACCGGAAGGCAGCGGCGACGCGTGGGCTGCTGAGGCTGCCGCCGAGGGCCGTCGTGGAACTCAGCGAATCCTGGAAGCGGGAGAGACTCTGCCGCCACCCGAAATCGCACGCCTTCTGAGGTTCTCTCCCAGGCAGACAGCTGTAGTCCGACGGCGGGTGATCCTTCTTGACGACGTTCCGCTGGAGCTGACGGACTCCTACTACCCACCCAACATCGCCCAGGGATCGGCCCTCGCAGACCCGAGGCCGATCCGGGGAGGCGCGGTCTCGCTGCTGGCCACGCTGGGACATGTGGGACGACATGTGGTGGAAGAGGTAGGCGCCCGACACGCCACCGACCTTGAGCGCGAGACCTTCGACCTGGCTCCAGCAAGTCCTGTCCTGGTGCTTACTCGCGTGGTCCTGGACGCCCAAGACCAGCCCATTCAGGCCGACATGATGGTCACCCCGGCCAGCGCGCAACGGCTGCGCTACGAAATGATGATCTGATGAGCGCTCGCCGAATCGTTGATCCACGACCGATTCATCAGCGGATCGCCGCTGCACTACGTGAAGAGATCTTGTCGGGCGAACTTGCCGCTGGGGCCAACTTGCCATCAACTCTCCAGCTCACCGAGCGTTTCGGCGCCTCCAACGCGACTGTGCAGAAGGCACTGAAACTGTTGAAGGAGGAGGGCCTGGTAGTTGGCCGGGCCGGAGCAAGCGTCAGTGTGCGTCACCATCGCCAGCGCACCATACGGCCAGCTGACTTTGTGGCGCCGGCGGCACCGAACGAGCCCTATCCCTGGATTGCCAAGGCCAACCAGCGCGGCTGGCAGGCCAGCAGCAAGCTGCTGGAAGTCGGTGAGGAACGGCCTCCACACGATGTAGCCGCGGCGTTGCAGCTCACCGAAACCGGCACCGCCGTCCTGCGCAGGCAACTCCTCATGCTGGATGAAGAACCGGCCGAACTCGTGACTTCCTATTACCCCATGGCGATCGCCGCTGGCACCGCTCTGCTGGAGCACCGAAAGATCCGGGGCGGAACACCGACGCTGCTGGCCAGCATGGGTTACCCGCCTCGAAGCTGTGTGGATCATGTCTCGGCACGCGTGCCCACCCAAGAGCAGTACGAGCTCCTGGAATTGCCTAGCGAACTGCCGATTCTTCGCACGTTTCGCGTGGTCTACAGCAACGACCAACGTCCCATTGAAGCCACGATCATGGCGAAGGCCGGACACCTGTACGAGTTGCAGTACGAGTTCTGATCCTCCATCACGAACAGCTGATCAGCGGAGCGGTCTGGGATGTTGAATACACCTGGTCGGCGGTGATGGATACGCCGACGTCGCCCGGCAGAACGCCCTGGGACGCCCCGGACGCCCTGCTGCCACATGGCCGTCAGCCGATGGCCGCCGGTCCCCAGGAGGAGGCCCGCTCGCTGGTCTCGGCCGTGCTGGCTGGCTGAGGCTCAGGAGCTCCCAGGCGCGGGCCACACGAGGGCGCGCCGCGAGCCGTCGAGGGCCTCGGCCCACCCGGTGATCTCGGCCCTGCGCGTTGATGGCATTGGCCATCGTGGCGGTGTCGGTCGCCGTGGCACCGGCCAAGACCGCCGCGTGGGCGGCGGTGCCGCCCCCCGAGAAGGTGTGCATGCCGGCGATTACGGCGGCGACGCCGTCGTCGCCGTAGCCGGTGCCGCTGGTGCCCACGACCCGAGCGGCATATGAACGGTCGACACCGAGGGGACGGACCTGCTCCCTGTAGGAGCGAGCCCTGGCGATGCGCCCGGCTACGCGTCCGATCTCCGGTGGCCGTCGAAACGAGCCGCAACATATTCGAGAAGCTGGCCTCGAAAGAGGGAGGCACTCGGCGTGCTGGCCATCGAGATTAAGCAAGCCCGTCACCGCGTGAGGTACTCGAACCCACCACCACGACGCTGGCCCACGCATCGCGTCGGGCCAGCGTTAGCTCCGGAGCACACCACCGCTGGCGTGTGGCACGCTGGGCGAGACTGCGTCATCGCCCTGATCAGCGACATGACTGCCCCTTTCCCTCGTACTTGGTCTGCCCCATATGAAGGTCAGAAGGACCGCTTCCTCGCTGGAGGCGGCCTTTCTGCGTGACCGCCAATCAGGACCTCTCTAGGATGTCGCGTGTGTCGCTGACGCGCTGGACGCGCCGATGGCGCCACGTCATCACAGGAGGAAGCCCAATGACCGCATCACAGCGACGAGCCAAAAGGGTCGCCGTCGCCAACAACAAGGGCGGCACAGGCAAGACGAGCAGCACAATCAATCTTGCCGCAGCCCTTGCCGAGGCCGGATACAACGTCCTGGTCATCGATCTAGACCCTCAGGGTAACGCGGGACGCCGCCTCGCCCTTGCGGCAGATCCGGCGCAGCCGACCGTCTCTGACGTTCTGAAGACGCTGGCAGAGCGGCCGGATGCCAGCCTAGAGGGCTGTGCGGCCGACGCATTCGCTGAGATCGGCTGGCCATCCCCCTACAACGAGCGGATTACCCTTCTTCCTTCTCGAACTGATCTAGAGAACCGGGCCATGCTCGAAGCTGGCCAGTTGGGTGCTGTTCACCGCCTTGAAGTCGCCCTCGACGGCGCCGATGATGAGCTGGACATCGTCCTCATCGACTGCCCACCAAATCTTGGACATCTCACTCAGCTGGCACTCGCGGCCGCGGACGTAGCCCTGTGTGTGATGGATCCCGAATTGGACGGGATCGAAGGCGCCATGGCCTTGCGTGACTTCGTCGCCAACAACCGGAAGAAGCTAGGCAACTCAAGCCTCGAAGTCGTGGGTTACATCGTCAACCGGGTTGACACGCGTACCGGCGCTCACAAGTTCCAGGTCGAGGAGTCGATCCCGGAAATCTTCGGGCAAGACCTGTGGCAACCACTTCTGCCTGAGCGTGTTGCCATTAAGGACGCGGCCGACGCTGATCCCCCTCGGCCGCTGCGCGCATTGGGGCGAGACGGCGAAGAGATGGCCTCCCGCTTCGACAAGCTCGCGGCGCAGTTGACCGCTCGGGTTGGGCTTGAGGTGCCGACAGTGGAGGTGAGCTAGATGGCGAAGCCTGCACGTGGTCGGCCAACCAGGGAGCCACGAATCGTCGCGACACCGGAGCCTGTGGCAGCAGGTGACCAGGTCGCTGTCCCGAAGCCTGTAACAGCAGACGGCCCGATGAGCACCTCGCCAGAGCCGTCGGCCGCTCCGCCGCCAGACCTTGCTCCTGAACCGGCAGGTGTAGCTGGCGTAGTCCTGCCCTCTGCGCACCTATCGACGCCAGCCCTTGCTGGGCCCGCCCCCGACGCGTTCGTGGAGAAGGTGTCACGTGGCGATGTGCCGACCCTAGAGGACTGCGAGAAGCACATCACAGCGATCACCACGCAGTGGTTGCTGGCGATTGGCCGCGCACTAGCCGCCATTCGCGATCATGAACTATTCCAACAGAAGGGGTACACGTCCTTCACGGCCTACATCAAGGCCGAGCACCCTTGGCACCCCTCGTACGTCTCTCGAGTCATTGCCGATATTCCCGTGGTCGAGGCACTGGCAGAGCATGGCGTGGATCGCGATCTGAACGAGGGGCAGGCCACTGCTGTACGACCGGTGTTGGAATCTCACGGACGAGACGCTCTGTTTGAGGTGTGGGACTCCACCGAAGGCAAAAGATCCGCTGCCGCTCTAGTCCGAGTGGCTCGCGCCAAGGGCTATCTCCCCCCAGAGGCGGCTAGCGAGCCGGGACGGGAAGAAGGGACCTACTCGAAGAATCTGGCCCAATTTCGCCAGTTCGCCGAGCTCGTCAGCTCCGGCGAAGGAAGGCGTCTGATCGAGGCCGCCAAGGAGGACCCGGACTGGGGCAAGGGCGCACTCCTTCCAACACTCAAGCAGGCCGTCTGGATGCTGGAGTCGGAGTTCAGCGACATCAGCCCAACTTGATCTTGATGACAAATTTGTCATCAAGATCAAAGGGTGTTTTGTCGCCTGCGCCCGACGGACAACCCTTGACGCCGCTCGAGCCTCACCCCGACGATCAACTGGAGCTCTTCGACCTCCCTCCATAAGCGCCGGGCGGCCATCATCAGGGGCTGTGATCGAACCGGAACTCGTCACAGCCCAGTTGTTTGGCCAGGCGCTGACCCGCCTGCAGGACCAGGTCGTGGTCAGGGGCCGGGCCGGGTTCGTGGTGCATGACAAGGGTGCGCAGAACTGCTCCGTCACGCATGAGATCGGCTCGTCCGATCATGCGGGTTCCGGCCAGGAGCGGGGTGACGTAGTAGCCGAAGCGGCGTTTGGCCGGCGGTTTGTAGGCCTCGAAGGTGTAGTCGAAGCTGAACAGCCGCCGGGTGCGGTCACGGTCCCAGATGAGGTTGTCGAACGGGGTCAGGAAGACCGGTTCGGCCGGCACGGGTGCGCGCTCCAGCGTCGCGGGGTGGACCCAGGCCGGCTCGTCCCAGCCCTCGACGGTGGCGGGTAGCAGGCTGGTGTCGGTGAGCGCCTGGGCCGCGGCGGCGCGGGGGAGGCGGAAGTACTCGGTCAGGTCGGCGGTGGTGGCCACGCCGTAGACGCGGGCGGCCTTGTCCAGCAGCGCGATGAGGCTGTCGTGCTCGTCGGGGCGCGCGTGCAGAAGGTCGGCGGGGACGCGGCATTCGGCCAGGTCGTACACGCGTTTGGCGCCGCGGCGGGCGGCGGCGATCAGGACGCCGGTCCACACCAGGTACTCCGCAGCCCGTTTGGCGTCCGACCATCCCCACCCAGAAGACTTGCGCTCCCCGAGGGCTTCGATGTCGCTCAAGGTCACAGGGCCGTGGACCTCGACCATCTGCCTCACCCGGTCGCACAGGGCAGGCTCGGGCGCCCAGGAGACGCGGGCGGTGCGCTCGCGCATGAAGGTCCACAACGGCCAGTCGGTCATCGGCAGCAGGCACACGGCGTGCGCCGCGCTCTCGAACACCGTCGCCGGTCCTGCCGGGCTCCACAGCTGAGCGTCGATGGCGTCGCGGCCCTGCAGGTGCGGGGCGCGGGCCAGGCAGACCAGCCGGTGGGCCTTGTCCACCCGCTGGATCGCGTCGAGCTGGATGGCGCCCAGATGGCTCAGCACGTCCAGCGGCTGGATGAAGGCGGCGTCGCCAGCCAGGCCCTGCCCGGCCACGGCCAGCTCTCGCGCCTGGGCCCGGGACAGGTGCAGCCCGCGGTTAGGCATGGAAGCTCACCGCGTGCGGGCGCGCTGCCGACCAGGCCTGGCGGGCTTCGCTGCGCGCGCCTGGCCTCTCGGCGTGGGATTTGGGGGTGGTCATGTGGCGGGCACGTCTTCCTGTTCGACGGTGGCGGCCAGGCCGGCGTTGGGCGAGCCGACGACAGAGCGGCTCAGGGCTCGCAACGCCACGGCGATCAGCAGGACTCCGGCCAAGCCGGCGCCGGTCAGGGCCGAACTGTAGTCGTTGCTCGCAATCAGCAGGCCGCCCAGAGTGATACCGATGATGTAGCCGACGTCGTTGCCGACGGCCACCCATGCGTTGGCCTCATGCTTGACACCTGCGGGCAGTTCCTGGTCGATCAGCAGGTAGGAGTTGATGTACAAAGGCGTGACAGCCAGCCTGGCGGCCACCGGCACCGCCGCGACACTCCGCGGGGGCGGGCCACCAGCAGGGCAATCACGGGCCCGCCGTACATGAAGCTGAGGACGGCTTGGCGCCACTACTTTGGGGCTGGTCGCGTGGACCCTTGTGGAAGACCTCATCCCTAAACCTCATTTTCTGGGGTGCCGAGATGCGGATCAATAGTCCACATATCTGACCAAAAGATCAGATTCTCCATAGATACGTCAACAAGAGCCAGCGAACGCCTGCCATCATTTAGGTAAATTCCAATCAGCCTAACTTCACTAGCCTCGCAGTCGGTTAGGAAACGGACGAGTCTATTTACTTCAGAGGTTATGCGACGTCCTGGAGTGAGGCGCCGCAATCTCCGTCCGTATGTCCGCCGAAGCTCCTCAACGCGAGTCAGCGAACACTCATCCTCAATATAGGCAACTTTATCCAGAAGGTCGGAAAAGCTTTCTGGAACCACGCTTCGCTCTATGGCCTGAATGGCCATTTCCCGAAAAGCTTCAACTCTCATGGCTCAACCCCGTTAGCAACCAGGTGTGCGCCAGGGCCCCCCGCCGATACTGATGTCCGCTCCAGTCTGGACTCCCGCGATGAGGATTTCGCTCTCATCGTAGATGTCAGGCGATTCGAAAATCCTATTAGGCGATACGGCGCTCTTGCGAATTCTCAAAACAATCCCCGGAAGTCCCATCTCCTCTGCCGCGTCTCGGGCTACCCCATCGAGATCGGTTGTCCACGACGTAAACTTGCTCCTCGTGTTTCCGCCGTTATGGCTGGCAGGATCGCTATGACCACCGAGTGGCGGCGCTATTCCGCGAAGCGCATTCTTGTAGAACCAATGCCCCTCAGGGATTCCTCTGTAAAGATATTCGTCATCTTCTCCGTCGTTGTGGACAAGGATAGCTTGGTCCCCTGCCACCACGTGGTACGTGTGCAGGCCATCGACAGTGAGGTTGTGAACCTGTTGGTTGGCGGTCTGTGCCGCGACTGCGACAACTTGGACGTAGGTGCCTGCTGAAGTTTGCAGCCACATGCCTGGCTGCAGTCGGCCGGCATCGACCCATAGACGCAGCGCGGGCACCCAGAAGGGGTGGTTGCTGGTGGCCGTGATGGTACCGGTTGCGGTTCCTGCGGGGCCGTCGACATCGATGGTGAGCTTGACGAGGTGTTTGATGCCTTCGCCTGTGATCAGAGCGGTGACGGGTTCGGCTTGGGTGCGGCTGCTGCGGGGGTCGGTGGCGATGACTCGGTCGCCGATCTTGATGTCTTCGATGGCTTTCGTGCTGCCGTCTGCCATGAGGACCTTGGTGCCGGAGACAAAGCTGTTGGGTGGGTTGCAGGTGTAGATGGGAGGCGGTGGGGGGTCGCCGTAGTCAGGGGTGCTGTCGTCACCTGATGGGTCGACAGCAGCCACCCCATCGGCGCAGCTTCCCGCGGTTCGAGGGCCTTCATCGCAATTGATGATGGGGTCACGGGTGTCGCCGAACTGGTCGCCAGGTACTCCGAAGTCCGTCCCGATGCCGACGGAGCCGCGGTCCCAATCGGTGCCCTCGATGTCCCAGCAGGGCATTCCCGCCTTACACACGACTCTTTTTGGCGCGGGTACGTTTCTTTCTCCCTGTGACCCTCTCTTTTCCTGCTCGCGCTTCTTCTTGTCGTTCTTCTTCGGGGTTGGCGGTGCGGGGGCTGGCCTTCTTACGCAGTTGGTCTGACAGGTGCCGGTAGGGGACTGAGCTTTGGGCTCATTCCTTGCCTTCGTTGAGCCGGTGCTCTTGGCGGGGGTCTTCGCAGGCTTGGGTTGTGGCCTCGGCTCGCGACGGTCGTCGCCGTACGGACTACTGTTGGCAGCTCCGACGCCGGTGCTCTGGCGGGAAGAGGCGGAACCGGTTCGCCTTCGTGTGCTGGCTTTGGCTTTTGCTCCTCCCTTTCCGCTGGTCGTGGTGGAGGAGTTGGTCTTGGGCGAGGTGTTCGTCTTGGGCGAGGTGTTCGTCTTACCGTTTGTGGAGCTGTTGCCGCCACTGGCGCCCGGCCTGGTGATGCTCTTCACGGGGGTGCCGTTGATCGTGGTACGCGGAGCGACCCATTTTGGCGGCAAGAACAATCCAGGGCCCCCGCCGCCGGCATCCATACGATCTTGATGGCCGGACGGGTCCGTGCGTGCGACAGGGTTGCCGCTGGCGTAGGTGTAGCGGTTGGCCTGAATGGACGGTACCGGTGCCAGAGTCCAATCATCTCGACCGATGAATGTCCCCGCTCCAGGCTCATACCAGCGGGCATGCATGTTGACGGTGCCGGTGTCGGGGTCGGTGTATTCGCTCTGGTAGCCGAGGCTGGACTTGGCACCGGTCTGGGCGATGACCTCGCCGTAAGGGTTATAGGTGGTGGTGCTGGACAGAGCGGCGCCGGAGAAGGTGCCGACCAGATCGTCGTGGAGGTCGGTCAGCGCTCCCGCGGCCGGGTTGCCGCCTTCCTTGACGCTGGTCAGCGTGCCGAACGGGTCGCGGCCGTAGGAGTTTTGGACGGTGCCGCCGGCGTCGGTGATGGCGATGATGTCGTTGTCCAGGCCGGCGTAGACGAACCGCTGCTTGGCGCCGTTCTTCTCACGGGTGGCCAGGCGGTCGAACGGGTCGTAGGTGTAGGTGGCGTCGCCGTCGTTGATGAGCCGGTCGAAGGCGTCGAAGGTGAGGTTGCGGGTGGTGCCGTTCTTGGTCTGCGTGGCCAGGGTGCCGCGCGGGCTGTAGGTGTAGGTGCTGCCGTCGCCTTCGGTTAGGCGGTTGCGTTCGTCGTAGGTGAAGGTCTTGGTGCCGGCCTTGGTGCGGTTGCCGGAGGCGTCCCAGGTGTAGCTGGTGGTGGTGCCGTCCGGGCCGGTCCAGGAGGTCAGGCGGCCCGCCTGGTCGTAGCCGTAGGTGTTGGAGCCGGCGCCGGCCAGGCCTGCGGTGGTCTTGGAGGTGAGGTTGTCGTCCTTGTCCCACCCGTAGGTGATCTTGGAGAGCTGGCCGCCGCTGCTGTTCTTCAGGGTGTGGGTGAGTGGCCGGTCCAGGGCGTCGTAGGTGTAGGCCTGGGTGTTGACGGGGTTGGCCGAGGTGATGGTGGTCAGCCGGTCGGCCTTGTCGTAGTCGTAGGTGTTGGTCCGGCCGCTGACCGGGTCGGTGACGGTTCTGAGCCGGTTGTTGTTGTCCCAGGTGTAGGTGGTGGTGCCGGTCACGTCCACGCGCTGGGTGGGGTTGCCGAGCGCGTCGTAGGCGAAGCTGCTGATGGGGCTCGATGGGGTGGAGACCTTGGTCAGCAGGTTGCGGTCGTTGTACTCCAGGGTGTGGTCGCCCACGCTGGTGGCGCGGTCGGCGAGGTCGTAGCCGTAGGTCTTGTCCTGCGCGACGATGCCGGCGCCGGAACCGCTGATCTTGGTGAGGCGGCTGAGGTTGTCGTACTGCCGGTCCAGCCGGACACCGCCCGGCTTGATCAGCGCGGTCTCGTTGCCCGCGGCGTCGTAGAGGTGTGTCCAGGTGCGGTCGGCTAGGTTCGGGTGGGCGGTGGTGGCCGGCTCGGTCAGGGTTTCGATCAGGCCGAGGGTGTTGTAGCTGGTCCAGGTGGCGTTGCCGCGGCCGTCGGTGAGGCGGGTGCGGGCGCCGGTGGCGTCGTAGCCGAAGCTGGTGGTGATCGACTCGCTGGCGGACACCGGTTCGACCAGTTCGGTGAGCAGGTTGGTGGCGTCGTAGCTGCTGCGGGTGACGTGGCCCTCGCCGGAGGTGTATCGGGTCACGTTGTCGGCGGCGTCATACCCCAGGCCGATGCTGCGCACTGTGGCGCCGGCGCTGTCCAGGCTCTTCACACCGGTCAGCCGTCCGGCCAGGTCGTATTCGCCGGCGGTGGCGTTGCCGAGCGCGTTGGTGACCTTGGCGGGGCGTCCGGCCAGGTCGTAGGCGTAGCTGGTGGTGTTGGTCATCGGGTCGGTCACGCCGGTCACCTGTCCGGCCGCGTCGACCTCGTAGCGGATGGTCGCGGCCGCGGGGCCGGGCAGGATCGCCTTGGTGAGCACGCCGGCGTCGTTGTACTCCAGCTTGGTGGTGTAGGTGGCGCTGGCGGGCTTGCGTTCGACCGCGGTTTGGGTGATCTGCCGTCCGAGGTCGTCGTAGGTGGCGGTGGTGCGCGCACCGGTCGGGTCGATCGCCGCGAGTTCCTCGCCCGCAAGGTCGTACTCCGAGACCCACTGCCCGGCGGCCTGTCCCTGCGCAGCCGGAGGGTCGGTGACGCGAACGGGATCGTGCAAGGCGTTGTATTCGATGGTGGTGATCTGACCGCGCGGGTCGGTGACCTTCTTCAGGCGGCCGGCCGCATCATAGGCGTAAGCGGCCTGGGGGGTGACCGCGCTGCCGCCGGGCGGCGTGTAGGGCATCGCGGTCAGTGACGTGCGCCGCCCCATCCGGTCGAACGCCGATGTGGCCTGGCGCCCCTCGGCGTCGATGACGTGGGTCTGCCGACCGGCGCTGTCGTAGCCGATGCGCATCGTGGGGCGCCCCTGCTGAGCGCTGCCTGCCTTGTCGATCTGCACCGCAGGCTGCTTGGCCTCGATCAGCTGACCCAGCAGGTCGTATCGGAGGGAGGTGGTGAACTTGGCCGGGTCTGCGCCCGGGAGGTTGCCGCGCGGGTCGACCTGTTCGCGGATCAGGCCGCGGTCGTCGACCGTCCAGGTGCTGGTGAGATCCTCGGCGTCATTGTCGATCGTCTGACGGACGAGGTAGTTCTCCTTGTTGTAGGCGAACTCCGTCGTCTCGACCCGGGTGGTACCGGCTGCCGACCGCTTGGTCGCAAGGATGTTGCCGTTGGCGTCGTAGGTGTAGGCGGTCTTGCGGGCCAGCTTGGCCGGGTCGAAGGTCTCCGAGGTCAGCTGACCGGCCGCGTCGTAGACGTAGTCAGTGGTGGTGATGAAGGTGGTAGCACAGCCGCCGGTCGGCTTGGTAGCGCAGCCGGTCTGCTTCTTGGTGAGGTTTCCCGCTGCGTCGTAGGTGTTGGCCTCCAGCACCACGTCCTTGGGCGGGTTGGGACCGTTGAGCCGGACGTCGTCGCCGATCACCTGGGACAGCAGATCGTCGGCGTAGTAGGTGTAGGAGGTCTTGCGCTGCATCGCGTCGGTCTTGGCGGCCAGGCGCCCGCCGGGGTCGTAGGAGAACTTCTCCAGCGTGATCTCGGTGGCCGGCTGCGGGCTGACCGGGCTGCCGGTCCAGTTCTTCAGCGTCCGCGTCTCCAGCTCACCGCGTTTGGTGTAGGTGTAGCCGAAGACGGAGCCGAGCTCGTCGGTGAGCGTGGTCTGCAGCCCGAGCTTGTCCCAGGCGGTGCGGACCACGCCGCCTTCGGCATCTGTACTGGTCTCCTGATGACCGTAGGCGTCGTAGGTGTAGGTGGTGGTGCGTGTCGGATCGCCACCGGTCACATCGGCGAAGGTCTCGGTGAGAGTGTTACCGTCCGGGTCATAGCCCCAGGTCGTCTTCGCCGTGTGCGTGACACCACTGACCTCGTTCTTCACCCCCGGCGCAGTCTGTGTGGCCAGGCGACCGAGGTTGTCGTAGGTGAAGCTGGTCTTCACTCCATCCGGTACGGCGGCAGAGATCTGCGTCTCCGCGGTGGCACGCCCCAGGGCGTCAGTCTCGAATTGGGTGACCATGCCTTCCGGGTCGCGCTGCTCGGCTAGGTCACCGGCCGCGTTGTACTTGAACGCTGTGGCATTGCCCTTGGCATCAGTACTCGTCTTGACCAACCCAGCTGGCGTGGTGCCGCCGCCCACCGCGGGTTCGGTGCCGTCGGTGTAGGCCAAGATCGCCGAGCGGCCGTTGGGGAAGTCGAGGGTGGCCGGAGTGGTCTGCTTGGTCTGCTCGCCGTAGGCGTTGTACTCCACCTTGGTGGCGTAGGTGTTGTCGGTGCTGCTGGACGAGCGGCCGTCCCGGACCGCGATCAGCCGGTCGTTGCGGGGGTCGAAGTCGTTGTCCTTGTTGACGTTGTACTCATACCAGCGCTGGCCTTCGATCACCGTGGTGGTGTCGCCCAGTTTGAGACAGGTGAAGAACGGGCCATCGTCGGCGGCCGCCTGGGGCAGTGTCACCGGGTCGCAGCTGTGTTCGGACAGCAGGTTGCCGCGTTTGTCGTAGCTGAGGTCGGTGACGATCTCGTTGGGGTCGGTGATCTGGTGCAGGTAGCCGGCGGTGTCGTAGACGTAGGTGGTCTTCTGCCCGAGTTGGTCGGTGCGGGAGGTTGTCCGGTAGCCGCGCCAGGCGTCGTGCTCGGTGGTGGTGGTCCCGCTTTGGGGGTCTGTGACGGTGATCGTCGACTTGCCGTTGGTGGTGTCGACGGGCGTGGCCTCGCCCAGCTTCCACGTGCCGCCGTGCTGGTCGGTGTGAGTGAGTAGCCGGTCCTTGGCACCGTCGTAGGTGTTGTCCGCCCACACCCGGCCTGACGGCAGGGTGATCTTCTTGAGCAGGTGCGGGGCCGCCAGCCGGGCTCCGTAGTGGTCGCTGACCTCGGCGGCGGCCAGCGGCCGGTCGTAGAGGGCGACCTCGTCGATCTGACCGGTGAAGCCCCAGGGGGTGTAGTACTCGCCCGGGTCCTCCGGCGCGGTGGCGGGGAAGTCGGGTGTGGTCAGACCGTCGCCTATCAGCGCGAAGGCGAGCCAGTTGTGGTCGATGGGCCCGTTCAGCGTGCCGACCGCGGCCCCGTCGACGTACAGGCTCTGCGTGTTGCCGGTGCCGGCCAGGACCGCGTGGTGCCAGCGGTTGTCGGTGACCGCGGCGGAGGTGGTGATGGGGGCAATGGTCTCGTTGCCGTTGGCGGCCAGGACGCGGAACTGGCCGCGCAGCTTACCGTCGGTGCCCACGTACAGCAGCGGGTTCCCCCACCGGCCCCCGCCCGCCCGAGCCAGCCCGGGGAACAACCAGGGCTCGGACGGGGCGGCGTAGGCAAGGACTCCGGACGTGCTGGTCTTGAACCACAGCTCCAGCGACAGCTGGTTGTTCAGCCGGGCGATCGCCTTGTCCGGCAGGCGCAGCTGCGATGCCCCGGTGAAACCTGCGGCGGTGTCCGTGGACCCGGCCAGCGCTCCCGGCTGGGCCAGCGAAACATCGGCGTAGGTGGCCGGCCCCGCCCCCCAGCCGAGGCTTTTGGCCTCCGTGGTGGGCTTCGGCTCACAAGCCGGGGGGTAGATCGCGCAAGTGGGATCGCTGGTCGGTATGGGTGCCGGTTGCATGGCCGGTTCGCCCAGACGCCAGTAGCCGACAGGCTCGTCGTCCTCCACGATCCCCCGGTACAGCGAGCCGGTGGTGTAGCCATAGGTGGTGCAGTTCGGCGCCGTTCCCGGGGTACAGGCGGTGATCAGCTTGTCGCCCTCGTAGGTGTAGGTCCACGTCAGCGCGGCCCCGTTCACCGGATCGGTGGTCACGGTGGCCACGTGGGCGCCATTCCAGGTGAACGTCAGCGATCT
>NZ_JBEYTJ010000070.1:0-36544 GCF_040642995.1 Nonomuraea sp. NPDC047529 | reverse complement strand
CGCGCTCGCCGCGCTCGCCGCGCTCGCCGCGCTCGCCGCGCTCGCCGCGCTCGCCGCGCTCGCCGCGCTCGCCGCGCTCGCCGCGCTCGCCGCGCCTGTCGTGGGCTTCGTGGAAGTCCTGGTTGTCGCGCCTGTCGTGGCCGTCGCGTCCGTCATGGTCGGCTTGGCCGTCGTGGTGCGGCTGTCGGCTTCGTCCGAGCCGGTCGGCGGCTGGGGAGCCGCGGGCAGCAGCCGGATCGCCCCCAGCAGCTCGGCCACCCCCTGGCCGGTGATCGCCGACCCGAACGACACGGGATGCGCCTCGCCCGCCGCGCACTGCGCCGCGAGCGCCTCCCGCACCCGCCCCGGCCCCGGAACCACCCCGTCGACCAGCAACTCCAGCAGCCCGTCATCCCCCTCGGCCAACACCTCGACCGCCTCGACCTCCCGAGCCTCCACGTCACGGGCCTCCACGTCACGGGCCTCCGCGCGACGGTCCTCTGCGCGGCGGACGTCGGCGCGGACGGCCTCCGCCTCGACGGGCCCACCGGCCCGCACCACCTCCTCCGAGCCCCCGCCCGCCGCCCCCGAAAGGCCGCGAGCCCACCGGAAGGCCGGGGGAGCGAAGGCGAAGGGACGCGTGGCGGCGCCCGGCCCGCCGATGCCGGAAACCGTGCTCAACGGAACCGCCCGCGGCGACAACCACCGCCGGATCTCCGCGAGCACCCCCGCCTCCCGGGCCCCCACTCGGTCGATCTTGTTCACGAAGATCAGCGTGGGCAGCCGCAACCGCCGCAACGTCTTCATCAGCACCCGCGTGTGCGGCTGCACGCCCTCCACGGCCGACAACACCAGGACGGCGCCGTCGAGCACGTCGAGCGCGCGTTCGACCTCGGCCACGAAGTCGGCGTGGCCGGGGGTGTCCACCAGGTTGACCCGCAGGTCGCCCACGGTGAACGAGGCGACCGCCGAGCGGATGGTGATGCCGCGGCGGCGTTCGATCTCGCCGCTGTCGGTCTGCGTGCTGCCGTCGTCGACGCTGCCGAGGCGCGCGATGGCGCCGCTCTCGAACAGCAGCCGCTCAGTGAGGCTGGTCTTGCCCGCGTCCACGTGCGCGAGGATGCCGATGTTCAGGATGTGCATGAGTGGTGGAGCCCTCGAGAACTCTCGTGCCAATGGGGCGCTGGAAGATCTCTGGGCGGCGCCGCATCTCATGCTCCTGAACGTCGTCCGGCAAGTGCCCGGTCATCCTGTCACCGAGGCGGAGGGACCGGCCACCGATTTAAACCGGGTCACAACAGGCGAAGCTGCTCCGGCTCGGCGACGGCGGCGGGGATCGGGTGGGGCGGTACGCGGCGGGCCATGGCCGGGGTGGCCCTGCCGACGCCGTGGCGTTCGGCCAGCTCCCTGACCTGGGCCACGACGCGGTCCTGGTAGGAGGTGGGGGCGTAGGCGCCGCGGCCGTACAGCTCCAGGTAGCGCGGAACCAGACGCGGGTACTCGCGCCCGAGCCAGCTCAGCCACCACTCGCGCGCGCCGGACCGCAGGTGCAGGACGATCGGGACGACGTGGGTCGCACCGGCCTCGGCGATCTCCTTGACCGTGCGTTCGAGCTGGGCGGGGGAGTCGGTCAGGTACGGCAGGATCGGCGCCATCAGCACCCCGCACGCCACGCCGTTGTCGTTGAGCGTGGCGCACGCCTCCAGCCGCCGGCGCGGGTTGGGCGTGCCGGGCTCGACCCCGCGCCACACGGCCTCGTCGACGAAGCCGACCGACACGCTCGTGCTCACGTCGGTGACCTCGGCCGCCTCGGTGAGCAGGTCGAGGTCGCGCAGGATCAGCGTGCCCTTGGTGAGCACCGAGAACGGGTTCGCCGCGTCGCGCAGGGCGGCCAGGATGCCCCGCATCAGCCGGTAGCGGCCCTCGGCGCGCTGGTAGCAGTCGACGTTGGTGCCCATGGCCACGTGGCGGCCGCCCCAGCGGGCCGCGGCCAGCTCCTTGCGGGCCAGCTCGGCCGCGTTGACCTTGACGACGATCTTCGAGTCGAAGTCGGCCCCGGCGTCGAGGTCGAGGTACTCGTGCGTCTTGCGGGCGAAGCAGTAGACGCAGCGATGCCCGCAGCCCCGGTAGGGGTTGATCGTGTACTCGAACGGCACCCGGCTGGCCCCCGGCACCCGGTTGATGATGGACCGGGCCTGGACCTCGTAGAAGGTCATCCCCCTGAACTCGGGCGTGTCGAACGTACGGGTGACCGCGCCGCGGGCGAACAACGGCACGGTTGGATCGGCCTGACCGGGCCCGGCCAGGCGCAGGTTGTCCCAGCGCATCCCATGATTAGAACAAAAGTTCGAGCGTGATCGCAAACCGAAAAGAGGCGGTAATTAGGGGGTCACGCCAAGGCTAATGATCTTCATGGTTGGGGAGGAACACGCCACAGTGCTTGCGTTCCGGAGGTGCGTCTATGGCCTGGTCGCAGGACGAGGAGCGAATGCTGGCCCAGATCGAGCAGCACCTCGTCGACGACGATCCGCGTCTCGTCGCCCGGCTCGAGTCGTTCAACGAGCGGGCCCGTCGCGGTGAGGCGAGGGCGAAGGGGCAGCCGGGCAGCAGGCGGCCGCGCCGGTCGACGGTCATCATCGTGATCAGCTGGGTGCTCATCGCGACGCTGGTGGCCACCCTGTTGATCATGGTGCTCCAGCACGAGGCCGCCACCGCCGTGGCGCTGGCCGCCTCGCGCTGACCGTTCCCGGACGGCGTCCGGCTCCGGTGACGCTCAGGCCGTGCGGACGGTCGGCTCGTGGCGTACCGGGAAGTTGACCGAGGCGGCGATGAAGCACGCCTTGTGGGCGTCCGCGTGCAGGCGGGCGGCGGTCTCGGCCATCTCCGGCGCGGCCACGGTCACCTCCGGGCGGAGCACGACCTCGGTGAACCGGCCGCCGGCGCCGTTCTCGGCCATGGTGCCCGCCGCGCGGTCGGCGTACGCGGTGACCACGACGCCCGCGTCGGCGCACAGGTGCAGGTACCAGAGCATGTGGCACTGGGAGAGCGAGGCGACCAGCAGCTGCTCGGGGTTCCAGCGGGCGCGGTCGCCGCGGAAGGCGGGGTCGGAGCTGCCCGCGATGACCGGCGGGCCCTCGGCCGACACGTCGTGGTCGCGGCCGTAGGCGCGGTAGTCGTCGGTGCCGGCGCCCTTGTTGCCGGTCCAGGTCACGGTGACGTCGTACGTGTGATGGCGGGTCATGTGGGTTCGTCCGTTCTGTGGGTGACGGCACGGGTGTCGAGGACGTGCGCGCGGGCGATGGCCGCCGCGTCCTGCGGCCGGGCCTCGATGATCGCGGCGAGGAGCTGCTCGTGCTGGCCGGAGACGTGCGCCGGACGGGACGGCGGCGCCAGCGAGCGCAGCGTGGACACCTGGATCTGGTCCCAGACGCGCTCCAGGGTGTGCAGCGCGATGGCGTTGGCCGCCAGCTCGGCGATCCGCCGGTGGAAGCGGCGGTTGAGCCCGACGGCCTCGGTGAGGCGGCCCTGCGCGGTGGCGGCCGCCGTGGCGTCGGCGACCTCGCGCAGCGAGACCAGGTCGGCGGGGGCGATACGGCCCTCGCCCTGCCGGGTGGCGGCCAGCTCGGCGGTCAGTGCCTCCAGGGCCGCCCGCACCTGGAAGGCGTCCTCCAGCGCGGACGCCTCCAGGGCCACGACGACCACCCCGCGCCCCGCCGGGCGCACCAGCCCGTCGGCGGTCAGCGCCCGCAGCGCCTCGCGCACCGGGGTACGGCTCATCTCCAGGGTCGCCGCGACCTCCATCTCGGTCAGTCGCGCCCCCGGCGGGTAGGTCCCGTCGAGAATCAGCTCCCGCAACCGGCGCCAGGCCACATCGCTCTGCACGGGACGTGACTCTAGCGGTTTGCATACATTGCATGCAATGGTGGGCCCGCGCATGCGAGTCGGCGAGACAGGAGGACTCAGAGGCCCTTGAGGAAGGTCGCCGCCACCGGGGCCGCGACCTTGCCGCCCGTGCCGCCGCCCTCCACGACCACGGCGAAGGCCACGTCACCCTTGAAACCCATGAACCAGGCGTGGGTCTCCAGCTTGTCGCCGGTGCCGAACTCGGCCGTGCCGGTCTTGCCGTGGGTGCCGGCGGGCAGCCCGCTGGCCCTGGCGGTGCCCTTGGAGACCACGGCCGCCATCATGCTGTGCAGCTGCTCCTTGACCCCCTTGGGCAGCGGCTTCTCGCCGGCCTTCTGCTTGAGCGAGGGCACCAGCGTGGGCGGCCGCCAGGTGCCGTCGGCGATGGCGGCGGCCACCGAGGCCATCGACAGGGGGCTCGCGGTGATCCTGGCCTGGCCGAAGGACTCGGCGGCCAGCTCGGCGTCGGACTGGGCCCTCGGGAAGCTGGCCTTCGTGGCGGGCACGCCGATGTTGAGCGGCTGGTTGAAGCCGACCCCTTCGGCCGTCTTGAGCAGCTTGTCGGCGCCGAGCCGCTGTTCGGCCAGCGGCGCGAAGGTGGTGTTGCACGAGTGGGCGAAGGAGTCGAGGAACGACAGCGAGCCGAACTCCTCCTTCTCGGAGTTGCGGATCTTCAGCCCGCCCACGGTGGCGTACATCGGGCAGGTGACCGTGTCGCCGGGCGACATGCCGGCCGCCAGCAGGCCGATGGCGGTGACCGCCTTGAACGTCGAGCCCGGCGGGTAACGGCCGTCGAGGGCCCGGTTGAAGCCGCCCTGGTTGTTGACCACGGCCAGGATCTCGCCCGTGGAGGGCCGGATGGCGACCATGGAGGTGGGCTTGGGGACGTCTTTGACCGCGGCCACGGCGGCGGCCTGCGCCTGCGGGTCGAGCGAGGTCTCGACGGGTTTGCCGTCGGTGCCCTCGATGGTGGCGAGCGTCTTGCCGCCGAGCTGGATCTGGGTGGTGGGGGTGCCGGCCAGCCGCTTCTGGAACGTCTCCTGCAGGCCGCCGCGCCCGACGGCCTGTCCGGGCTTGTAGGAGGAGCCGAGCTTGGCGACGTCCTTCTTGGTGGCCTTGTCGAGGAAGCCGACGAGCTGCTGCACCGAGCCGCCGGACGTGCCCGCGTCGATGCGGCCGCCGTCGGCGTCGGTGATCCCGGCCCGCTGCGGCCAGTTCGTCTTGATGCCGAACGTCGCCCCGGAGGTCATCTTCGGGTGCAGCGCGGTGGGCCGCCAGTCGACCTTCCACGCGCGGTCGGCCACGACGAGGTCGATCTGCCCGTCGTAGGACCAGGAGCCGATGTTCTTCAGCGCCAGCGTCGCGCTGTAGGGGACGTGCGCCCGGCCGTCGCCCTCGACGACCTGCCCCAGCTTGACCGTGGCCGACTCGACGCCGAGCGCGCTGCGCTGCTGATCGTAGGCGGTGAGCTGCTGCGGTGTCGCCAGTTCGGCGGTCATGGCGGTCTTGTCGCCCGCCTGCCAGGCGGCGGCGAAGCGCTGCGCCGTCTCGCCCGGTGTGCCCTTGGTGCGCAGCAGGTAGTAGGCGCCTCCGCCGGCGGCACCCGCCACCAGCACTGCGGACACCGACACGATCGCGATGGTACGGCCCCGCGCCACTGGTCAGCCCCCCGGTCCTCGACGACAGGTGTCAGAAGCCTAGCGGTGATCCGTCATGGCGTCCCGTCGGAGGCCTTGTGGCTGGAGGCGTAGGCGGGCACGTACTCCTGGCCGGACAGCTTCTGGACGGCTTCCATGATCTCGTCGGTGACCCGGCGCCGGTCGCGTGCCTTGGTGTGGTCGCCCTCGAAGCGCATCGGCTCTCCGATGGAGATGCCGATCTTGGCGGGCCTGGGGACCTTCGACCCGACCGGCAGCACCTTCTCGGTGCCCTTGAGTGCCACCGGCAGCACGGGCGCGCCCGTCTTGAGCGCCAGCCAGGCCACGCCGACCTTGCCGCGGTAGAGGCGGCCGTCGGGGGAGCGGGTGCCCTCGGGGTGGATGCCGAACAGCTCGCCGCGCTCCAGCAGCTCGGCGGCGGCGTCGAGCATCGCCTGGGCGGCGTGGGCGCTCTCGCGGTCGATCGGCAGGCTGCCGCCGATCCGCATGAAGAAGCCGGAGACGGGGTTGCCGTCGAAGTACTCGTTCTTGGCGGTGAACGTGACGTGCCGGGGCAGCAGCGCGGGCAGCAGGAAGGAGTCGAGCACGGAGAGGTGGTTGGCCGCCAGGATGGCCGGGCCGACCCTCGGCACGTTCGCGGCGCCGGTGATGTGCGGCCGGCACATCGCGTGGGCGAGCGGCGCGGCGGCGAACTTGACCACTTCGTACAGCAACGGGCTCTCCTGGATCATGGGCAGTCGGCCATGCCACCCTAAGGCAGCGGGACGCCCGGAAAGCTTTAAGGCCGATGTGGTGGTCGCCTCCTCGGCGAGATGCACAACACGGTTCCAGCCGAACGGTATTCCGTGAAGGCGGTAATTTGCGGCCCGGGGGACACAGCCACATCGGCATTTCCGAGTTAAGCACAGCCTCCGGCGTTGGAGGTAATCGTGCCCGCCACATGGGGCACGCGTGACCTGCGCGCCGGGGCTCAGCGGCGCGGCGGGCCGCCCGCGAGCTGTGCGAAGGCGTGTTCGGCGGCGCTTACCGCGTCGGCCTCGGCCTCGGGCAGGGGGCGGCCCCCGGCGAGCTGTGCCCAGGTGCGGCGGGCGAGCACCCGCTGCACGGCCAGCACCTGAGCGGCCAGCAGCGCGGCGGTCAGCTCGTCCATGGTCTCGGCCAGGGCCTCGGTCAGCTCGGCCTCGTCCTGGGTCATGTGGTGGGACAGCCGCAGGGCCAGGCTGGGGGTGTCGAACACCATGCGGTGGAAGGCCAGCACCTCGGGGTGGTCGTTGAGCCCGGTGACCGGATCGTGCGCGGCCAGGCCGTCGAGGTAGTGGCGGCGCAGCGCGGCGACCGGGTGCTCGTCCGCCCCCCGTCCGCGCACCACGCGGGCGGCCTCGCCCTTGTGGTCGGCGAACCGGTGCAGGACGAGGTCCTCCTTGGTCGGGAAGTACTTGAACAGTGTCGGCTTGGACACCCCGGCCGCCGCCGCGATCTCGGTCACCGGCACCTCGTCGAAGCCGCGTTCCAGGAAGAGCGCGATCGCCGCCGTCGAGATGGCCTCGTGGGTCTGCCGTCGTTGCAGCTCCCGCAGTCCTGTCATGTCGCCAGCCTAGCAAAGTGTTAACCTGGTCAATGACTTAACCGAGTTAACGCTTTTGGGGGTGTGCATGGGAACGCTCGACGACGAACGGCGTCACGTCGAACGCTGCAGGGCGGGGCTGCGCAGGATGCTGGAGGGCGCGCGCGAGAACGTGATCGTCGGGGAGACCGTGGCCGGCGACCGCTACAGCGCCGAACGGCTCGGCCGCCACCTCAAGAGCCTGGCCAAGGAGCTGGGCGAGGAGCCCGACGGGCCGCCGTTCTTCGGCCGGCTGGACTTCGGCCATGAGTCGGCCGAGCATCGCGGGCGGTCGTACCACATCGGCCGGCGGCACATCACCGGCGAGCACGGCGGGCCGCCAGTGGTGATCGACTGGCGCGCGCCCGTGGCGCGCGCGTTCTACCGCGCCGGCGCCCGCGACCCCCAGGGCGTCGAGGTACGCCGCCGTTTCGGCTGGTCGGGCAGCACGCTGACCGGCTTCGAGGACGAACGCCTCGGCGCGGGGGAGGAGGGCGGCGGCGCGCTCCTGGCCGCCGAGATCGAACGCCCCCGCGTCGGCCCGATGCGCGACATCGTCGCCACCATCCAGCCCGAGCAGGACGATCTCGTCCGCGCCGACCTGGACACCACCATCTGCGTGCAGGGCGCCCCCGGCACCGGCAAGACCGCCGTTGGCCTGCACCGGGCCGCCTACCTGCTGTACGCGCACCGCCGCCGCCTCGAACGCTCCGGCGTCCTGGTGCTCGGCCCGAACCGGGCCTTCCTCGGCTACATCGCGGCCGTGCTGCCCGCGCTCGGCGAGGTGGACGTCGAGCAGACCACCCTCGAAGGGCTGCTCGGCGCCTACCCCGTACGGGCCGTCGACACCGCGCGGGCCGCGGCGGTCAAGCACGACGTCCGCATGGCCGAGGTGCTGCGCCGCGCCCTGTACGGCCGCATCCGCAGGCCCGCCGAGCCGGTCGTGGTGGCCGACGGCTCCTACCGCTGGCGCGTCGGCGAGGACGAGCTGCGCCGCATCGTGGAGGACACCCGGCGGGCCGCGCTCCCGTACGGGGTCGGCCGCGACCGGGTCAGGGCCAGGATGGTGGCGGCGATGCGCCGGCAGGCCGAGGCCCGCGGCCTGACCTGCAACGCCGCCTGGGAACGCAGGACCGGCCGCGCGGTGGCCCCGGCGCTCGACGCGACCTGGCCCGCCGTCCGCCCCGAGGACGTGCTGCACGAGGTGCTCAGCGCCCCGCCCGAGGGCCTGCTGACCGACGACGAACGCGCCGCCCTCGCCTGGTCCCGCCCGCCGCGCGGCGTCAAGAGCGCCAGATGGACCGAGGCCGACCTGGTGCTCCTGGACGAGCTGGCCGGCCTGCTCGAACGTCCCCGCGGCTACGGCCACGTCATCGTGGACGAGGCGCAGGACCTGTCGCCCATGCAGTGCCGCGCCGTCGCCAGGCGCAGCGAGCACGGCTCCCTGACCGTGCTCGGCGACCTGGCCCAGGGCACCACGCCGTGGGCGGCGGCGTCGTGGCCGGAGCACCTGGAGCTGCTCGGCAGGCCCGACGGCCGGATCGTCGAGCTGACCACCGGCTTCCGGGTGCCCGGCGTGGTCGTGGAGCTGGCCAACACGCTGCTGGCCGCGCTCGACGCCGACGTGCCGCTCACCCGCTCCTACCGCTCCGACGGCAGGCTGCGCGTCATCGCGACCGCGGGGCTGGAGAAGGGGGTCGTGGAGGCCGTACGGGAGGCGCGCGGGTTCGAGGGGTCGATCGGGGTGATCGCGGCCGACGCCCACGTCGAGGCGATCACCTGCGCGCTCTGGGACGAAGGGCTGGACCTCGGCGAGCGGCTGAGCGTCCTGCCCGCCTCGATGTGCAAGGGGCTGGAGTACGACCACGTGGTCCTGGCCGAGCCGGCCGCCGTCGTCGCCGCCGAGCCGCGCGGCCTCAACCGCCTGTACGTCGCCCTCACCCGCGCGGTCTCCCGGCTCGACGTGGTCCACGCCGAAGCCCTTCCCCCGCAGCTTTCCCGCCCGTCATAAGCCTTCTGAAATGGGCAGATGTCTGGACTCGGCGGCTCGACAGGCCCACGGCTCTGGTGTGTGATGTGATTCACTTCACGAGGGAGCCGGAGATGACCGCTTCGCAAGACCCGCCGCCAGGCGACGACGAGCACACGCGTGAGGGGCGCCGGCCGCAACCGCCGCCCTACGGCCGGCCGCCGCAGCCGCGGCAGGGCGCCCAGGTCCTGTCGATCATCGGGTTCGTCAGCGCCGCGGTGGCCGTCCTGTTCATACCGATCCTGTTCGGCCTGGCCGGCATCGTGCTGGGCATCGTCGGCCACACCCGTGGCGAGCCCCTCGGCAAGTGGGCCGCCATCGCCGCCGCGGCCTGCATGATCGTCGGCATGGTCCTCGGCGCGCTGGCCACGCGCGCGCTGGGCTCCTGACCCGCTGTGCCCGCGTGAATCCGCCGTCGCGCGGGCACAGGGACGCCTCCGGAATGAAGCGCGCCTCCCCGGTGCTGTGAGGGACGCAGTCGCTCATGAAAGAAGGCGTTACCCATGTCTCCGCAGGCGGACGCGGCCCATCTGATCGTGCGAGCCCTGGAGGCGGAAGGCGTCGAGTACGTCTTCGGCATCCCCGGCGAGGAGAACATCCACTTCGTCGACGCGCTCAACGACTCCTCCATCCGCTACATCCTCGTCCGGCACGAGCAGGGCGCGGCGTTCATGGCCGAGATCTACGGCAGGCTGACCGGCAAGGCGGGGGTGGCCTCGGCCACGCTCGGCCCCGGCGCGATCAACCTGCAGCTCGGCGTGGCCGACGCCACCACCAACAGCACCCCCGTCGTGGCGATCACCGCCCAGGTCGGGCTCGACCGCATCTACAAGGAGTCGCACCAGGTGGTCGACCTGGTGTCGCTGTTCCGGCCGATCACCAAATGGGCGGACATGGCGCCGACGGCCCTGGCGCTGCCCGAGATGATCCGCAAGGCGTTCAAGACCGCCCAGACCGAGCGGCCCGGCGCGGTCTACCTGGCCATCCCCGAGGACGTCGAGTCGGCCCCCGTGCCGGCCGACCTCGGCCCGCTGCCCGTCAACGTCGTACGCCCCCAGGACCCCTCGGCCGCCCAGATCGCCCGCGCGGCCGACGTACTGGCCGGCGCGCGCAGGCCGATCGTGCTCGCCGGGCACGGCGCCGGCCGGGCCGGGGCCTCCGCCGCGCTGGTGCGCTTCTCCGAGCGGCTCGGGCTGCCGGTGGCCACCACGTTCAACGGCAAGGGCGTCTTCCCCGACGACCACCCGCACGCGCTGGGCGCGGTCGGCTTCATGCGGCACGACTACGTCAACTTCGGCTTCGACGAGGCCGACGTGCTGATCAGCGTCGGGTACGAGCTGCAGGAGTTCGACCCCGTCAAGATCAACCCGAACCGGGACAAGAAGATCATCCACCTGCACCGGTTCCCCGCCGAGGTCGACGACCACTACCCGGTGGACGTGGGCGTCCACGGCGACATCTCCCGCTCCCTGGACGCGCTCGCCGACGCCGTCCCCCGCCGCTTCGAGGTCAACGGCACCGGTGAGAAGATCCGCCGGCTGATGCGCGAGGAACTGGAGCAGGGGCGCTCGGAGGACGGCTTCCCGCTCTCGCCGCGACGCGTGGTCGCCGACATCCGCGAGGCCATGGGCCGCGAGGACATCGTCCTGGCCGACACCGGGGCGGTGAAGATGTGGATGGCCCGCATGTACCCGACGTACGAGCCGAACACGATGCTGGTCTCCAACGGGCTGTCCTCGATGGGATTCGCCGTGCCGGGGGCGCTGGCCGCCAAGCTGGCCTTCCCACGGCGCAAGGTGCTGGCCGCCACCGGCGACGGGGCGTTCCTGATGAACTCCCAGGAGCTGGAGACGGCCGTACGGGAGCGCATCCCGATCACGGTTCTGGTGTGGGTGGACGACGCGTACGGGCTGATCGAGTGGAAGATGGACCTGGAGCTCGGCCGCCACTCGGGCATCCGCTTCGGCAACCCCGACTTCGTCGCCTACGCCGAGAGCTTCGGCGCGCGCGGTTACCGGGTCACCAGTGCCGGGGAACTGCTTCCCACGCTGCGCAAGGCGCTGGCCGACGAGACGGTGTCGGTGATCGCGGTGCCCGTCGACTACGCGGCCAACCTGGAGCTGACCGGCAAACTCGGCGAACTGACCGGCCCCTTCTGAGCCGCCCGGGTTCTGGGCGTGGTCCGGTGGGAGGGTCAGGTTCTCGTCCAGTGGGGCTGGGCGACGTCGAACACCCGCTGTTCGCGTCCGCGCAGCGCCACCTCGGCGAACTGCCACAGGATCGCCCCGGTCGGCGCGTGGATCACGATGCCCGGCCCGAGCGGCATCTGCAGCATCTCGCCCTGCCAGCGGGGCACCCCGGGCGCCAGGAAGCGCTCCAGCGGGACCGCGTGCACCGAGGCCACCTCGTGGGCGTCCCCCACCGGCTCCTGCCGGCCGCCGAACGCCACCACCGGGGTGATCACGAACCCGGAGTCGGCGACGAAGTCGTCGAGCAGCCCGGCCACCTGCACGCCGGTCACCCCGACCTCCTCGGCCAGCTCCCGCAGCGCAGCCTCCACCGGCAGCTCGTCCTCGTCGAGCCGCCCGCCCGGCAGCGCCCACTGCCCGGGGTTGCGCCCGCGCGCCGCCCTGCGGATCAGCACCGTGTACGGGACGCGCCCGGCGTCCTCCAGCACGCACACCGTCACGGCCGCCCGGCGCACCCCCGAGGCGGGCGGCACCTCCCGGCGGTCGAAGGCGGCGAGATGAGCGGTGACCTGCTCGCGCAGCACGTCGATCGGGGGCAACATCCCCTCAGGATCCCACGCCCCCACCTCCGCACCCGCCCCGTCCCTCGCTCCGGGACGCCCCCCGCGTTCCTATCCCCCATGCCCCCACGGCCCGCACGACGCCCATCACCCCCATGACCTTCACGTCGCCCATTCCGCCTGCGCCCCCCGCGCCCCCTGCGTCCACTGTTGGCGGGCGCGGGCGTTCCAAGGACGTTGCCGGAGCGGTCGCGGCGCGACGAGGGCGGGTGCGGTTTCCGGCAGGGCCGCGCTGCTGCGGGCGCTGGGCGAGGTGGCGGGCGGTACCGGAGTCCTCAGATCGCCGCTGCGCATGACATTGCGTGGCTCATCACCGGCCGAGGGTTCACGGGGGACGCCCGCCTTCCGTGCCGTCGCCTGACTGCCGTCTCACACCGATCTTGACGGCTGTCCACCCACATGATCAAAAGGAGGCATCGGTCCGCCCTGCCGAGGGTCGGTGTCAGGAGCGCAGATCACTTCAGGAACGGGAGGCCATGATGAGTGCCGGGAAGCGCGGGCGGGTGACCAAGCTCGCATCAGTGGGTGTACTGACGGCGGCGCTGTTACCGCTCGGAGGCATGGCGACTGCCTCGTCCGCCACGACCCAGGTTCACGCATGCGTCAACAAGATCACTCGCGTTGTTCGAATTGTCGATTCTGGAGCCGAGTGTCTGTTCAGCGAGTCTTCTGTGCAATGGGCGGCCGAGGGTCCTGTCGGGCCCGAGGGGCCGGCGGGACCTGCCGGCCCGGCCGGGCCACAAGGCGAGCAGGGGCCGCAGGGAGAGCAGGGTCCCCAGGGCGACGCCGGCCCGACCGGGCGGCAAGGTGAGGCGGGAGAGACCGGCCCGCAAGGCGATCAGGGGCTCCAAGGCCCTCAAGGCCCTCAAGGCCCCAAGGGGGAGAAGGGTGATGCGGGAGGGGTGAGGGGAGCTCATGTCGAGGAAGCCCCCTTCAGCGGCGGCTCCGGTGGCGTCATGTGCAGCCCCGGAGAGTACGCGACCGGTGGCGGCTACAAGGTCAACAACGGTGCGGGCCAGGTCTACCAGAGCCTCCCCGTCTTCGGGGTGACCAAGGAGCCACGAGGCTGGGAGGTCAGGGCCACCAACTCCGCCAGCGGAACGCTGTACGTCATTTGCCTTCCCTGGAGCTGATCACCTGGGCAGTGGGTAGGGCGGTTCGGAGTCGTCTGCCTGGTGGAGGAGCTGGTGAAGGGTATGGGCCTGGTGGAGGTGGGCTTGGGCCGTCGCGTCGTCGCCGGAGGCGCGGGCCAGGTGGGAGAGTTCGGTGTGCGCGTCGGCCTGTCCTCGGACATGGCTGATCTGGCGGGCGAGGGCGAGAGCGGTGGTGGCGTGCTCGTAGGCGGTCGCCGGGGCTCCTGATCGGCGGTGGACGACGGCCAGGTTGTGGTGGGCGTCGGCCTGGTTCATGACGTCCCCCAGCTCCCTGAACAGGGAGAGGGCCTGGTCGAGGTGGGCTTGGGCGTCCTGGTGGCGGCCTTGGTGCTCGTCCAGCATGCCGAGCTGGCGGTGGCAGATGCCGAGGCCGCGGCGCTGCCCGGCCTGCTCGAACAGGGCCATCGACCGGGTGAGACGGTCGCGGGCCGCGGTGTGGTGGCCCTCCAGGCGGTCGAGGGTGCCGAGGGTGCTGAGGGCGAAGGCCTGTCTGGTGAGGTCCCCGCCGGAGAACGCGGCTTCGAAGCAGTACGTGGCGTGCGCCCGGGCCTGGGGGAGATCGTCGAGCCACTTGTTGACATTGCACAGCTCGTGGTGGATCGTCGCCAGGCCGTCGGCGTTGCCGGCCTGGGTGTACAGCCGGAGCGCGGTCCGGAAGCGCGTGAGGGCGGCGCGATAACGGCTGGTACGCATGTCGACCAGGCCCAGGTTCTGGTGCATGGCGGCCTGCCCGAGCAGGTCGCCGGCCTGCTCGGCCAGGCGTAGCGCCTCGGTGTTCAACACGATGATCTCGGAGTAGAAGCCGCGCATCCGCTGGTAGCACTCCAGATTGTGGATCAGGCGCCAGGCCTGGGGGGAACCCGCGGACAGGCATCGGCGGGCCACGGCCAGGAGATCCGGGTGGTTCCGGTCGAGCCAGCGCAGCGCGGAGACGTCCGTTTCGTGCTGGGGTGGCTGAACGCGGCATGCGTCCTGGTCGGCGTCCACGTCCGTGAAGGAGGTGCTGGTGTCGACGAGAAGGACGGCGGCGTTGACGGCGCGGCGCGCGTACCGGAAGAGCCGTTCGTCGGCGGCGGCCAGCTGCCGGGCGCTGTCGTGCCGATCGGACCCGAGCAGGGCGGCCGTGCGGACGGCGTCGTGCATGCGGTAGCCGCCTCCGGCGCGGCTGTCGGCGATGAGCAGCCCGCGCCGGTAGAGGACGGCCAGCAGCGCGGCGGCCTCGTCGGCCGGTCGGTCGGCCAGGACGGCGGCGATGGGCGCGCTGACCAGCGAGCCCGGATAGCGGGCGACGCGGCGGAGCACGAGGCGGGCGGGTTTGGCCAGCGCGGCGAGAGACCGGGCGAACGCGGTGGCGGTCTCGTCGTCGATCGGCAGCGTGGCCGCGGAAGGGATCTCCTGGGCCGGATTCGCCGCCTTGAGGTCGCTCATCTGCCGGATGGCGAGGGGGAGGCGGAAGCCGGCGGCGATCGCGGCGACGGCCTGGGGGTCGTTCAGGCCGGCGCGGCGCAGGATCGTGCCGGCCAACTGGGCCGCCTGGCCGCGGGTGAACGGTCGCAGGGTGACGCCGCGGTCAGGATCGAGGCCGACCAGCACGTGGCGGGTGGTGATCAGGATCGCCGACTCCTCGGCGGCGGGCAGCAGCGGACGGATCTGTGCGGCGGTGTCGGCGTCGTCCAGGACGATCAACATCCTCTTGCCGGCGGTCGCGGCCCGCCAGGCGCGGCTGAGCGCCTGAACGTCGGTCGCGCCCGGGTCCGGCGGCACGTTCAGGGCGTTGAGCAGCGTACGCAGTGCCGCGGTGCTCGTCATCCGTGACTCGGCGGCGGCATAGGTGCGCAGACCGAGCCAGCACAGCCCGTCGGGATAACGCGCGGCCAGGGACCGGACGGCACAGATGGCCAGCTCGGTCTTCCCGGTCCCCGGCATCCCCGCGATCACCAGGACGAGAGGACCGGGCCGGTTCTCCTCGGGAACAGGAGCGGTCAGGCGGTCCAGTTCCTTGGTGCGTCCGATGAAGACCCGGGTGCCGGTCGGCGGCTGCAGCGCCCACCCCGGCTGCTGGTCCTCACCAGGTGACGCCGCCGGGTTCGGGGGAGCGTCGTGCGGCAGCGCGATCAGCGTGCCGGCGCTCACCACGCTGGTCACCAGGACGAGCCCGCCGAACAGCCACCAGTTCCAGGTCGTGGTGAGCAGGTTGGTGAGCGCGCCCGCCGTCACGCCCGCCATCGGGCCCAACGCCGCGACGACCAGGCGTCCCCGCCGCCGAGCCGGCAGTCCGCCTGCCATCGCGATCACCTGACGCCGCTTCACGGGCGGTACGGCCCTTCGCAGGGCCGCACGCAGGTCCGGTAGGTCCGTGCTGTCGTTGTAGAGCATGAAAGGACCGATGTCGAGCGGTTGAGGTGATCCGGCCACCGGTCGAGGCGTGGACGCCGGTGGCGTCAGGACAGCCGGGCCACTCCTTCCAGGAGGCGGGTCACGTCCGAGTGGTCGTTGTAGTGGACCAGGCCGGCGCGGACGGCGCCGCCCGAGTCGCGCAGGCCCAGGGCGCCGGTCAGTTCCCAGGCGTAGTTGTGGCCGTTCCAGACGTTCACCCCCAGACCGGCCAGGTGCTCGGCGACCTGGCGCGGGGTGTGGCCGGCAACGGTGAAGTAGGCGGTCGCGGTGCGCCGGGCCGGCTTGCCGTGCAGGGTGACGTGGGGCATCGTCTCCAGGCCGGCGATCATGGTGGCGAACAGCTCCAGCTCGTGCTCCTCGGCGGCGGCCATCGAGGCGAGGAGGCGTTCGCGGCGGGTGCCGGAGCCGGGGACCATGGCGGCCAGGTGGTCGACCGCCGCGGTGACCCCGGCCAGGTCGGCGAAGGCGGACGTACCCGTCTCGAACCTCTCCGGCACGGTGTCGGGGGAGGGGCGTAACTTGGCCGGCCGGACCGTCTCCAGCAGGACCGGGTCGGCCACGACGGCCCCCACGTGCGGTCCCGACCACTTGTAGGCGCTGGTGGCGTAGAAGTCGGCGCCGAGGGCCCGCATGTCCACCGGGCCGTGCGGGGTGGCGTGCACGCCGTCCACGTACAGCAGGGCGCCCGCGCGGTGCGCCAGCTCGGCGATGGCGGGCAGGTCGGGACGGGTGCCGAGGATGTTGCTGGCCGCCGTCACGGCGACGACCTTGGTCCGCTCCCCGATGAGGCCGGCGTACTGGTCGATCGGGAGTTCGCCGGTCACCGGGTCCACCTCGGCCCAGCGTACGGCGGCGCCGGTCTGGGTCCAGGGGCGTACGTTCGCGTCGTGGTCGAGCCTGGAGACCACCACCTCGTCCCCGGGGCCGGTCAGCGCCGTGGCCAGCCGGTACGTCAGCGTCGTCATGTTCGGACCGAGGATCACCCCGTCCGGATGGCCGCCGACCAGGTCCGCGACGGCGGCACGGCAGGCGGCGACGATCTCGTCCGCCCGGTGGCTGGCGGGGAAGGCCCCGCCCACGTTGCCGAGCCCGGCCCGGTAGGCGGCGGAGACGGCGTCGATCACCGAGTCCGGCGTCTGGGTGCCGGCCGCGCCGTCAAGGTAGGCGAAGCCATCGGAAAGCGCGGGATAAGAGGAACGTACGGACTCCAGGGGGAAAGGCATGATAAGTAGATGCTCACCCTCAGAGACCTCAACCGCGCCACCCTGGCCAGGCAGCACCTCCTCGCCCGGCACAAGGGGCAGCCGGCCGACATCGTGCGCCGGCTGGCCGGGCTGCAGGCGCAGGAGCCGAGGCCGCCCTACCTGGGGGTGTGGACGCGGCTGGAGGGGTTCGTCCGCGACGCGCTGCACGACGCGCTGCACGACGGCAGCCTGGTGCGGGCGACGATGATGCGGGCCACGCTGCACCTGGTGACGGCGGAGGACTTCGCCACGTTCCGCCCGCTGCTGCGTCCCATGCTGGCCGCCGCGGCGCGCCGGTTCGAGGGCGTCGACTTCGAGGCCGTCGCGGCGGTCGCCGACCGGCTGCTCGCCGACGGGCCGCTCACGTTCAACGAGCTGCGGCCCCTGCTGCTGAAGGAGTTCCCCGGCGCGGACGAGCGCGTGCTCGGGTACGCCGTACGTATGATGACGCCGCTGGTCATGGTGCCGACGCAGGACCGGTGGAGCTTCCCGCGCGAGTCCGCCTTCGGCCTGCCCGGCGTCGAGCTGGACCCGGACCCCGGCGTGGAGGGCATGGTCGAGCGGTACCTGGCCGCGTTCGGGCCGGCCACGCCCGCCGACGTGCAGACCTGGTCGGGGCTGGGCGGCCTGCGGACCGTCATGAAGGGGATGGAGCTGGAGAGACTCGCCGACGAGACGGGACGCGAGCTGTTCGACCTGCCGGGCGCGCCGCGACCGGGGGGCGACGTGCCCGCGCCGGTGCGGTTCCTGCCCGACTTCGACAACCTCGTCCTGGGGCACGCCGATCGCAGGCGGGTGCTGGCGGACGAGTTCAGGCCGCTGGTCGCGACCAAGAACCTGCGCATCAAGGCGACGTATCTGGTCGACGGGTTCGCGGCGGGCACCTGGCAGATCAAGCGGTCCGGCAAGAAGGCCAAGCTCGTCATCAGCCCCTTCGCCGACCCGACGCCTCTGGACGTCCTGGAGGAGGAGGGGCTGGCGCTGCTCGCCTTCGCCGAGCCGGACGCCACCGGCCACACTCTCGAACACGCTCCGGCGAGCTGACCGTCCCTGAACCGCCTTCGACGGGTCAGGGGGATGGAACTGTCGGTGGCGTGTGCGACCTTGAGAACGGCGTGCCGACGGCGCGGCCCTTCCATCCGCTGGGCGACGGCGTGACGGGGGAGCCCGTCGAGGAGGGGGCGCGCCTGATGGCCTTCGCCGGAGTCGAGGAGGGGAGCGTCGCATGGCCACCGCCCAGGAGCTCTACGACGACCTTGTCACCGAACATGCGTGGTGGTCCTGACGGGGGCCTGTGAGGGCGGGGTTCGTGTCTGGTGAACACCGGCGCTCCTTCGGAGAAGGCCCGCTCGGCGGGTGTCCCATGGATGTCGGCGCCGTACGCCGGGCCGGGGAGGGGGCGTCTTCTGGAGTGCCGTGGATCGGACGGGGTGGAACAGGGGTGGCGGGGTTGGGGTGCTGGTCAGGGGGCACGTGCCGGCGGCGGCCCATCAGTGATCGCCGTTCCGTCGAAGCCGCGTTCGAGGAAGCGTTGGGTAGCCTGGTCAGAGACGGCCCTGCCAGGCCCCGCTTCTTCCGTTCCCTCATGTCCTGAAGGTTCCGACGCCTATCGGCCCGCTACGTTCCCCCGCCGGCCCTGCCCGCAGGCCGGCTCAGTCACTGAGCGTCCACCCAACGCGAGCGAGGAGAGAATTTTGTCCCAAGCAGCAGAGGTTCTCGAACTGGACGACACCATCGCCGACGGTGGCACGGCCGTCGGCGCCGACTCGGTCAAGACCTACCTGAAGGAGATCGGGCGCGTCCCGCTGCTCACCGCCGAGCAGGAGATCGAGCTGGCCAAGCGCATCGAGGCCGGCCTGTTCGCCACGGAACGGCTCGACAGCGAGCCCGGCCTGCCCCCCGAGCTGCGCGCCGACCTGGAGTGGATCGCCGACGACGGCCTTCGTGCCAAGCGCCGCATGCTGGAGGCCAACCTCCGGCTCGTCGTCTCCATCGCCAAGCGTTACACCGGCCGGGGCATGCTCTTCCTCGACCTGATCCAGGAGGGGAACCTCGGCCTGATCCGGACGATCGAGAAGTTCGACTACCGGCTCGGCTACAAGTTCTCCACCTACGCCACCTGGTGGATCAAGCAGGCCATCACCCGTGCCATGGCCGACCAGGCCCGGACGATCCGCATCCCCGTCCACATGGTCGAGCTGATCAACAAGGTGGCCCGCGTGCAGCGCCGCCTGCAGTCCGACCTGGGCCGCGAGCCCACCCCCGAGGAGATCGCCGCCGAGACCGATCTCGACGTCGAGCGGGTGGCCGAGGTGCAGAGCTACGGCCGGGAGCCGATCTCGCTGAGCACGCCGCTCGGCGAGGAGGGCGACAGCGAGTTCGGCGACCTGATCGAGGACACCGAGGCCGTCTCGCCGGCCGACGCGGTCTCGTTCACACTGCTCCAGCAGCAGTTGCACAGCCTGCTCGACCAGCTCTCCGAGCGCGAGGCGGGTGTGATCACCATGCGTTACGGCCTGGCCGACGGCAAGCCGCGTACCCTCGACGAGATCGGCCGCGTCTACGGCGTCACCCGTGAGCGCATCCGGCAGATCGAGGCCAAGACCATGTCCAAGCTCCGCCACCCCTCCCGGGCCATGGCGCTGCGCGACTACCTGAGCTGATCGCCCCGGCCCGGGAGCGTCACGTGACACGCCGAGCAGGGCTCGCCGCGTGGACGTGGAGCGTCACCGCCTTGTCGACCGAACCAGCCGCCGCGGCGCCGGCGACACCAGCGACAGGCACGACCTCCGTCCATCCTGGCGAGAACCACCCCGGCGAGGGGCCCGAAGCCGGGAGAGCGGGCCTGGCGGGTCCGCAGAGGAAGAGGCAGGGGGCGGGAAAGAGGGGGTAAACGGTGGCTCATCAGTGTGCCGAGCCCTGAGCGGGCCCGATGAGCCCGACCTACTCTGCCCAACGTGAAACGCTCCCGTACGAGCCTCGTCCACCAGGCCGCCTACGCGTTCCGGCACCCCCACAGGATCGCCCCGCACCTGCGCCGGCTGGCCCGCGACACCTGGTTCAGGCTCCGCACCCACGACCACGTCACCTACTACCGCGCCGTCATGAGGTCCGACACGGCCCGTGACCCCGAGGGCGCCGTGGGCTCGCACAAGCACCGGCGCTGGCTCGCCCTGGGACGCATGCAGTTTGACTACCTGGTGGAACACGGGCTCAAGCCCGACTGCCGGATGCTGGAGATCGGCTGCGGGAACCTGCGCGCCGGCCGTCTGTTCATCGGCTACCTGTTCACCGGCAACTACTACGGCATCGACATCTCGCCCGACATCCTGCTGGCCGCCCAGGACACGATCGACAAGCACGCCCTGCAGGAGAAGCTGCCGTATCTGGCGCCGGTGCGGGACCTGCGGTTCGCGTTCCTGCCGGACGAGTACTTCGACGTCGTGCACGCCCACAGCGTCTTCTCGCACTCGCCGATCGAGGTCATCGAGGAGTGCTTCGCCCACGTGGGCCGGATCATGAAACCGGACGGCTGGTTCGACTTCACCTTCGACAGGACCGAGGGGCAGGAGCACCACGTCCTGCGCGAGGACTTCTACTACCGCACCGAGACCCTGGTCGAGCTGGCCCGCCAATACGGACTCAAGGCGACGTTCATGGACGACTGGGAGCAGGGCCCGCATAAACAGTCGAAAATCCGCATCACCCGGCGATAACCTCCCGGAGAGTGAGAGACCTCCACCTGCTGCCCAAGGCACACCTGCACGTCCACCTGGAGAGCACCGTACGGCCCGGCACCGTGCGCGAGCTGGGCGGCCCGCCCGAGCCCGAGGGCAGCTTCACGAGCTTCCGTGAGTTCGCCGACCAACGGGCCAAGGTGCGTGACCTGCTGCGCACCCCCGAGCACTTCCGCCGCGTCGCCCTGGAGTTCTGCGAGGACGAGGCCGCCCAGGGCACCCGCTACGTCGAGGTCACCTTCACCGCTGCCTCTCACGGGGAGCGGCTGGGCGCGCCGGAGATGCCGCTGGAGGCGGTGCTCGACGGCCTGGCCGAGGGCAGACGGTACGGCATCGAGTCCAGGGTGCTGCTGGACCACTCCAGGCGGCGGCCCCTGGAACGGCTGTGGCGGACGTACGAGCTGGCCACCCGCTACGACGAGGTGATCGGCCTCGGGCTCGCGGGCGACGAGGCGTACCCGCTCGCGCCGTTCGCCGAGGTGTTCGCCGCGGCCGGGGACGCGGGCCTGCACCTGGTGCACCACGCGGGCGAGGCGGCCGGGCCGGCGAGCATCCGCGAGGCGCTGGACCTCGGCCGCACCGAGCGGCTCGGCCACGGCATCCGAGTGCTGGACGACCCGGAGCTGGTGGCCGAGGTGCGCGAGCGCGGCGTCCCGCTGGAGGTCTGTCCCACGTCGAACGTGCTGCTCGGGCTCGTGCCGTCGCTGGCCGAGCACCCGTTGCCGCGCCTGCGCGCGGCGGGGCTCGCGGTCACGGTCAACACCGACGGCGAGACGGCCCTGGCCGACGAGTACCAGCGGCTGCGCGAGGTCTTCGGGTACGGCGACGACGTCCTGGCCGAGCTGGCCCGCGCCTCGATCAGGGCCTCCTTCGCCCCCGACCCGCTCAAGACGGACCTGCTGGCCGCCGTCGACGCCTGGCTCCACTGAGCCGCCGCCCCGGCCCGCCCGCCCCGACCCGTGCCCGCCAGGTGCGGCGATCTCCGTCACATCGTGGAATAGTTGGCGAATCCACGACCGTTGCGAACGGAGGTGGCGCGAACGCCACGACAGTGGCAGGCCGCGGCATGGATGGGCCGGGGCCGACCGCCCGACCGAAGGAGCAGCGTTTGCGCACCGACTCGGCAGACTTAAGACTCAGGACCGCGTCGGCGGTCTATCCCGCGGGCATGCTGGCCTCGCCGCCCCGCACACTGATCGACATCCTCGACGAGACCACCCGCCGCCACCCCGAGGCGCCCGCGCTGGACGACGGCACCGTGTGCCTGGACTACCGGTCGCTGCGCGCCGAGGTCGACCGGGTCGCCGCCGACCTCGCCGCGGCCGGTGTCGGGCACGGTTCCCGGGTCGGCGTGCGCATCGCCTCCGGCACCGCCCAGCTGTACGTCTCCATCCTCGCCGTGCTGGCGGCCGGCGCCGCGTACGTCCCCGTGGACGCCGACGATCCGGACGAACGCGCCGAACTCGTCTTCGCCGAGGCCGCCGTGGACGCCGTGCTCGACGGCGGCCCGCCCATGCGGGCCCGGCAGGCGGCCGCCACCGAGCGGCCCACCCCGGACGACGATGCCTGGATCATCTTCACCTCCGGCTCCACCGGCAGGCCCAAGGGCGTGGCGGTGACGCACCGCTCGGCCGCCGCGTTCGCCGACGCCGAAGCCGGCCTCTTCCTCCAGGACCGCCCGCTCGGCCCCGGTGACCGGGTGCTGGCCGGGCTGTCGGTGGCCTTCGACGCCTCCTGCGAGGAGATGTGGCTGGCCTGGCGGCACGGCGCCTGCCTGGTGCCCGCCCCCAGGGCGCTGGTGCGCACCGGCATGGACCTGGCCCCCTGGCTCGCCGAGCAGGGCGTCACCGCCGTCTCCACCGTGCCGACGCTGGCCGCGCTCTGGCCCGCCGCGCACCTCGACGGCATCCGCCTGCTCATCTTCGGCGGCGAGGCGTGCCCGCCCGAGCTCGCCGAACGGCTGGCCGTGCCCGGTCGCGAGGTGTGGAACACGTACGGGCCCACCGAGGCGACCGTGGTGGCCTCGGCGGCCCGGCTGACGGGGGAGGGGCCCGTACGCATCGGGCTGCCCCTGGACGGCTGGGACCTGGCCGTGGTGGACGGCGCGGGCGAGCCGGTCGCCATGGGCGAGACCGGCGAGCTGATCATCGGCGGCGTCGGCCTGGCCCGCTACCTCGACCCGGCCAAGGACGCCGAGAAGTACGCGCCCCTGCCGTCCCTCGGCTGGGAGCGCGCCTACCGCAGCGGCGACCTCGTCCGCGCCGAGCCCGAGGGTCTAGTCTTCGCCGGCCGCGCCGACGACCAAGTGAAACTGGGCGGACGCCGGATCGAGCTCGGCGAGGTGGACGCCGCCCTGAACGCGCTGCCCGGCGTCACCGGCGCGGCCGCGGCCGTCCGGACCGCGGGCGGCGGCCACCAGGTGCTCGTCGGCTACGTCGTGACCGGGCCCGGCTTCGACGCCGGACAGGCCCGCGAACTGCTGGCCGGCTCGCTGCCCGCCGCGCTCGTGCCCCGCCTGGCCCCCGTGGACGCCCTGCCCACCAGGACCTCCGGCAAGATCGACCGGGACGCGCTCCCGTGGCCGCTGGACGGCCCGGCACAGACGGACGCCGGCCTGAGCCCGGCCGAGGCGCTGCTGGCCGAGCAGTGGACCGAGATCCTCGGCGTGCGTCCGCAAGGGCCGGGATCGGACTTCTTCGCCGACGGCGGCACCAGCCTGGCCGCCGCCCGCCTGGTCTCCACCCTGCGGGCCACGCACCCCGACGTGGCGGTCGGCGACGTCTACGCGCACCCGACCCTGGCCGGACTGGCGGAGCTGCTGGCCTCCAGAGGCGGGACGCGGGCCCCCGCGCACGCCGAGGCGGCCGCCCCCATGCCCGTGCGCGCCTCGCTGGCGCAGACCGCGCTGATGATCCCGCTGCTCACCGTGGGCGCGCTGCGCTGGGTCGTGCCGCTGGCCGCCCTGGGCAACCTGCTCGCCCCGCCGTGGGCGCCGACGTTGTCGTGGTGGTGGGTGACGCTGGGCGCGCTGGCGTTCGTCACCCCCATGGGACGCATGGGCCTGTCGGCGGCGGTGGCCCGGCTGCTGCTGCGCGGCGTCCGCCCCGGCGCCCACCCGCGCGGCGGCGGCGTGCACCTGCGGCTGTGGTTCGCCGAGCGGTTCGCCGAACGGCTCGGCGTCCCCGACCTGGCCGGTGCGCCGTGGATGGCCTGGTACGCCCGGCTTCTCGGCGCCACCGTCGGCCCGGACGCCGACCTGCACTCGCCTCCGCCGATCACCGGCCTGCTCAGGCTGGGCAGGGGCGCCTCCGTCGAGCAGGAGGTCGACCTCTCCGGCCACTGGTACGACGGCGACCAACTGCACGTCGGCGAGATCCGCATCGGCGCGGGCGCCACGGTCGGCTCCCGCGCGACCCTGCTGCCCGGCGCGCGCGTCGGCAAGAACTCGCAGGTCGCCCCCGGTTCCGCGGTCGCCGGGACGGTTCCCTCCGGCGAGCGCTGGGCCGGCGTCCCGGCCTTCCGCCAGGGCAAGCCGCGGCGCTCCCGCCCGGCCGGGCGCGCCGCCCGCTCCCGCCCGTGGGTCGCGCTGTACGGGGTGAGCGCGATCGTGCTCAGCCTGCTCCCGGTGGCCGCCGCCGGCGCCGTGCTCGCCGTCCTGGCCGCCTTCGCCGGGGACGAGCCCACGCTCGGCGGCGCGCTGGCCGCCGCCCTGCCCGCCGTGCCCCTGGCCACGCTCGCCGGGATGGCCGCCTTCGCCCTGGTCACGCTGGCCGGCGTACGGCTGCTCGGCCTCGGGCTGCACCCGGGCCACCACCCGGTGCACAGCCGCCCGGCCTGGCAGGCGTGGGTCACCGGCAGGCTGATGGCCTCGGCCCGGGTGTGGCTGTTCCCGCTGTACGCCAGCGTCCTGACGCCGGTGTGGCTGCGGGCGCTCGGCATGAAGGTGGGCCGCGGCGCCGAGCTGTCCACGGTGCTCGCGCTGCCCACGATGACCTCCGTCGGCGACGACGCGTTCCTGGCCGACGACACCATGGTGGCCCCGTACGAGCTGGACGGCGGCTGGATGCGCCTGGCCTCGGCGCGGATCGGCAAGCGCGCCTTCCTCGGCAACTCGGGGATGACCGCCCCCGGCCGCAAGGTGCCCAAGGACGGCCTGGTCGGCGTGCTGTCGGCGACGCCCAAGAAGGCCAAGTCGGGCTCCTCGTACGTGGGCATGCCGCCCATGAAGCTGCGCAGGACCGCCGAGGAGGCTGACCGCAGCAGGACCTACGACCCGCCCGCGCGGTTCAGGGCGGCGCGGGCGCTGGTCGAGTTGTGCCGGGTGGTGCCCGCGATGGGCGTGGTCGCGCTGGCCGTCCTGGCCGTGGCGGCCTTCGAGTGGCTCGCCGCCGGGTACGGCTTCGCCGTCGCCGCCGCGCTGGGCGGCCTGGTCGTGCTGGCCGCCGGGGTGCTCGCCGCGGCCGTCGCGACGGCCGCCAAATGGGCGCTGGTCGGTCGCATCTCGGCCGGGAACAGGCCGCTGTGGAGCTCGTTCGTGTGGCGCAACGAGCTGGCGGACAACTTCGTCGAGGTGCTGGCGGCGCCCTGGTTCGCCCAGCCGTGGCTGGGGACCGCCCCGCTGAACGTGTGGCTGCGCTCCCTCGGGGCACGCATCGGGCGTGGGGTCACGTGCGAGACGTACTGGCTGCCGGAGGCGGATCTGGTGACACTGGGCGACGGCGCGTGCGTCAACCGGGGGTGCGTGCTGCAGACGCACCTGTTCCACGACCGGGTCATGAGCATCGACACCGTGACGCTGGAGGCCGGCGCGACGCTCGGCCCCCATGGCGTCGTCCTGCCGGCCGCGCGGGTGGGCGCGGGCACGACGGTCGGGCCGGCGTCCCTGGTCATGCGCGGCGAGGCGCTGCCCGGCGGCGGCCGGTGGTTCGGCAATCCCGTCTCGGCGTGGCGATGACGCCGTACTTCCCGGGGCACGGCGACCACCGGTACGCGGTCGAGCACTACGATCTGGCGCTGCACTACCGGGTCGCGGCCAACCGGCTCGACGGCACGGCCCGCCTGACGGTCTCGGCCGTCGAGCCGCTCGGCGACCTGGGCCTCGACCTCGGCCACTTCCGCGTCTCGGGCGTCGCCGTGGACGGCCGGGCCGCCCGCCACACCCACGGCCAGGGCAAGCTGCGCCTCAGCCTGCCCAGGCCGCTGGCCGCCGGGGACCGGACCGTCGTCGAGGTGCGGTACGCGGGCACGCCCGTGCCGGTCCGCAGCCCGTGGGGCGGGCTCGGCTGGGAGGAGCTGACCGACGGCGCGATCGTGGCCGGCCAGCCGATCGGCGCGCCCTCCTGGTTCCCGTGCAACGACCGGCCGGACGACAAGGCGCCCTACCGGATCTCGGTGACGACGTCGCCGGCGTACCAGGTGATCGCGAACGGCGTGCTCACCTCCAGGCAGCGGACGGCCGGGACCACCACGTGGGTCTACGAGCAGGCCGAGCCGATGGCGACGTACCTGGCCAGTGTGCAGATCGGGCGCTACCAGCTCTCGGAGGCGGCCGGGACGCGGCTGGCCCATCCCGCGCGGCTGGCCGCCCGCGTCCGGCACGACTTCGGCCGGCAGGGCGAGATGATGGCGCTGTTCGGCGAGCTGTTCGGGCCCTACCCGTTCAGCGGCTACACCGTCGTCGTGGCCGACGACGACCTGGACATCCCGGTCGAGGCGCAGGGCATGTCGATCTTCGGCAGGAACCACGTCGACGGCGCCCGCGGTTGCGAGCGGCTGGTCGCGCACGAGCTGGCGCACCAGTGGTTCGGCAACAGCCTCACCGTGGCCCGCTGGTCCGACATCTGGCTCCAGGAGGGCTTCGCCACCTACGCGGAGTGGTTGTGGTCGGAGCGGTCGGGCGGCCCGCTCGCCGACGAGCACGCGCTGCGCTGGCACCGCAGGCTCGCCGCGCTGCCGCAGGACTTCGCGCTGGCCGACCCGGGCCCGGCCGCGCTGTTCGACGACCGCGTCTACAAGCGCGGCGCGCTGACCCTGCACGCCCTGCGCCGGGCCGCCGGTGACCAGGCGTTCTTCGCCCTCCTGCGCTCCTGGGCCGACAGCCGCCGGCACGGCAGCGTCACCACCGAGGAGTTCGCCGCCCACGCCGAGCGGCACGTCCCGGCGGCCGCGCTGCTGACGGCGTGGCTGCGCGACCGCCCCCTGCCCCCGATGGCGGGCGGCGCGCTGACCCGCGACCGCGGCGCCTGACCGGCCCCGAGCCGCGCACACCGCGCCTACCTGGTCGGACGGTCGCCGGGGTGGCGTCTCGGGGACGGGCGCGTCCGCTCATAGCCTGGTCACATGGTGACCCGGCTCGCTACCTGCAACCTGTGCGAGGCCATGTGCGGCCTCCGCGTCGACCTCGACGGCGACCGGATCACCGGCATCCGCGGCGACGAGGACGACCCGCTGTCGGCAGGCCACCTGTGCCCGAAGGCGGTGGCTCTGCAGGACGTGCGCGAGGATCCCGACCGGCTGCGCCGTCCCGTGGTCCGCACCTCCGGCGGCTGGCGCGAGATCCCCTGGCCGGACGCGTTCGACCTGGTCGCCGCCCGGCTGGCCGGCACCCGTCTCGTGCACGGCGCCGACGCCGTGGCCGTCTACCTGGGCAACCCGGTGGTCCACAGCCTGGGCGCGCTGACGCACGCGCCGCCGTTCGCCCGCCTGCTGGGCACCCGCAACCGCTACTCCGCCGCCTCCCTCGACCAGCTCCCGCACCAGTACGTCGCCCGCCACCTGTACGGCAGCCAATGGCTGCTCCCCGTGCCCGACATCGACCGCACCGCCTACTTCCTGACCTTCGGCGCCAACCCGGCCGTCTCCAACGGCAGCGTGATGAGCGCGCCCGGCGTCGTCCGGCGCATCCGCGAGCTGCGCGCCCGCAGCGGCCGGATGGTGCTGTTCGACCCGCGCCGCACGGAGACCGCCCGGCTGGCCGACGAGCACCACTTCGTCCGCCCCGGCACCGACGCCGCGCTCATCCTGGCCATGGTCGCCCTGATCATCGACGGGGGCGCGGCCCGTCCCGCGCCCTACGTGGACGGGCTCGACCGGCTGGCGCCGGCGCTGGCGGCGTTCACGCCGGAGCGGGCCGCGGCGGTGACCGGCGTACCGGCCGAGGTGATCACCCGGACCGCGGCCGAGTTCGCCGCCGCCCCCAGCGCCGCCGCCTACGGCCGGATCGGCGTGTCCACCCAGCGGTTCGGCACGCTGTGCCAGTGGGGGATCCAGCTGCTGAACCTGGTCACCGGCAACCTCGACCGGCCCGGCGGCACGCTGATGTGCAGGCCGGCCGTCGACCCGGTGCGCAACCGTCTGATCGACCCCGGCCACGAGGGCAGGTGGCGCAGCCGGGTGCGCGGCCTGCCGGAGTTCGGTGGTGAGCTGCCCGCCGCGGCGCTCGCCGAGGAGATCGGCACGCCCGGCGAAGGGCAGGTGCGGACGCTGGTGACCATCGCCGGGAACCCGGTGCGCTCGGCCCCCGGCGGGCACGAGCTGTCGCGCGCCCTGGCCGGGCTGGACTTCATGGTCAGCCTCGACTTCTACGTCAACGAGACCACCCGGCACGCCGACGTCATCCTCCCGCCCACCGACCTGCTCGAACGCGACCACTACGACCTCGTCTTCAACCTGGTCGCGGTCCGCGACCACGCCCGCTACACCCCGGCCGTGCTGCCCAGGACGCCCGGTGCCCGGCACGACTGGGAGATCCTGCGCGAGCTGGCCCGCCGCTACCGCCGCCTGGTCCGCGCCGGCTCACCGGCCGACCGGTTCATGCTGCGGCTCTCTCCGGAGCGGATCGTGGACCTCGGATTGCGGGCGGGGCCGTACCGGCTGAGCGTGGCGCGGCTGCGCCGTCACCCGCACGGGCTGGACCTGGGCCCGCTCAAGCCCAGCCTGCCGGGCCGGCTGCGCACGCCGGGCCGCCGCGTCCAGGCAGCGCCGCCCGTCCTGCTCGACGGCCTCGCCCGCGCCCGCGCCGAACTCCTGGCCCCCGCCTCCGCCGGGCTGCTGCTGATCGGCCGCCGTCACCTGCGCGACGACAACTCCTGGCTGCACAACTCCGCCAGACTGGCCAAGGGACGGCCCCGCCACCACCTGCTCATGCACCCCGACGACCTGCGCGCCCGCGGCCTCACCGACGGCGCGCCGGTCCGGGTGCGCTCCCGCAGCGGCGAGGTGACGGTCGAGGTCGGCGCGAGCGAGGACGTCATGCCCGGCGTCGTCAGCCTGCCCCACGGCTACGGCCACGACCGGCCGGGCGTGCTGCTGTCGGTCGCCTCCACGCTCGGCGGCGCCAGCGCCAACGACCTCACCGACCCCGCCCGCCTGGACGAGCTCACCGGCACGGCGGCGCTCAACGGCGTCCCCGTCACCGTCGAGCCGCTCAGGTGACCGGGACGATCTCCGCGCGGGTCAGCACGCCGTCCTGGACGGTCAGCAGGCCGAGGGTGCCGTGCGGCTGGCGGCGGCGGTCGGTGGGGGAGCCCGGGTTGAAGATGCGCAGGCCGTCGCCCGACTCGTCGAGCGGGATGTGCGAATGGCCGAAGACCACCAGGGCGGCCTCGGGGAAGCGGCGGCGCAGGCGGGCCAGGCGGCCCTTGGCGGGTCCGCTGTCGTGGATCATCCCGATCCGCAGGCCCTCCAGGGTCAGCTCCAGCGTCTCCGGCGCCACCACGTCGGGGCCGTCGTTGTTGCCCTTCACCACGTGCACCGGGGCGTAGGCGGCCAGCTCGTCGAGCACCGCGCGGACGCAGACGTCGCCCGCGTGCAGGATGACGTCGGCCGTACGCAGGTGCTCGGCCACCCGGGGCGGGCAGGAGCGCCACCGGGCGGGCGCGTGGGTGTCGGACAGTGCCACCAGGTTCATCCGGAAGTCATGCCCGTTCCGGGTGCGCATCCTCCAGCCAGGACCGCCAGGCCGCGGCCTGGCCCGTGGGGTCGCCGAACAGCAGGTGCATGGCGAGCATGCTGCCGCCCATGCCCTGGACGAACCGGTAGAGGGCGTCGGACGTGCGGATGCCGACGGACTGGGCGTTGCGGAAGTAGACCACGCCCTCGACCGGCGGCAGGCCGGGCGGCGTGATCCGGACGGCGTCGCCGGGCTCGGGGGTGCCGCCGAGGGCGGCGTGGAGGGACCGCCAGGCGCGCGGCCAGTCGCTCACCGGCGGGCCCGGCTCGGTGAGCGGGGTCGCGGCCCGGCCGGCGAAGTGGCCGAGGTACTCCGTCAGCGTCGCGAAGAACAGGGCCACGCCCGTGGACATCGCCTCGTACTCCTGCTCCCAGTCGTCGCCGGGCAGGAAGCCGCTGGTGACCATGCGGACCAGGGTGCTGCCCTGGCCGCGGGCCTCCAGCAGGAACTCGTAGGCCACGAACCGGCCGTCGGGGCCGGGGACGCCGGAATGGGCGAAGCGCTTGAGCGGCTCCTCGGCGGTCACCCTGGACTCGGGCAGCTCGACCCCGGCGAAAGCGGTGCGGATGGCGCCGCCCTCGACCTCGTTGCGGCCCATGAACCACGAGTCGATGCCGGGCCCGGTGGTGATGGCCTCCCACACCTGCTCGGGCGTCGCCTCGACCAGGGAGTCGAGGGGGATCTCGAACTCGTGCCCCACCTCAGGAGCCCTTCTTCACGGACGGGTGCACGGCGACGATCAGCCGATGATCCCGCCCGCCTTCCGCGGATTCGTCATGATATTTGCTGACCAGCGACGTCACGCACTGCGCCAGCTCCTCGGCGAACGCGGCCCGGTCGGCGGCCGAGGCGAAGCGCACCTCGCCGTCGATGGCGAACGTGGCCACCTTCTTCTGCGCCTTGGCCGCGCCGGTGATCAGCGTGCCGACGTCGCGGACGAGCTGCGCCGCCAGGGCCAGCAGCCAGCGCGCCGACAGCCGGTCGGGAGACCGGGCGGGATCGGGCTGCACCGAGGCCAGCGCGGTGGGGGAGATCACGAAGGAGGCGGCCGTGGCCTGCATCACGCGCTCGGTGACGTTGCCCTTCCTGCGCTCCTCGACCAGCTCGACCAGCCCGTGGCGTTCGAGGGTACGCAGGTGGTAGTTGACCTTCTGGCGGGCCAGGCCCACCTTGGCGGCCAGGGAGGTGGCAGAGCCCGGCTCGACGAGCTCGGCCAGCAACTTCGATCGCATCGGGTCGAGCGACGCCTCCGCGGCCGCCGCGTCTTCGATCACTGCCACTTCGTGCATGCCTGAACGATCGCACCGAAAAAAATCGTTGTCAAGCCAGCCGGGCGGCCTTGCCCTCCAGATAGCGCTGCTCAGGCAGGCTGAGCGTACGCCGGGCCGCCTCGCGGAAGGCCAGCGCCGCCCCCTCGGTGTCGCCCTCCAACTCCAGCAGGTGGGCGCGTACCGAGGCCAGCCGGTGGTGCCCCGAGAGCCGGTCGTCGGCGGCCAGGCCGTCGAGCAGGTCGAGCCCGGCCCGCGGGCCGTGCACCATGGCGGCGGCCACGGCCTGGTTGAGCCGGACCACCGGGTTGTCCTCCAGGCCGGCCAGCACGCCGTAGAGAGCCAGGATCTGCGGCCAGTCGGTCTCGGCGGACGTGGGCGCCTCGTCGTGCACGGCCGCAATCGCCGCCTGCAACTGGTACGGGCCGAGGACGCTGGTGGCCAGCGCCTTGCTGACCAGCTCGACGCCCTCCTCGACGAGCCGCCGGTCCCACAGCGAGCGGTCCTGCTCGGCGAGCGGGACCAGCGACCCGCCCGGCCCGGTACGCGCCGCCCGCCGCGCCTCGGTCAGCAGCATGAGCGCCAGCAGCCCGGCGACCTCGCCGTCGTCGGGCAGCAGCCGGCGGACGAGCCGGGCCAGCCTGATCGCCTCGGCGGTCAGCTCGGGCCGCTGCAGGTCGGGCCCGGAGGTGGCGGTGTAACCCTCGTTGAAGATCAGGTAGAGCACGTGCAGCACCACGCGCAGCCGCTCGGCCCGCTCCTGCTCCGGCGGCGGCCCGAACGCCACCCCCGTGGACCTGATGCGCTGCTTGGCCCGGCTGATGCGCTGGGCCATCGTCGCCTCCGGCACCAGGAACGCCGCCGCGATCTGGGCAGTGGTCAGGCCGCCCACGGCCCGCAGCGTGAGCGCGAGCTGCGAGGGCTCCGACAGCGACGGATGGCAGCACAGGAACAGCAGCGTCAGCGTGTCGTCGCCGGCCGGCGTGCGCTCCTCGCCCGGCGCTGGCTCGACGAACTCGTCGGCCGGGGCGGCGGCCGCCGCGCTCTCCTCCCGCCGCCGGCGCGCGCTCTCACTGCGGAAATGGTCGATGACCCGCCGGGAGGCGACCGTGATCAGCCAGGCCCGCGGGTTGTCCGGCACGCCTTGGTCGGGCCACTGCACGGCGGCGTCCAGGAGGGCTTCCTGGACGGCGTCCTCGCAGGCGTCGAACTGCTCGTAACGGCGCACGAGCACGCCGAGCACCTGCGGCGCCAGCTCGCGCAGCAGCCCTTCGATCACTCCGCCACCTCGTCGATGATCGGCCGCACCTCCATGGCGCACAGCCGAGCGTCCGGCCAGCGCGCGGCGATCTCGGTGGCCCGCTCGACGCTCGCGCAGTCGACGATCAGATAACCCGCCAGGTACTCCTTGGCCTCCAGGAACGGGCCGTCGGTGACGGCGGGCACGCCGTTGCGCACCGTCACGGTCTTGGAGGAGGCCGGGTCGCCCAGCGCCTGGCCGCCGGCCAGCTCGCCGTTGGCCTCCAGCTCCGCCATGAGCGCGTCGACCTCGGCCATGACCTGGTCGAAGCCGTCGGCCACGGCCTGCTGGGCGGCCGGGTTGCTGTAGATGAGCAGCATGTATTTCACCTGCCTCATCCTAGGGTTCCGGGGATTCCGGCCGGGTCAGGCTAGGCGGGTTCGGCCGGCGGCAGGACGGTCCGCGCCGGGCCGGCGGCGCGCGGGACGAAGGGGACGGGCGGTTGTTCGTCCGGGACGGGGAGGACCGGTTGCGGGGGGTGCGCGGCCCGGACGTCCATGTGCAGGCGTAACCGGCTGCCCTGCGGGCTCTGGTCGAGTTCGACCTGGTCGCACAGGTGCTGGATCAGCCACAGGCCGAAGCCGAACCCCGCCGTGTGCGCGCGGCCGTGTTCGGCCGCGGCCAGGTGGGCGGCGCTGAGCAGGCCGGCGTCGTCCGCGACCTCCACGGTGACGCCGCCGGGCTCGTCGAGGCCCACCACGGTGCCGGTGCCGCCGCCGTGGTCGAGGACGTTGGTGACCGCCTCGTTGACCGCCAGCACGAAGTTGTCCAGGGGCTCACCGGACAGCCCGCCGCGGCCGGCGTGCTCGCGTACGAGGCGGCGGATGCCGTCGAGGTCGGTGCTGATGGGACAGCGTAGCTCCGGTTCCATGGCCATGGTCTGATCAGTCCTGCCTGGGTGTGGCGTGGCGGGTCACCCGGCTCTCGATGCTTACCGGGCGGAGGCCCGGCAAACTCGCGGGATCGGTGTCCCGTGGCCCGGCCTCGAAGAGGACGGTCACTGGAGGCGGGCGCCGATGATGCACGTGTCGTCGTCGGTGTCGGAGTTGCTGTGCGTGAGGAGGTGGTCGAGGCGTTGCTCCAGGGTGGCCGCGGGCTGGCGGGCGACGTCCAGGAGCCGCTGCTGGGACTCGTGCAGGTTGACGTCCCGCCGTTCGATCAGGCCGTCGGTGTACATGAGCAGGATGTCGTCGGAGGCGAGCTGGAGGTGCGTCTCCTCGTAGTCGGCCTCGGCGACCGCCCCGAGCAGCAGGCCCTTGGTCATGTCGAGCTCCCTGGCCTGACCGTCGCGGACCAGGATGGGCGGCAGGTGCCCGGCCCTGGCGTAGCGCAGCACGCGCGTGCGGGGGTCGAACAGCGCGCAGATGGCGGTGGCTGTGACGTTCGCGGTCAGGTGGTGGGCGACCAGGTTGAGCCAGGTCAGGAGCTGGCCCGGCCCGGCGCCCGTGGCGGCCAGGCCGCGCAGCGCGTTGCGCAGCACGACCATGCCGGTGGCCGCCTCGATGCCGTGCCCGGCCACGTCGCCGACCGACAGCAGGATCTGCTTGGTGGGCAGCACGACCGCGTCGTACCAGTCGCCGCCGACCAGGTGCTCCTTCTCGGCCGGACGGTAGCGCACGGCGATCTGCAGGTCGAACGCCTCCAGCGGCTCCCGGCTCGGCGGCATGATCGCCTGCTGGAGCTGCAGGGCCAGCCGGTTGCGCTCGGCGGCCTGCTGCTCGGTGTGGGCGAGCTGGTCGCGGGTGGCGGCCAGGGCCACCTCTGTCCAGTGCTGGGATGAGATGTCCTGGTAGGCGCCGCGGATGGCCAGCAGCAGGCCGCTGTCGTCGAAGACGGGCTCGGCGACGACCCTGATGTGCCGTACGGTGCCGTCGGACCGCTGGAGCCGGTAGGCGGTGGAGGCCGGACGGCGATGGTGCAGCACGGCCCGGACGAACCGGCCGATGGCCACGGCGTCATCGGGGTGGGCGTGCGTGGCCAGGCGTTCGAGCGGGATGGGCGGCTCGTCGGCGGACATCCCGTACAGGTCGTGGAGCTGGGCGCTCCAGACGATCTCGCCGGTGAGCAGGTTCTCCTCGAAGCCGCCGATGCGCCCGAGGCGCTGGGCGTGCTGGAGCAGGTTGGCGAGCTGGGCGTCCTGGTCCTGCAGCCGCCAGATGAGCAGCACGCCGTCGCCGAGCCGGATGATCGCGATGCCGGCGACGGTGTGCAACGGGATCTGGTCCACCAGGGCCGTGATCGCCATCTTCTCGGCCCTGAACGTCTCGCCCGTGGCGTGCACGTGCTCGATCCTGGCCAGCAGCGCGCCCTCCTCGGCTGCCAGCGGGTACGCCTCCAGGAACAGGCTCCCGACGACCTCGCCGCGCGGCCGTCCGGCCGGGTCGAGGAAGCGGGGGTTGGCGTGCACGATGCGGAAGTCGGTCAGCCGGCCCTCGGTGCCCAGTTGCGGGCGCAGCACCAGGGCCGCGTCCGGCAGCGCGTCGGCCAGGTCGATCAGCTCGGGCAGGACCTGCGGCTCGTGGGCGGCCTGGTCGGCGGTCTCGAAGGTGTGGGCGCACAGGTCGGCCAGCACCTCGATCTGCTTGATGACCCGCGGGTCGGGCCGCGGCATGGCGTGCGGCCAGCCGATCTCCAGCACGCCCAGGATGCGGCCGCCCGTCCCGGCCGGCGCGGTCGCCCGCGCGCCGGACGTCTGGCGCTGCCCGATCGAGGGCAGGCCGACGGCGGTCAGGTCGTCCAGCCACACCGTGCCGCGGGCCAGCAGCGCGCGGCGGGCCGGCGTGGCCACGCCCGGCGGCACGTAACGCCAGCGCCGGGCCTCCTCGTCGGCCAGCCCCGCGTAGCCGGCCAGGGTGAGCGACGCGTCCGGCCCGGCCTCCCAGATGGCGACCGTCGTCGCGCCCAGCGCGGACAGGGCCTGCTCCAGCAGCGACTGCGCCACGGCCTGCGCGTCGGTGGCGGTCAGCACCCCGTTCTCGGCGGTACGCAGCCGCACCGCCACCTCCGCGGACTCATCGGCGCGGGCCGAGCTCAGGAAGTCGCGCGCGGTCTCGCTGATGCGGTCGTGGGCGGCCTGGTTGATGATGTCGGCGGCCAGTTCCAGCTGCGTCACCCCCGCCTGGTCGGCCAGGGTGGCGAGCTGCCTGGCGGCGGCGGACAGGCTGCACTGCAGGCGCTCGACCAGCACGCCCTTGGCCACCTCGACCAGGGCGCGGCCCTCGGCGGCCCGCTGGGCCTCCAGGATCTGGCTGTGCAGGCGGTCGACCGTCGCGGCCAGGCGGCCGAGATTGGGCGGCTCGATACGCTCCGGCGGTACGGCGGCCGCCGGATCGTGCAGGTGGTGCACTGCGTTGCTCCTCGGGGGGGACGGGTCAGGCGCCGAGCCAGTGGCGGATGCGCTCGACCAGATGGTCGGCCTCGACCGGCTTGGTCACGTAGTCGCTCGCGCCGGCGGCCAGTGCCTTCTCCTGGTCTCCGGGCATCGCCTTGGCCGTGACCGCGATGATGGGCAGGTCGGCGTACTGCGGCATCGTCCGGATGCGGGCGGTGGCGGTGTAGCCGTCCATCTCCGGCATCATCACGTCCATCAGCACCAGGTCGATCCGCGGGTGGGCGACGAGCGTGTCGATGCCCTTGCGGCCGTCCTCGGCGTGCAGCACGTCGATGCCGTGCACCTCCAGCATGCTGGTCAGGGCGAACAGGTTGCGCGCGTCGTCGTCGACGATCAGCACGGTCCGGCCCGTCAGCGACGTGTCGATCTCGGCTCCGGCGAGCTGGTTGACGTTCCCGGCCCTGATCAGCGGCAGCACGTCGCCGGGCTGGTCGGCGGTCAGGTGCAGGGCGATGCGCTCGCGCAGCTCGTCGAGGCTGGACAGCAGCTCCAGCGGCTGCCCGCCCTCACGGGCCTGCAACGGCGCCGCCTGCTGGGAGCTGGCCCGCCAGTTGTTGTAGGCCAGGACCGGCACCGAGTTCAGGGCCTGGTCGCCGTCCATGGCCTCCAGCAGGCGGTAGGCGCTCTGGTCGGGCAGGTCGAGGTCGAGCACGATGCAGTGGCAGGGGTCGGCGGCGAGGGTGGCCGCGGCCTCCTGCGCCCCGGCGGCCGTGACGATCTCGATCGTCTCGTCACTGCCCGGCGCCAGCTCCGTCACCACGCTCTCGGCCACGTGCGACAGCAGTCCCTGCGGGCGTTCCTCGATCACCAGCAGGCGGCGCGGCTGCGGCTGGTGCGACCTGGCCGGGGCGGCCGCGTTCGGCTCGGGCATGGTGGCGGGAGCGGCCCCGACGAGGATCGAGGGGTCGGCCAGGAGCTTCTTCGGGGAGAGCCCGACGAAGTCCGGCCGGGCGATCGGCAGGTAGAGGGTGAAGACGCTGCCCTGGCCCGGGGTGCTCTGCGCCGCGATCGCGCCGCCGAGCAGGTGGGCGATCTCCCGGCTGATGGACAGGCCGAGGCCGGTGCCGCCGTACTTGCGGCTGGTGGTGCCGTCGGCCTGCTGGAACGCGCCGAAGATGGCTT
>NZ_JBEYTJ010000069.1:0-39662 GCF_040642995.1 Nonomuraea sp. NPDC047529 | reverse complement strand
TGCGGTCCCTGCCGATGCCCGGAGGGCTGGACGGCTCAGGTCGGATCGCCCGAGCGGATCTCCCCGGGCCTCAGTCGCTGAACCGTTCATGACGTTCACCTTCGCAGACCGCCCTGACACCGGGCCGTCGTCGTGCTGACATGGCCGCTGACACGAGCTGTGCGTCGCCGGGACTCGCCTGTGTTGTGCTGCGTGCACGCCCTCGGAGGCCGCGCACCTGTCGTGCCGGAGTTCACGGAAACGCGAAGCGTGAGCGCGTCAGTTGCCGAACTCCTCGGCGACTTTCTGATGGATGGCCTCCAGCTTGGGGGTGTAGACCCGATAGAAGTCCTTGCCGCACTCCAGATCGTCCAGAATCGCGCGCTTACCCGCCCTCTCCGCGGCGGCGGACTGCGCTAACAGGTCCTCGCCGGATTTCAGCTCCTTGCCGAGGACCCGCTTGGCCGCGTCGACGATGCAGGCGTCCACGGCCTTCCAGTAGCTTGTTCTCTGCGCTGGGGAGAGCTTCGTCCAGATATCCCCGTTGGGGTCGGCCCCTGAGAGGTCGGGCATGAAGTCGGGGGCGTCCGGGCCCTTCAGGTAGACGTACACCGAGAAGACCCCGAAGCCGTACTTCGCCCGCTGGGCCTTCAACGCCTCATAGTCGCCGGCTCTGCGCTTGCGCTCGTCGTCGGTCATGGGATCTTCCGGTGGCACATAGGGGATGTACCTGAAGCCCTTCTGCTTCATGCAGTCCGCCTTGACGGATTCGAACTGGCGCCTCTTCTCCAGTGCCGTCGCGGCCGACTTCGACGGAGTGAAGCGCCTTCCCGGAGGGCTCGGCGTCACCCCCGCAGCCGTCGAGCACGATCGCCGCGGCCATCGCCAAGGCGGTCATTCTGATGGTGTCCATGGTCGGTCTCCCGTATTCAACGTCACGCGCGCACGCGAACGCCGAGGCAGGCGGTGGCCCGCCGGCGCAGCCGGTTCCTGGCCCATCGGCTGGACGGGCTGTCCGACGAGCCCCGGCCGGGCGTGCCGCGCACCATCACCGACGCCCAGGAGGAGGAGGTGGTGGTGCGCACCCTGGAGGAGGTGCCCGAGGGGTCCACGCACTGGTCCAAGCGGGAACTAGCCCGCCGGGTGGGCATCTCGCCGACCAGCGTGGCCGGCATCTGGCGGGCGTTCGGGCTGCAGCCCTGGCGCACCCAGAACTTCAAGATCTCCACCGACCCGCTGCTGATCGACAAGATCCGGGACGTGGTCGGGCTGTATCTGGTCCCACCGGCCCATGCCGCGGTGTTCGCCGTCGACGAGAAACCGCAGATCCAAGCGTTGCAGCGGAGCGCACCGGCACTGCCGATGCCGCCCGGCGTGCCCGAGCGGCGCAGCTTCGACCACGTCCGGCACGGCACCGTGGACCTGTTCGCCGCGCTCAACACCGCCACCGGCAAAGTGATCGGCAAGCTGTCGGCCCGTCACCGTGCCGTCGACTTCCGCGACTTCCTGGACGAGATCGACCGCCAGGTCGAACCGGGCCTGGCGGTCCATCTCATCTGCGACAACTTGTCCACCCACAAGGCGCCGGTGGTGCACGCCTGGCTGCTGGCCCACCCGCGCTTCACGTTGCACTTCACTCCGACCTACTCCTCCTGGATCAACCAGGCGGAGCGTTGGTTCGCCGAACTGGAGCGTCGCTGTCTGGAGCGGGGCAACTTCTGCTCCCTGGACGCTCTCAAGGCCGCGTTGGAGGAGTGGATCAAGGTCTGGAACGAGGACGCCAAGCCGTTCAGGTGGACCAAGACCGCCGACCAGATCCTCGACCGCATCTGCCGCTACTGCGACCGAATCTCAAAAACCGGCTCACTAGGGTGACGCAGCCGTGCGACGCCGGTCCCAACCCTCCCCCGGGACATCGGATCCCGGGACCCCGCGATGGGGACCATCAATCCGGTCGACACCATCCAGCCCACCACGCCGCCCATCTCCTTCGACCTGACCCAGCCGCTTGCCTGCCGGCGCTCTGTGGCCGGTGGGTCGAGCCCGTACCGCGACGTCCTCGAGGTGAAGGTCCACGCCGCCAGCTCATGCAGTGAGGATCACCATCGACCGGCCGTGGAACGGCTCATACGCGCCCATGGCGTGCGGAATCGGCGGACGGCCGTTGTCGATCAGGCCAGGGCTCCGAAGGACAGAGGCGGGGCGCGAGTGGGAACAGCTGCTGGTCAGCCTTCCCGCCGTCCAGGCGGCGGACCTGGCCGGGATCCTCGCTGGGCAGGCGCGCTCGCGTACGTTCCCCGTGCCATCAGCCCCGGCTCAGAACCGGTAACGGAGAATGCGTGCTCCTTGGCGGGACAAGGCCGTGCTACGGGCGGTGAGACGGGTCAGCGCGCGTAGCGGTTGCGGGAACAGGGCTACTTCCGGTGCGCGGTTGAGGATCTGTTCCTCGATCAGTTTGAGGCTGGCGTCCCAGGACTCGGGTTCGTGCGGGTCGTCGAAGCCCCGGGCGGCTTCCATGCCGAGTGTCCTCATGATCGGGTGGTGCTTCATGGCCCAGGCGGCGAGGCGGGTGTAGCCGTTGAGCGCGAGTTCGCCCGAAGGGAAGTGGCCGGCCAGCTCGCGGACCAGGGCCTGGAAGGAGTCGCCGGGCATGAAGGGGAGCAGCCCTTCGGCGACGATCATCGCCGGGCGGTCATCGGGGATGGCCGTGAGCCAGTCGGAGCGGGTGAGGTTGGCTCCGACGAGGTGGGAGCGGCCGTGCAGGAGTGCGGATCGCAGACTCACCACTGCGGGAAAGTCGACGTCGTACCAGTCGACGCCCGGCGGCGGATCGCAGCGCCGCATCCTGGTGTCCAGGCCGCAGCCCAGGTCGAGCACCACGCATCCGGGGTGAGCGGCGACGAAGGCCCGGACGGCGTCGTCCAGCTTCCTGGAGCGCAGGGCCGTGGTGACGACGACGTTGGTCTTGACCTTCAGCTTGCCGAAGTCATAGTCGATTCTGCCGGCCAGGTCGGCGGAGAGCGTGTCGCCGAGGATCGGGCGGGGCAGTTCGGCGTCCCGGGCTCTGGCGTGGAGCGTGAGCAGGAGCGTTTCCTGGATCAGCCCGAGGTCGGGTTGCCAGCGGTACATGGTGATTCCTTAACGGCGTAACGGATGGCGGGCTGCGGAGTTCTGTGGCCATGTCGGGGAGTCGCGGCCGGCCTTGATGCGCTCGGTGCGGTGTCCCTCGCCGCCCGCGATGTCGAGCCCCAGCGCTTTCGGAGGTGTGGCAGCGTTGCTGCGACGCCGCGCGGGTGTCGTCCCGCCGCGTCCATGCACCCGGCCATGGCGGGGATCTCTGGCCCGCCTCCGGCCCCGGCGCGTTTCGTCAGTACATGAGGATCCACAGTTCGAGGTACGGGTCTCCCCACTTCACCGGGAACTCGACGCACTGGTGACCGCGGCCGGTCCGGGGGCACCTGTCGTACATGTCCATGCTGTAGTAGCGCGCGGCGCTCTCCCGGTGCGGTCCCATGGCCGAGGACGTCGCGGCCGACGCCGGCGACCCAAAGACCGCGCTTCCACGAGCCACGGGTTCTCCGATCGTTGTGAGGCGAGCCGAAATGTCGCTGTCGACCCTCACATGATCGACCTCTTCATGTCGTTGGCACTGAACGCACGCTTCCTTCGACATCAACGCAATGTGGAGTTCCCGTAGCACTGACCGAGGGATTCAGGGCGTGCTGTCCGGAACATCATTCGCCGCCGTCTTCGCCCTCTTCACCAGAGCCTCTCCCCGCACGGAGAGCCGGTGGCCGACTTCCAGGCTCTCGGTCAGGCTGCGGCCTTTGAGTGTGCGGACGTCCCGTTTGAGGGCCTGGGTGTCGCGCCCGAGGTGCTGGGCGAGCTCGGCGGCGGCGGTCGCGGGCAGTTCGTGGATGAGGCGGAGCAGGTCGTGGGTCCAGGGGCCGCGGCGGGCGGCCTTATCGATGCCGGCCAGGCGGCGCTGTATTTTCGGCCGCCTGTTCGGCGTGCAGGTCGCTGCGTTCACGGAGCGCTGTCCGGGGGCCGGGCCGGCTATGCGCAGGCTGATCCGGTAGAGCTGTCCGTCGGGCCGCCGGGCCAGTTCCTTCCACAGGTCGTCGGGCGTGGCGTAGCCCGGGCGCCGGAGGTCCTGCGCGGTCACCTGGGCCTCGGTGATCTCCTCCACCGTGTCGATCGCCACGATGCCGACGGCGGTGCGCAGCAGGCTGCCCGGACGCACGGCGTTGCGCTGCCAGCGGCGGAAGGCCAGCGTGAGGGTCCCGTCCGCGATGCGCTCAAGGTCTCGGCGCTTGAACAGCATGGGAATCAGGCTAACGGCGGGTGCCTCCCGGCGACGTCGGCGCGGTGCGCCGAACGCCATGGCGGAGGTCGGGCTGTGCGGGTGTGATCCGTCGGTTGCCGGTGCCTGCAGCAGGTCTGGGAACCGTGTCGTAGCGCCGGGTGCGTGCGGCCGCCGGTGAGCGCGGTGGCGAGCTTGTCCATGGCGGACGTCGCGGACGGGCTCGTGGTGGGGCCGAGCGCGGTGAGGCTGGCCATCAGGGTGGCGATCTCGCGGAGGTCGAAGGCGATGGCGGGGATGCGGTGGTGCCGGTTGATGGCCACTCCTCCGCCGCGGCCGGTGGTGACGTCGATGGGGACGCCCGACTGTCGTAGCCGTTCGATGTCACGGGCGATGGTGCGTGCGGAGACGCCGAAGTCGCGGGCGAGGGTGCCGACGGTGATCCGATCGGCGGCGGCGTGGAGCCGTTCGATGAGGTGTTGCCGGCGCTCGACACGGCGGATCGTCAGGTGATTGTCGCGCGAGGCAACGGACTTTGCGGACGACTTCATGGCGAAGGATCGTAACCAGGACACAAGCTTGTCCAGGTTCGTCGCTAGCGTGACACCTCATGAGCATGACCACCGTCGTGCACGCATTCTTCGACCGATACGCTCGCGCCCTGCTCGCCCGGGACGAGAAGACCATGGCCGACATGTACGCGATACCGTCGTTGATCCTGTCCCCCCGGCCATCCCATCGCCGTGCCGGACGCCGGACAGAGCGAGGAGTTCTTCGCCGCCGCCTGAGGTCAGTACGACGGCGTGAACGACCTGGCGGCGGACATCACCCTGGTCGCCGAGACGGCGCACAGCGCCTGGGCCGACGTCACCTGGCGCCATGACGGAGCCGCCACCCAACGCCACCTCCATCAACTCATCGACACGGGGCGCAATGGAAGATCGCCGTACTGACGCCCCTCGGCCGATGAGCGCTCCGGCCTTCAGGATCGAGCCCGCGTCGGCGGACCACTTCGACGACGTCTCGATCATGCTCGCCCCCACAAGGCCGGGCACGACCGCCTGCTGGTGCCTGAGCCATCGCATCGACCCCGCGGTCAACCGCGAACTCGGCCCTGACGCACGGCCAGGCTACATGCGACGCCTGTGCCGGCAGCCCGTCGCGCCGGGCGTCCTGGCCCATGACGTCGATGAGGTCGTCGGCTGGGCCAGTGTCGCGCCCCGCGCCGGGGTGTACTCCATCGCTCGCAACAGCAGGATCCCCAAGCTCGACGACGACCTCGCGATCTGGTCGATCTGGTGTCTCAAGGTCCGCGCCGGCCACTGCGGCCGGGGGTGGCGAAGGCGCTGATCGACGGCGCAGCCAGGTTCGCGCGCGGGCACGGCGCCGCGGCCGTCGAGGGCTACCCGGTCGACAACACCGGCAAGAAGATCGACACCATGCTGGCGTTCGTCGGTACGCGGTCTCTGTCCGAGTCCGCCGGCTTCGTCACGATCGCCGATACCGGATCGACGGCCGCCGGAGTGCCCCGCATCGTCATGCGACTCGCCGATTGAGGCCGAGCGGCAGCCGGCAGAGCTGATGATCCGTTGTTGCTCGACGAGCCGCTGGTCGGGATCTTAGGGCGCCACGTCGCGGGGGTCGCCGAAGCCCTCGTTGGCGGGAGCTCTGATCGTCTTGATGGCCGGCACGACCTTGCGCACCCTCTGACTGGAAGGCTTGGAAAACCCAGCAGGCGGCAGCCTGATGAAGTCGGGGCTGGTTAGCCAGGGGTAGAGCCCGCCCATCATCATGACCGCCACCGATCCGCCGGGACCGTCTCCAGCCAGTCGCCCTCGGCGAGTACCGCGCGACAACCCCTACGGCCGTCCGTGAAGATCAGGCTTCTGATCCAACCTGATCATCACGAGCGGTCGTTCTCACGTGCGGGCAGTTACAGCACCGCGATCATGGACACGTGCCGTCACAGCATCCTGCTCTTTTGCGCCAGAACCGCCTTCACGCAACGCCCGGCTGTGGTGGCGCGGACGAATAGCACCAGGAATTGCCATAGAAGGTGTCAGCGCTGTCGCCGTCCGACCCGCCGTCGTTGTCAGCCATCCAGAACCATTTGTGCAATCCCCGATAGGCGTCGTAAAGGGAGCCGTTGACGTAGTGGTTACCGGTGTTGTGGGAGTGGCCGTACGCCCGCTGTTTGGGGTCCCCGCCGGGGCTGTCGTTGATGTAGATCGGATCCGCGCTGCACCGGGTGTCCGCGTGCGCCGCTGTTGCGCCGCCCGCGACGACCATGGTCCCTGCGAGGGATACGGCCGCGGCCCCGAGGGCACCCCACCGCCTGAGTCTTCTTGTCATTCCCGTTCCCCTCATCCCATGAAATTCGTGGCGTCGAATCCCGTTCGCTGGGATCCGACGTGCGCAGCCTAGTTGCGGTCGATCATGAAAGTCGTCAGCGCGGCGCGCACTGTGTCTTGGCAATGAGCGCACGACAGCGGACGGCGAGTTCGCCACAGCGCGATGGCGTTCGAGCCGGTTGATGCCGCTCTCCACGACGTGGCGCTGCCGGTAGAGGGCCGGCCTGACCGGCGGCCGGCAGCCGGGGAGGTCTCGACGTCATCGTCGCGCGTGGCTGTCGTCCGCCTCTGGTGTGGCGCGGGTCAGGGCCTCGTGCCGATAGTCCTTGGGCGACAGGCCGTACTTGGCCCGGAAGGATTTGCTGAGGTCGGCGGCGCGGGTGAATCCCCAGCGGGCGGCGATGGCGTGGATGGGCTGCCCGGCCAGGCGGGGATCGGCCAGGTCGGCGCGGCAGTGCTCCAGACGGCGGCGGCGGATCCACTCTGTCAGCGTTGTGCCTTGACGCTGGAACAGCAGTTGCAGGTAGCGCACGGAGATGTGGTGCCGGTGGGCGATCGCGCGGGGTGTCAGGTCGGCGTCGGCGAGGTTGTGCTCGACGAACGCCCGGATGCGCGCCACCAGGGCGAACTGCCGGGTCTCGGGGGGCAGGCGGTCCTGTGCGTTCAGCCGGTGGGCGAGGAAGGCCAGGGCCAGGTCCAGCGTGGCGGCACCGAGCCGCCGTACCTCGGGTAAGGACATGGACCGCGCCTCGCGCACCAGCGTCTTGAGGTAGCCGGCCAGGATCGCGTCGACGCCGCCGTTCGCGGGCATCGCGTGGGCCAGGAGCGCGTCGACCTTGCCGGACGGCAGGGGCAGCTCGGATTTGGGCAGATGCACGATGATCGCCCGTGCCGGCCCCGGCCCGTCGAACGCGCCGCCCTGGTACGGGTGGGAGGTGTCCCACATCACCAGATCGCCGGCCCCCATCCGGGTGTCGTTGCCGCCCTGGGAGATCCACATCGTGCTTCCCACGATCAGGGCGAGCTCGTACCTCTCGGGGTCGGAGCGGCGGATCAGCGCGGGTGTGCGCACGGAGCTGAGCGCGGGGAACGACATGGTCGTCACCTGGACGGTGTCCAGGTCGATCGCCCCGGCCGACGCCCGGAAGTCGGCGGCGTGGTCGCTGGTGATCTGGATGGGCGCCACGTCGTGGCTGATCAGGTCGCACCACCAGTCGAATCGCTGGTCGGGCGGCAGGTCCGTGCTGTGCAGGGTGACGATTCCCAATTTCACCTCTCATGACATGATCTCGAGCGTTCGAGACATACTCGGATGTGACGAGAAGCCAGGCCGATGCGCCCCGCCGACCACATCATCGGCCATCCTGAGGCCGAGCCGGCCGACCGCAGCGGGGTGCGTGCCGGCGACCGTGCCGGTGACCGTGCCGCTGTCCGTACCGCCGTTGCCCAGGAGCGGTCGAGTGCCGGGTCATCCGGTGGTGGCCTGGCGCCACGGGGTCCGTTCGGCGACGTGTCGGCGGAGGGCGCGGGCCTGCCGGGGCAGGTTCCAGGTCAGGGCGCCGATGACGTGGCCGTCCCTGCCGTACAGGCCGGCGAACCGGCCGGTGGCGGGGTCCCCGGCGACGACCTGGAACCGGGCGTCGCCGCCGGTGACGCCGTGGACCTGGATCTTCACGTCGTACTGGTCGGTCCAGAAGTAGGGCACGGGTGCGAAGGGTGCCTGGCCGCCGAGGAGCGTCCAGGCTGCGGCCGTGCCCCGTTGGCGTTCAGCCGGTGTTCGACGCGCAGGCGGCCGAAGCCGGGGTGCCGCCAGGAGGCGACGTCGCCGGCGGCGACCACGCCGGGTGCGGCCCGGCACCCCGTTCACCCGGCCGTCGTGGCCGGTCAGGCCGGTGACCAGGGTGCCGGGACGCAGACGGACGCCGTGCCTGGCGTGCAATCCGGCCAGCAGCCGCGCCACCCGGTCGCCGAGCCGGTCGATCAACGGCGCGGGGAGCGGATCGACCAGGGTGACGTCCAGGCCGAGCTGCCGGGCGGCGGCGGCGACCTCCGTACCAAGGAACCCCGCGCCGACGACGACCACCGACCGCCTGAGCGCGGGCGGCGTGGGCGAAGCGGGTATGCGTCGGCGAGGCGCTGACCGACGACGGGGCCGACTGGTTGTGGCCCACTTGGTCAGGACGGATCGGCGCGGCAGGTGAGATCGTCGGCGGGCAGGGTGCCGCTGGCGAAGTAGGTGTTCACGGCCGTCTCCACGCAGGTGTTGGGCAGGCGGCCGAAGACGCCGTGCATACGCACGTCCCGTACGGTGACCAGGCGTGCGGCGGGCATCGCCCGACGCAGGTTCACGCCCTCCTGGTAGACCGTGCGGGTGTCGCCGGTGGCCTGGACGATCAGTGCGGGGACGTCGTTGCCAACCTTGGTCGCGGGCTCGCGGGGGGTGGGCCAGAAGGCGCAGGCGGTGATGTTGTTCGCATACGGTCCGAACACCGGCTGGGTGGCCCGGCTGCGCTGGATGGCGCGCCAGTACCGCTCGGGGTCGCGTGGCACTGCCGCATCGCCGCAGATGACGGCGGCCTGGCTGGAGTAGCCCTGCGGCTTGCCGTACAGCGTGAACTGCAGTTCCTGTTCGAAGTCGTCGCTCGGGCGGACCGGCTTGCCCTCGGCGGCTTCGGCGAGCAGCCGCACCCGCGCGGCCAGACGGGCGTTCTCCCTGGCGTCGGGCAGCAGGGTGAAGATGACCATGGGCAGGAAACGTTCGTCGACGAGATGTTCCCCGATGCGGATCGGGGCCTTGACCAAGCTCTCGACGCGGGCCCGCACCTGGCGTGCCGTCGCGCCGAGGTGGTATTCGGGGTCGCGCTTGGCGGTCCAGGCGGCCCAGTCGTCGAGCGCGGCCTCGTTGGCCGGTCCGCTGTTCCTGATCGACCCGGCCATGTACTGGGCCGGATCGATCGCGCTGTCCAGTACGAAGCGGTCGCTGCGCTGCGGGAACATCTGGGTGAAGACCGCGCCGAGGTAAGTGCCGTAGGACATGCCGAAGTAGGAGATCTTCGCCTCGCCGAGGGCGGCGCGGATGACGTCCATGTCCCGCGCGGTGTTCCGGGTGGTGATGTGGGCGATCCGGTCGCCTTCCCGCTGCGCGCACCGCTGCGCGAGATCGGCCTGCGTCTGTACGGCCCGGCGGAAGCTCGCCCGGGTCGGCCCGGCGGACCAGAGCATGTGCCCGATCGGCCAGCCGCAGTCGACCGGTGCGCTCCTGCCGACGCCGCGTGGATCCATGCCGATCAGGTCGTAGCGGGAGGTGACCTCGGGGGTCATCCGCTGGCTGATGTAGCCCATGAAGTTCAGGCCCGCACCGCCGGGACCACCGGGGTTGGACAGCATGACGCCGCGCCGCTTGCCCGGGTCGGTGGCCTTGATGCGGGAGATCGCGACCTTGATCGTCTTGCCCTGCGGCTTGAAGTAGTCCAGCGGGACCGTGATCTCGGCGCATTGGGCGCCCACATGGTCCAGGAGGGGGTCGCCGCAGGCCGCCCATTCGACGGGCTGGTCGTAGAAGCGGGTCAGGGCAGTGGTCGTGGGGCCTGGCAGGAGCGTGGCTCCCGTCAGCACTATGCCGACTAGGGCATGGGGGAGATTCATGTGGGACGTCCTTCATCGGGAATGCAAGCAACCATAGTTGACTAAATCCGGGATAGTCAACCCGAGTTGCTTATACGGCGAAGGCGGTCAGCGCGGGAGGAGTGGAAGAGAACCATTCCCAGAGCAAGATCGAACAGATTCAACGCCTGGACGCCTGCACGATGAGCAACTCGTGTTGACTGACGCAGCCCCGTGGTCGTGGTCAACGTCAGCCCCGGGGAGGTGACCGTCGTTCCGCTGCCCCGCCTGACGGCGGAGGCGGCCGACGCCCAGGTGGCCGGCCTCACCAAGGCGATCGACGCGCTCGGTGGGACTAGGACCAGCGAGTGGGCAGGGCTGGGGCTGCCGCACAGCAGCTGGGTCAGGTAACTGAATGGACCGGCCGAGTCGTCGAAGCGAAGGGGTTGCAGACCACGGTCCCGTTGGCGGGTGAACCCGCCGGTGCCAGCGCACGGGCGCGGCAGGCCGCGCGCGGCACGGGATCGGCGTGATAGTCCGGGTGGCCGGTGAGGAACGCGCAGGCCGAGTCCATCGCTTGCCGGTACAGGGCATCGGCCAGCGCGAAGTCATCGGGGCCGAGTTGGCGGCGCAGATCGGCTCGGAACCTGGTCAGCCCGCTGTCCGGCAGCGGCGGCAGCGGCGTGGCGAGCGCCTCGGTGACCACAGCGGTGTCGGTGGACAAGTTGGAGCATCGCATCGGGCGCGATGGCGGTTCGGGCCGCACCAGGCGGCGCGCGCGGGCCTGCTCGAACAACGGTCATGGGCTGCCGCCGAGTTTGCTGAACACCCACTCCAGCACCTTGCGGTCGACACGCGGCTGATCGAAGAGCGTCAGCGCCTCCACAGCCAGACACGTGATGGTCACCCACATCCGGAAGTTGCCATGGGCCGCGCGAGTGTCGACGAAGGCCAGATCTGCAGGGTCGACCTGCGCCCAGACCGGATGGAAGGCGGAGATGACGGTCGCGACCTCCTCGCGCGACAGCCGCTGGAGCTCCTGCCAGATCGTCACCCGCGAGGCCAGCATCGGCTTGCTGCGCAGCACCTTGTAGCAATTGTGGCCGCCGACGAACACCAGGACGATCTTCGTCTCCCTGTCGTCCCACAAAAAGCGCCACAGCTCGAAGCACTCAGCCGACAACCACTGGGCCTCATCACACACCAAAACCCGGAACTCGCCGCGCAACTGCTGAAGGATCAGCCGGTCGAACTGGCCGGCACGGCGCGGCACCGGCCCGGCCATGCCCAGCGACTCGAAAAGCGCCTCGCGGATATCACGCAGGTAGGGGTGGGCGCGAAAACGCACCCAGAACGTGCTCACCGGTGCAAGCTCCCGCAGCACGCCGCGGGTCAGGAACGTCTTGCCGACACCCGCCTCCCCGTACAGGCACAACCTGCCCTGAAGTTTGATCACCTGGGCGAGGTTCTCCTTGGTGATCAACGCGTCGCCGGTGACCACCGAACGGGCGCCGGGCAGCCGCATGTGATGATCGTCAGGTTCGTCGTTCGACCAGATCCGCTCCACGCTCATCCTCCTGCCGCATCGCCGGTCGACGGGTCTTCTGCGTGTTCGCCGGGCCGGACCCAACCGGCGACAGGCGGCGGCAGCGGGAGGCCGGAGGGGCGGGGCAGGTGACGCGGCAGCTGGTGGTAGGAGGCGTCCAGTTCGGCTTGGGCCTCGGCCGTGGTCTGCGTCTGCAGCGGCTGCGGTGCCCGGGCCTCGGTGACAGCGGCATAGCGTGGGCGGCGCTTCTTGGCGGCCGCCTTCAGCAGGCGCTCCCGCTCCTGCTGGGCCTGTCGGCGCGCGGCCATGACCTCGGCCTGCTGCTGCGCGGTGGCCGCATCGGCCAGGAACGCCGGCCCCAGGTGGGCGCCGGTGCGGGCGTCGAACAGCTGTTCCTGTGTTCCCTGCCGCGCTATCTCCATCAGCCCACGCTCCGGGGGAAGGTCCTCGGTCCAGACGAACCGCGGGTGCGGCTTTCGCTCCGTGCGGCCTTCCTCATATCCGGCGCGGATCCATCGCCACAGGGTCCGCTCGCTGATCCCCATGCAGGAGCTCAGCAGGCGGACGTGCGCAGTGGTGAGCTCCTGACGCTCATCGAAGGCCAGAAGGCGGCGCATGGCGGGACCGCGGAGTTGATGGAGACTCCCCCATTCGAGGTGTCGACGTGTTCCCGCGATGCCGCTCCCTCGCGCCGGCGGTGAGCACGCGTGCAGACGCGCTACCGCACTGGACAGTTCGGTCACATGCGCCACCATCCCGGATGGTAACTCTAGCAATCCAGACGATTCCATACCGTAACGATCGAAGCCAGGAAACTGGGACGGTGAGGAAATGCCCGACTACCCAGGGTCGCTCGCCTCGCGCTTGGCCGCCCGTTCCTCCATCCCGATGCCAGAATCGACTCCTATGAAGCGCCACCTGGGCTTACTGACAACCCGATGCGAATCGGTACTGGCAGAAGAATGAGAACTCTCATGCTCAGGAACATGAGCGAGCGACTGAAGAACTTCCGCGACCACGTCAACGAGCTGTTCAGCACCCCTGAGGCCCTCTTCATCCCGCACGAGGTCGCCACCGGCGACGACGAGGATGGCACCAACGCTGAGGGCCTGCCCTGGGACTTCGACACCCGGCAATTCCGGAAAACCCTCGCCTGGCACATCGCTCACCAGCCCTTCGGAATTGTGGCTGGCGCCCGGCAATATCAACATGCCTGGAACAGCATGTTCGAAGGCTATGCGGGCACCTCAGCGTCCGGGTTCGCCACCGAAGTCGCCGCGGAGGAGGCCGTCACGAAGCTTGACTATCTCGAAGATCTTTATCGGGACTGGAACGATGGCGGCCGCGCCAGCGGCGGTGCGGCCCAGCGCATCGACGCCGAGTTCGACCGGATCCGGCGCGAGCTCGGCGACCTGCCCGGCGTCGTGGCCAGCCCGTCCCGGCTGCGCACGATGCTGCGCCACCTCACCAAGGTGCTGCACCCGGGCGTGCTCAACGACTGCTTCTTCCAGCCTGCCATCGCCGTCTGCGCCAAGCGGGCGAAGCCGCTCGGCCGGCCCGAGATCAGCGACGGCGCCGTCACCGTCACCAACATCTGCCTCGAGGCGGGCGTGTCCCGCGCTTCCTACTACCGCTCGCCGGTCGCCGCGGTGGTCAAGGAGCTCCTGGCGGCTCCGGCGGTCGCCCGGCCCGAAGTCGAGGAGCTGCGCGCGGAGATCGCACGGTTGAAGAAAGCCGAGCGGAAGCTGCGGTCGGAGAAGGCCGAGGAGCTCCGCGAGCTGGCCGACACGGTGAACACCTACGCCAATCACATTCAGGTGCTCACGCTACGCAACGCTGAGCTGGAAGAGGAGAATCGGCTCCTGCGCGAGAAGCTAGAGCGCACCACGGACAACATCACCCGGCTGAACAGGGGCTGAGCCAACAGCGCCACCGCGACCTGCTCGGGTGCCCGGTGAGACCTCAATGCCTTACAGCAACATTCCACTTACAAAAAGTGACTGATCCCTTGGGCGATGAGACCATCGCATTGACTTTCTGTAGTCGATCAGTTACAAAAGGAGGATGTGTTGTTGACGACACACCGAAGCCGCACGGCGCGCGGCCTCATCAGGACCGCCCTGGCCGCAGCCCTGCTGCTCTGCTCCTGGGCGATGAGCGGCCTGACCACCGCAGCCACCGCCAACAGCGCCCAAGCCGCGGCCATCCCGTCGGGCATCTACCGGATCACCAACACGGCCTCGTACAGCTCGGTGCGGGCCTACAACGCAGGTGGGGAGGTCTTCGTCTCCAGCACCCGGGAGTACCCAGGCCCGTTCGAGCAGTGGAAAATCACCCGCAGCGGAGACGGATACACGATCCAGAACGTCGGCCTCAACGGCTACGCCGCAGTGCGGTGGACAGAGGAGGGGGCATCGGTCATCACCAACAACGACGCCATGGTCTGGACCATCGCGCCGGCCGGCAGCTACACCTGGGTCATCACGGCTCCCTACCGTGACCTGCTCTGGAACGTCGAGCCTCCGGTGATCCCGCGGGGCGACGTGCGACTGCGCCCTGCAGACGGATCCGGCACCCAGCTCTGGCGCTTCGAGTTCGTGTCTGAATGAACCATCCACGCATCCTGCCCTGACCACCTGGGACACGAGTTCCCCGTCGGGGCACCCCTGGCCGTCGCCACGATCTGTCATCCGGCTTCCAGCCGCTCCCGGACGAGCACCGGCCTGCCCCTTCATGCGAGGGGGCAGCAGGCCACCGCCGCGCGGGCAGCCCTACAGGTCGGTCATACCTGAGTGGCTGTCTTTGAACCGCACCATCTGTGTTAGCGATCTTTCTCCGGACCGCGGCGGGGCTTGTGGCGGCTGGCACGCGTGCCCACGGGAGCAGCGGGTCGCGCGGTGTCGAGTCGGTGGCTGGGTGTCCGGTATTGGACAGCGGTTGTACCTGGTGGGTGTCGGCAGACGGCGGAGGATGAAGCAGGCGGTTGTGGTGAGCCCGAGAGGTAGACGTTGCCGCCCGGTCTGGCTGCAATGCGCCGCAGCGACGTCGATTCCCTCGATGGCCGTCGAGGGAATGCTTCAGGCGGGAAGGTGATAGGTCAGTGTCGGATGAACAGCCGCACCTTGAAGAGGTGTGGGCGACGTGGACCGGCGAGCGGAAGCTGTGGGTGACCGCGCGGGGCGGGCCGGAGGGGGCAAACCTTCAGGCGCAGTGGCCGGACGGATCCTGGGCGAGCATCGGCGACTTCCGGGCGGACGGCTCGGTGACCAACCCCGACGTGCCCTCGATGTACATGTGGGACCGCAACACGGTGCGCCTGCGAGCCCACAAGTACGGCGCGGTCTCCGGGATGCGGGAGGTCACCGTGCGCCCGCAACCAGCGGTGGCCACCCTGCTGGACAACTTCCAACTCCTGATCTCGGCGCAGGGCGGGCCGGAGGGGGCCAAGCTCGAGGTGGAGGACTCGGGCCACTGGGTGGTTGTCGGCACCTTCGACGCCGCCGGTAAGGTGACCAACCTCGACGAGCTCACGCAGTCTCTGTGGTACGAGGACGTCCTGCGCCTGCGCATCACCAAGAGCGGCCTCACCTTCCCCGCTCTGCCCGGGGCCTGGGTGCGTCCTCCGATGACCGGGGTGTCGGCGGTCCGGTCGGCTGACGGCAAGCTGCGGGTCTCGGTTTCTGGTGGCATGGCGTCGGGCCAGCTTCAGGCGCAGTGGCCGGATGGCACCTGGGCGAGCATCGGCGACTTCAGTGCCGAGGGCACGGTGACCAATCCCGATGTGCCCTCGAGGTACATGTGGGACAGCACCACGATGCGCCTGCGGGTCCACGAGCAGGGCGATGATGAGGTGGTCCACCGGGCCTATGCCATGGTCGAGGCGACGGTCGACTTCCCGCAGCCGCGCATCCTGGCCATCAGCCCGTCGGTCAGCGCCGGTGAGGAGGAGGTACGGCTCCAGCACATCATGGCGTACGCCGACTTCCAGCCCACCGGCTATTTCGCACCGGCGGGCAAGGAGATCACTGTCACGGTCTACGGCCACGCTCCGGGGATGGAAGCGCTCATCGGCACGCCGGGCCTGGCCGACCGCAACGTGCCCAGCCGGTGGAGCCCCAGCATGCGGGTGATCGCCCTCAAGCCCGGCATCAATAAGATCACCGACCCCTACGGTGGCATCGTCCACATCCGCTACACCACCGTCTCCCGTGACGGCGAGGCAGCGTGGCTGCTGCTGGGCGGCGCCGCCCAGCCCATCCCCTACTTCGTTGACGGCCAGACGACCGCCGCCCAGTGGCGCACCATGCTGGCCAGGACGGCGGCGCCGGAAGTGGAGATGGTGGGCGAGCGGGTCGTCATCGCCGCGCTGCTGCCCACCGCCCAAGCCTTCAAGGACACCGACCCGGGCAAGACACTGGCCGCGCACAAGGAGATCCTCGCCCTCCAGTACGACATCAGCGGCCTGGACGGCACCTCCCCCCTGCACGCCCGCCCCCACCCCCACCTGCGCCTGTACGCGGTCGAAACGTACAGCACCGCCCCCCCGCACGCGACGACGGGATACATCGGAATCCCCCATGAGTCCCCACCCGGGTCCGGCATGAAGGCCCTGCTGACCGAGGCGGCCTGCCACTCCTGGGTCATGCTCCACGAGTACGGCCACCACATGCAGCAGGAGACCACCTACGGCGGGCCCGAGGGCATCGGCGAGGTCTCGGTCAACCTGTACGCGCTGGCCGTCCACCGGAAGTACACCAACGAATACACCAGCGAATTCCCCAAACGCTGGACCGCGACCCAGGCCTACCTGAGCCGTCCCCGCGCGGACAAGGTCTTCGAGTCCAGCCAGGTCGACACCCAGGCCATCTTCGAGCAGTTACGGCTCGGCCTCGGCGAGGATTTCCTGCCCGCCTGGCACAAGCACGTCCGGGCCGAGCACGCGAGCTCGAACGACGACGCCGAACGCAAGAAGTGGTTCGTGGTATCGGCATCGGTCGCTTCCGGACACGATCTGTGCGACTTCTTCGCCGACTGGGGTCTGCTCAAGGAGACCGAGAAGGACATCAGGGACGCCGTGCAAGCTCTGGGCCTGCACAAGCCCGCCGCCGGCATGACCGCCATCCAGCCTTACACCTAAACGGGGTCCCGGTTCACCGGTGCCCCCGCCCGGTGCTCCCGCCCCCTGCGGGAGCACCGGGCGCGGGCGCCGCAGCCGCCGGTCTCCCCATGGTCCAGGCCCGGGGGCAGCTGAGGGAGCTGGCCTGTTGCGGACACCGGATTGCGCGTGCGTGGCGACGTGTTCCAGTCGGGGCCTCACGGGCGCGGCTCGACCGCCCGGGTCTGTCTGATGGACCACGAGGAATATCAGGCGTACCTGGATGAGGAGGCCTACCCGTACCACGGCGGTTTCTTCGACTACAGCCCCCTCACTCTGCAGGTGCCCTACGACGACTACTGGTACCTGATCGTCGACAGCTACGACCGGGTCAAGAACGTCACTGTCGTTCAGCTCTTCGACTGATCGGCGGAGACTTCACCACGCCCAGGTGCATCCGTCGGCCTCGTACAGCCCCCGGCCCTGAGACAGCAGCCGGGTGCCATAAGCGATTTCCTGAGACACAGACGGCTGAGACGGCTTGACAGATCACATAAGGTTGTGGAGGTCCTGGTGGACACCGTACAAGATGGCCACCGGCACCGGCACGCCGTCCGGTACCTGCGCGTACGGGCGGACTTGCAGCCGATGCAACTGGATCCGATCGCCTGAGCAGGCATTGAGCAATGTCGTCCTCCGCCGAACAACTGGACAGGCAAGCCGCGGAGTTGCGCGACGAGATCGAGCAGTCGCATGCGCCGAGCGCGCACCGTGCCCAGGCCACCCGAGTGGGGGTTGCCGTAGCATCCGCCGAACATCCAACACATTTGGCTGACCAGCGGAATTCCATCCGCCCATATCCTGACGATCGTGGCAAATGACTACCGTCATGCGGAACTGCGCGACTTCCTGCGATCGCGGCGCAGCCGGCTCACCCCCAGCGACGTAGGGCTGCCGGAGGCAGGCCGACGGCGCACCCCCGGCCTGCGGCGTGAGGAGGTCGCCGTGCTGGCAGGAGTCGGGGTGTCCTGGTACACCTGGCTTGAACAGGGCCGCGACATCACCGTCTCCAGCGGGGTGCTCGACGCGATCAGCAGGGCGCTGCGGCTCGACGCCCCCGAACGACGGCACCTGTACCTGCTGTCCGGCCTGAACCCACCGCCACCCGCCGCGACGGCGGCCGGCTCGGTCACAGCGGAGCTGCGCCGAGTGATGGAGGCCTGGTTGCCCCGGCCGGCCTACGTCATGAACAGGCACTGGGACTTCGTGGCTGTGAATGACGCCACCCGCGCGGTCTTCGGGTACGGCCAGACCGATCAGAACTGCCTGGTCGCCTACTTCAGCAACGAACGCTTCCGCGCCACGAGCCTGGACTGGGCGAAGCACGCCGCCGAGGTGGTGGGCGGGTTCCGCGCGGACGCCGCGCAGTATCCCGACGACCCGGAGTTCGAGCGCATCGCCGGCGAACTCGTCAGGGCCAGCTCTGAGTTCGCCGAGATCTGGGCCCGGCATGACGTCACCGACAGCAACTCGGCCGTGAAGTCGATTCGTCATCCGGACGTCGGCGACCTCCACTTCGAAGCCCTGAAGATGCCGTTGAACGACCACCCCGGCCTGCATCTCGTGCTGCACAACCCCCGGCCTGACACCGAGACCGCGGCCAGGCTCGACAAGCTGGTGGTGACACACCCACGATAACCGGAGTCTGGGTATCGTCCCTGGCAAGCGGCACGATCATGGGCATGAGAGCCATCACGATCCCCGAGTTCGGCGGTGCGGACGTCCTGCGGGCGGCCGAGGTGAAGGCCCCTGAGCCCGGTCCGGGCCAGGTCGCCGTCGACGTCGCCTACGCAGGTGCCAACTTCGCCGAGATCCTCTACCGGCAGGGCGTCGCTCCGGTGCCGCTGCCCTTCGTGCCCGGCATCGAGGTCTCCGGCCACATCCGCGCCCTCGGCCCCGGTGTGACCGGCCTGCGCGCCGGCCAGCCCGTGGCGGCACTGACCATCGTCGACAGCGGCGGCTACGCCGAAGTGGTCACCACCTCCGCTGACCTGGTCGCCCCGCTCGACGGCCTCGACCTCAGCCTGGACGTCGCCGCGGCGATCCCCTCCAACAGCACCACCGCTTTCCTCGTGCTCGACAAAGTGGCCCGCCTCGCGCCCCGCGAGAGCGTTCTGGTGCATGCGGCGGCCGGCGGGGTGGGCAGCCAGCTCGGTCAGGCGGCCAAGCTGCTCGGCGCGGGCCGCGTGGCCGGCACGGTCGGCAGCCACGCCAAGATCGAAACCGCCAGGGGCTTCGGCTACCAAGAGGTGGTGCTCCGCGAGGAACACCCCTCCGGCTTCGACATCGTGATCGACATGGTGGGCGGCACGACGCGCCGTACCGGAATCGACGCACTCAACCCGATGGGCCGCCTGATCGTCATGGGCAACGCCAGCGGCGCCGACGACGTCGGCATCCCGGCCAACGAGCTGTGGTTCACGAACAAGACCGTGTCGGGATTCAACTTGGCCGCCTTCTCCGCCGCCTTCCCCGCAGAGGCGGGACGTGCACTGCGCCGCGCCGTCGCCGCCGTGGCGGCAGGCGACCTGCTGCTGCGCGTCGAGGAACTGACGCTGGATCAGACGGCCGAGGCGCACCGGCGCCTCGAGTCCGGCACGACCACGGGCAAGCTCGTGCTCAAGGTCTCCTGATCAGCAGGACAATCCAGACGCGAGCTGCTCGGCGCGTCCACCATGGCAGCGGCGGTGTGGCCCCGCTGACCCCGCAGCATGCTGGGCTCGACGGCGGCTCTCCGTCAGCGGGTCCGAACCAGAGCCCGCGAGGTCACGGCGAGCCAACCATGGGCGCCGGCTGAGTCGTCGTCCTGAGCGCTGTATGTCCTTGGCCCCCGTCACATGACGAACGATAGGCATTCCGCTCGGGCCCGTCCTGGGTTTCACGGGGCGACAGGGCTGGAGCTGGCCGGCCTGGACGGCGCGCGGGTGGCGCCGGCCGAGTATGTCGGACGGGTATGGCCGCCGACCTGGTGTCTGGCGGCGGCCACGGACGGGTGGCACACGCTCCACCTGGCAGGACCCCAGAAAGAAGACGGTCGGACGGCGGGGTAGGGGTCGGTCGCGGAGCTCGGGGGTTGACCAGCCCTGTCCCTTCCTGCTGCGAGAGGCGTTCTTGGGCTTGCTACCGGCGTGGGCTGAACGAGGAGCCTGGTCGGGCGGCGCCGCCAGATACGACAAGCCCGCGGTCCGCCACGAGGTGACCGTCCTCGTAACGGCCGTCAACGCGTCGCCATCCTTGGCCGCAGGGCGGCCCATGCGATCATTTGTCTGATACATGCCCCTGCTGGTGAGGCGTGCATCAACTTCCGGGATTTCCTCTTCGAGGATCATGCACGTCACCGGACGCCTCGGTGTGCCCCGTTCGCAGACGGAGCTCCAGGACGTCCTCCCTGCCGAAGACCTGCCCGGTGGGAACGAACCCGGCAGAGGTGTAGAGCGCCCTGGCCGCGATGTTGTCGCCACGCACTCCCAACCGCAGCACCGGTACGTCGAACGCGTCCCGCACGTGGGCGATGACCTGTTGGAGGGCCGCGCGGCCCAGCCCCTTCCCCTGGTGATCCTTGTCGATCATCAAGCGATAGAGCCAGATCTGGCCGTCATCGGGGTCGGGGCCGTACATCGCGAAGCCCACGGCGCGCTCATCGTGCATCACCGCACGGGTCACGAAGCCCGGCAGGAACCGACTCTCCGCAATCGAGTACAGGTTCGACGCGATGAGATCAGCCTGGTCGTCAGCCACCCTCAGCTCGGCCACCGCTTCCCAGGTCTCCTGGCACAGGTCGTCAAGACGCACACGGATCGACATGGGTCCTCTCTATCGGACCATTGCGCAGACCGTCATGCGAATATCACCGCGATCAGGCACGGGTGACCATTGCGCGAACCAGCGGGCCGACAGTCACATGCGCCACAGACGGCTCGCCGGAGCCTTCCGCCGTTCGGCAAGAAGTCGCCCAGCATTCGCTTCCTCCCCATACATGCCGTCACGCTCCTCTGCGAGCGTGACGAAGGGCCGCAGTTCACCTGCTCCGCCCCACTTCGTGCGCAAGCTCATGGGCCACCCGAGAACGACGCACCAGGTATTCCAGATGAGAGGTATGTCCCATGTGCCGCACCCATGCACACTCCCACAGCGCACCGGAAGGAACGGCTGCGTTCGCCGACTTGTCCGTCTCAGAGACCGAACTGTCGCCCGCCGACCTCGGTCGGCGCCGCTTTCTGCTGAACAGTGGGCTGCTCGGCATCAGCAGTCTCGGCGTCACCGCTCTGGGAGGGCTGACCACGCGTCCCGCCGCCGCAACCAGCAGAGGCTCCCGCGAGCTCCACTGGCTGGCCGGCGACCATCACGTTCATACGCAGTACAGCTACGACGGCATGTACACCATTGAGCAGCAGGCTGCGGGCGCTCTCAAGCACGGCCTGGACTGGCTGGTCATCACCGACCACGGGCACGCCGCGCACGAGAAGTTCGCGGTCGAGTCCACTTATGCCGACATCGTCACCTCCCGGGCCAAGCACCCTGAGCTGCTGTTGTGGCAAGGGCTCGAATGGAACGTTCCCGGAGGCGAGCACGCCACGGTGTTCTTCGACGGTGCTCGCGATGAGATCCAACTGCTGCGCGCGTTCGAGCGGCTCTTCGACTCCAGGATCAACGGCACCGGCGCCGGCAGCCCGGCGAACGAGGCCAAGGCGCTGGAGGCGCTCGCCTGGCTCGAGACCGCGCTGCGCACGGGTTCGGCGAGTTCCGCGCTGTTCCTGATCAACCACGTGATGCGGCGTGGCAGGTACTCCCCGCGTGACCTGCGCACCTATCGCGACAAGGCGCCGAACATCGCAGTCGGCATGGAGGGCGCGCCGGGCGCCCAGAACGAGCCCAGGGCCCGCGGCGACTTCAACAACACCGCCGACGCCGACTCCTGGGCCGGCTGGCGGCCGGAACACTACCCGACGTACGGCGGCTTCGACTCCATGACCGGAATCCTGGGCGGCATGTGGGACTCGATGCTCGCCGAGGGCAAGGGCTGGTGGATCACTGCCAACTCCGACGGCCACTTCTACAACGGTGACACGATCGTCGAGCCCTCCCGGCCTTCTGACTGGTACGACCAGCACGGCAGATACCCCGATCCCATCGACGGCGGCGTCCCGCTGCGGCACGCCGACTTCTGGCCCGGTCAGTTCAGCCGCACGGTTGTAGGGGCGACCTCACGCAGCCATGGCGCGGTCATGGAGGCGATCAAGGCCGGGCGATCCTGGGTGTCGATGGGCGGCCTCATCGACGGGCTGCACGTCGACGCGCACGCCCCCGGCAACGCCCCGGCCACGTTCGGCGGACGGCTGTCGGTGCGGCGCGGCGACGACGTCACCATCACCATTTCCGTCGATCTCGCCGGCCGTCCCAACGCCGATGAAGAGATCCCCCGGCTCGCCCGCCTGGATCTGATCCGCGGTGCGATCACCGGGCCGGCCGCCGACCCCGACGTCTTCACCGCCCCGGACGTGAGTGTGGTCGAGTCGTTCATGCCGAAGGGCAGGGGCCGGGTCGCCCAGTTCCACTACAAGTTCCGCGACGTGCGCGAGCCGTTCTACTTCCGGCTGCGTGGCACCGACGGCAGGCGCAGCGCTCCCGGCGGGATGGAGCCGGCGGCGGACACAGGCCGCAATGAGAACCCCTGGCACGACCTCTGGTGCTACACCAATCCCACCTTCGTGGAACTGACATAGAACGTTTCGACGACACCCGTCCCACTCGAACCATGGTTTCGGGTGGGAGCGGGGATTCGCCGTGCGACCAGAGCGACAACGGCACCTGTCTCGCGCGCCCGGAACACGCCTTCACCGGCATCGCACCCGGCGCCTACGAGCTGCGTCGCCACCGTGAGCAGGCGGCGTACCCGTGCCGGAGCTCCCGCGTCCGGAAGGGCCCGCTAGCATCGGGGTCCCCCGGTCCCGCCTCGCGGATGCCCCACTGCGACGGACGCCCGGCCGACCCGCCACGGAGCGCGCGTGCCCACGATCGACCCCCGACGTCTCCTCATCCTCCGTGCCTTCGTGCTGTCCGACTCTGTCACCGCGACCGCGGCGGCGCTGCACCTGACGCCGTCCGCGGTGTCGCAGCAGCTAGCGGCGCTCGAGCGCGAGGTCGGTCACGCGCTCGTCATACGCTCGGGGCGCAAGCTGGTGCTCACGCCGGCCGGGCGCATCCTCGCCGGGCACGCCGAGGAGATCAGCTCACGACTGAAGATCGCCGAGGCTGACCTGGCCGCGCACGCGGGCGGTGTCCTCGGGCAGCTCCGGATCGGCGCCTTCCCCACGGCGATCAGCTGGTTGGTGGCACCCGCCATCGTCGAGCTGCGCCGTCAGGCCCCGGGTGTCGACGTCACCGTCGTCGACGCGGAGGCGCACATGAGCCACCGGATGCTGATGCGGGGCGACATCGACGTGACCGTCAGCATGGAGTACGAGTCCGACCCCGAGCGTGACTCCCCCGACATCGTGAAGTTCCCGCTCTACATCGAGCGGTTCAAGGTCGTCCTCCCCCAGGCGCACCCGCTGGCCGGCGAGGAGGGCATCGGGCTCACCCAGCTCACCGAGGAGGGCTGGATCATGCCCTCGCCCGGTAATCCGTGCCGCACGATGGTGCTGCAGGCGTGCGCGGAGCTCGGCTTCCACCCGCCGATCACCCACGTCTCGGACGACTACCGCGCCGCGCTGGCGCTGGTCGCCGCCGAGGCGGGGATCTGCCTGGCGCCGGAGTCCGCGCTCTACGCCCGCGACGCCGACTGGGTGACGATCCTGCCGACGCGCGGCATCGCGCCGCTACGCAAGGTGATCATGACGACGCGGCGCGACAACCAGGGCCACCCCGTCGTACGCGCGGGGCTGGAGGCGATGCGGGCCGCTGTGTCCGAGCCGGACTCGGAGGTCTACGGCCCGCTCGCGCGGTCCGACACCTTCAGCGTCGAGTGACGGCTCCGGCCGGCGGCGCGTTCTCGCGGAGGAAGGCGTCGACGTGCCGGTGGTACTCCTCCGGCTTGTCGCGGCGCACGCAGTGGTGTGCGCCCTCGATCACGACGACGTCGAAGCCGGGCGCGACGGCCGTGAGGCGCTCACGGGAGTGCTTGTCGACGATGACGTCGCCGGTGCCGGTGACGAGCAGCGCCGGTACGCCGGCCGGGCCGACCGTGATCTGCCGCGCGGTCGGCGTCCAGATCCGGCGCTTCTCGTGGACCCGCTGCTGCATGTAGTCGATGTCGACGGCCTTCATCGCCTCGGCGAGCGGGCGCAGCTCCTGCTCCGCCCAGTGGGGCTTGAGCTCGCGCTGCATGTCCATCAGTTCCTCGACCGACGCCGTGCCGGCGTAGTCGAAGGGGTCCTTGGTGGTCTGCTCGACGCTGAGCCACGGGTTGGGACCGGCCTCCGGAACCCACCACGGCGGGTCCTCCAGCACCACGCCGGCCACGAGGTGCGGGGCGTCGGCGGCGACGAAGGCGGCGATCCGCGCGCCCATGGAGTGTCCGACGACGAGCGTCCTGCGCCCGGTCTCGTCGAGCATGTCCTTGAGGATGTCGATCGCGTCCTGCACCATCACGTCGGTGGACGGAACGCCCTCGTGCTCGGGCAGGCGGCCGGGCGACTTCCCGTGGCCCCGCGCGTCCGGTGCCACGATGTGGTAGTCGCCGCCCCAGCGGTCGACGGCGTCGCCGTAGCACGCGCCGGACTCCACGGCGCCGTGGAGGATGAGAATGGCAGGCGCATCTGCTGCGTCCCGCCCATACTCTCGGACGAACAGGTCTGTTCCCACGTGTCCTCATTCACTGCTCTGTCGCACCGGCCCCCGGCCGGCTCACGACGGGGTTGTCGTTCAATGGATCATGGTCGTGATCGTGGCACGCCTCTTCGGCGTCGCGCAACGCTCCCGCCGGTCAGGTCAGGTCAGCAGCTCAGCCTCCGGTGTCGCCTCGACCAGCGCGCGTGTGCAGGGGTGCCGCGGGGAGCGGAAGATCTCGTCGGACGAGCCGGTCTCGACGATGCGGCCGCGCTGCATGACGGCGACACGGTCGCTGTAGAGCCGGATCACCGCCAGGTCGTGGCTGACGTGGAGGAACGAGATCCCCTGGTCGCGCTGCAGGTCGGCCAGCAGGTTGAGGATCTGGGCACGCACTGACACGTCGAGCGCCGAGGTCGGCTCGTCCGCGATGATCAGATCCGGCTTGAGGGCGAGCGCGCGTGCCACGGCGACGCGCTGGAGCTGCCCGCCGGACGCCTCGTGCGGGTAGCGCCCCAGGTAGTCGGCGCCGAGGCCGACCGACTCCAGCAGCGCGACCAGTTCGGCGGTCGACGTCGTCTCGCCGTGCGCGCGGAAGACGTTCTCCAGCGTCTGCCGCACGGTCTGCAGCGGGTTCAGCGACGCCAGCGGGTCCTGGAAGACCATGGCGACGTTGCGCCGCAGCCGCCGTAGTCCTCGCCGGCCGAGGCGGGCGACGTCCTGCCCGTCCGTACGGACGGTGCCGGACGTCGGCACCACCAGGCCGTTGGCCATCCGCGCCAGCGTGGACTTGCCCGAGCCGGACTCCCCGACCAGGCCGAGCGCCTCTCCCCGCTCGACATGGAGCGAGACGCCGTCCACGGCGAGGAAGCCCTTACGGCCTCGGCCGAAGCCACCGGCGGTGCGGTACCGCTTGCTGACGTCGGTCATCTCCAGGATCGGCTCGCTCACCGGGCGACCTCCTGCGGTTCGGGGAGACGGTCGAGGTGGCAGGCCGCGAGGTGCACGCCGCCGTCCTCGCCGGCCGGGCGGACGGTGGGCAGCGGTACCTCCGCGACACAGCGTGCGCCGACCTGGTCGGCGAAGCCGCAGCGCGGCGCGAAGGCGCAACCAGGTCCGGCGTCGCGCAGCGACGTGGGCGTGCCGGGGATGGCGCGCAGCCGGGTCCGCTCCCCGCCGATGTCGAGCCGGGCGTCCAGCCGCGGCGTGGCCGCGCGGAGACCGGCGGTGTACGGGTGGGCGGGCTGATCGAAGATGTCGCGGAGGCTGCCGTACTCGGCCTGGCGGCCGGCGTACAGCACGAGGACGTCGTCCGCCGCACTCGCCACCACCCCGAAGTCGTGGGTGATCAGGAGCATCGCCATGCCGTACTCCTGCTGGAGCCCGCGGAGCAGGGCCAGGATCTGCGCCTGCACCGTCACGTCGAGCGCGGTGGTCGGCTCGTCGGCGATGAGCAGAGCCGGCCGGTTCACCAGGGCCATCGCGATCACCGCGCGTTGCCGCATGCCGCCCGAGAACTCGTGCGGGAAGCGGCGTACGGCCTCCGCGGGCTCGGGGATGCCGACCCGGTCGAGCATCTCGACCGCACGGGCCCGCGCGGCGCGACGGGTGACCGACGGGTCGTGCAGGCGGACCGCCTGGGCGATGTGCGCGCCGATGTCGAGGTACGGGCTGAGCGCGGACATCGAGTCCTGGAACACCATGGCCACGTCGGAGCCGCGGGCCCGGCGCAGCTCGCGCTCGTCGGCGGAGAGCATCTCCCGGCCGGCGACGACGATCCGGCCCCGGGCGCTCGCCCCGCGCGGCAGGAGCCGCATGATCGCCCGGCCGGTGATCGTCTTGCCCGACCCCGACTCGCCGACCACGGCGAGCGTGCGGCCGCCGTCCAGCCTCACGGAGAGGTCCCGTACGACATCGGCGGTGACGCCGCCGCCGGTGAACGAGACGCACAGGTCCTCGACCTGGAGTACGGGGTCAGGCACGGCGGATCCTCGGGTCGAGAAGCGGCATCAGCAGGTCGGCGATCAGATTGCCGACGATGATGAGGAAGGCGGAGAAGAGCGTCACCCCGACGACGATGCTCAGGTCGGACTCGTTCACGCCGGACAACAGCAGGTCGCCGAGCCCGTGCAGGCTGAACACCTTCTCCGCGATCACCGAGCCGCCCAGGAGCGCGGTGACGTCGAGCGCGAACATCGCCACGACCGGCACCATCACGCCGCGGACGGCGTGCCGGTTCACCCGCCGCGCCGACGCGCCACGCGCGGTCATCGCGACGAGGTGGTCGGCCGAGAGTTCGTTGAGCAGCTGGGTGCGGGTGACCCGGATGTAGCCGGCGGCGAGGATGAACGACAGCACCATCCACGGGCCGATCAGGTGCCAGGCCCAATCCGCCGGTGACTCCGAGAACGGCACGAAGCCGGAGTACGGCAGCGCGTTGAGCATGAAGCCGAAGACCTGGACGACGAGCAGACCGACGAGGAAGGTCGGGACCGACAGCCCGAACATCGCGAAGCCGATCGAGAACCGGTCGACGATCCCGCCCTTGCGTATCGCCGACAACGCGCCGAGGCCGATGCCCACGACGAGGCACAGGACGGCCGCGCCCAACGCGAGCGACAACGTGACGGGCAGCCGCTCGGCGATGAGCGTCGTGACGTCGCTGCGGTTCGGGAACGAGTAGCCGAAGCAGGGCGCCTGGCAGTGCACCTGCTGGGTGCCCTCGCCGTACGTACGGCCGGTGAAGAGGCCCTTCACGAACTCGGCGTACTGCCACACCGGGCTCTGGTCGGTCTGCATGTAGGCGCTGACCTTGGCCCGGGTCTCGGGCGGGCACGGCTTGCCGCACATGGCGCGGGCCGGGTCCTTCGAGGCCCCGAAGAACAGGGCTATCGTCACGAAGGCGATCGCGAGGAGCATGAACACCGCGGTGGCCATGCGGCGGGCAATGTAGACGATCATGCAGCATCCTCCATGCGCACGTCGAGGACGTCGCGCAGCGCGTCACCGGCGAGCGTGGCGCCGAAAACGATCAGGAACACCACGGCGCCCGGGAAGAGCATGTACCAGACGTCCGCGCCGCTGTAGATCCACGGCAGCGAGTCCGAGAGCAGTTTGCCGAGGTCGGGAACGTCGCCACGCAGGCCGACGCCGAGGAACGACAGTCCCGCGACCACGCTGACGTTGCCGGGCAGTGACATCGCGAACAGGACGACGACCAGGCCGAAGAGGTGCGGCAGCATCTCCCTGCGGATGATCTGCCAGGGCGCGGCCCCGCTCGCGCGCGCCGCCTCGACGAAGGCGCGGGCGTTGACGGCGCCGGCCTGGGCGCCGATGATCCGGGCCGGGACGGTCCAGCCGAAGAAGGCCAGCACCAGCACGAGGACCAGGCCCCGCGGCATCTCCGGCGGCACGATCGCCATGATCGCGATGACGAACATCAGGCCCGGGAAGCCGAACATGAAGTCGATCACCCGCCCCGCGACGGCGTTGAGCCAGCCGCCGAAGTACCCGATCGCCGTACCGAGGACGGCGGCGAAGGCGATCGACAGGATGCTCGCCCCGAAGGCGATGAACAGCGACGAGCGGATGCCGTAGACGATCTGGGCGAACAGGTCGACACCCGTCACCGGGACGACACCGAGCCAGTGGTCGGCGCTGACGCCACCGAAGGCGCCCAGCGGACGGCCGCCGTCCGGGTCGAGCACATCGGTGTGCAGGGTGTTCGGGTCCTGCCCCTCCATCCACACGAGCAGCGGGGCACAGAGCCCCGCGACGAGCGGCACGACCAGCATGACCAGGCCGGCGACGCCGGACCGCTTGCGGAGGAAGCGGCCGAGGACCGAGGTGCCCCGGCCCTCCGCCTGCTGGATCTCAGCGATCGACACCGACGACCAACTCGTTCGCGAACGGCGGGTAGGCGGGGATGAAGTAGTTCATGATCTTCGAGCCGGCCAGGGCCTGCGTGCGCTGCACGAGGATCGGCACGACCGGGGCGTCCTCCATGATCTGCCTGTCGATCGCGGCCCACATCTTGGCGGCCTTGTCGAGGTCCGGCTCCGCGATCGCGGCGTCGATCGCGGCGTCCACCTTGGGGTCGGAGAACTTCGAGGCGTTTCCGCCGCCGTTGCCGATCTCGCTCGACGCGAACAGCGGCTGGATGGTGCTCATGCCGCTCGGGAAGTCCGCTCCCCAGCCGTTCGTCGTCAGGTCGTAGTCGCCGTCGGCGGACGAGATGAGCTCGGACCAGGTGTTGGCGTCCAGGCCCTTGAGCTCGACCTTGACGCCGACCCGCGCCAGCGAGTTCTTGATGCTCTGGGCTTCCTTCTCCTCGATCGCGCTCACGTCGGTCGGATAGGTCAGCGTGAGCTTCAGCTCGGAGACGCCGGCGGCGGCGAGCAGCTCCTTCGCCTTGCCGACGTCGCCGGTGTCACCGCCGTCGTACAGGTTGTACTCGGTGTAGCCGGGGATGCCGGGCGTCATGATGGTCGAGGCGATCTGGCCGCCGAACTTCGGGCCGCCGTACACGCTCTGCACCTCGGCCTTGTTGACCGCGTAGTTGATCGCCTGCCGTACGCGGACGTCGGACAGGCCCGGGCGCTTGACGTTCATGGCGAGGTAGCGGAAGTAGCCCGAGGGGCTGTTGGCCATGCGGTCGGAGATCGACGGGTCGGACTGGATCCGCTGGAACTGCGACGGCGAGATGAGCGCGTTGCTGATCGCGGTCTGGTCCTCGCCCTTGTCGTCGATGAGGCGCTGCACGATCGTGTCGTTGTTCAGGCCCATGTCAAGGACGATCTTGTCCGGGCCGGCGAACCGTACCTGGTCGCTGTCGGCCGTCCAGTTCGGGTTGCGGTCCAGCACCGCCTGCGCCCCCTTGCGGAAGCTCGTCACCTGGTACGGGCCGCTGGCGACCGGGTGCTCGCCGTATGTCTCCGGCTTGGTGTCGGCGGCGGCCGGCACCGGCGCGAAGGCCGGCATGCTGACGATCCACGGCCAGTTGCCGAACGGACGCTTCAGCCGGAAGACGATCTTGTGGTCACCGGCGACCTCGATGGAGTCGAGCTCCTTGCCGTCGTACGGGCCGTCGTAGTCGGTGCCGCCGACCAGCAGCGTCTTGTGGTAGCCGAGGCCCCCCTGGAACATCGGCGCGAACGACCGCTCGATGCCGTACTTCACGTCCTGGGCGGTGATGGGGCTGCCGTCGGAGAACTTCAAGCCCTCCTTCAACGTGAAGGTCCACGTCTTGCCGCCGTCGTCCGTCGTACCGGTGTCGGTGGCGAGGTCCGGGACGAGGACCGTGTCCTTGTCGGGGAGGGTCCGCCACGAGGTCAGCCCGCGGTGCACCCACCGCAGCCGGCTGGTCGGCACCATCTGCGCGTTGGCGGTCTCGAAGGACTCGGTAGCGCGCCGCGAGAGGTAGTGCAGGGTCCCGCCCTTGGGCACGGACTCCAGCGGCGCCGCGTTCTTGCCCGTCGTCGGCTCTGTGGACTGCGAGGTGGACTGCGAGTTCGCGTTGCAGCCCGCCGTCACGAGGGCCAGGACGAGGGCGAGCCCTGCGGGCACCACTCTCCGGGATCGATTCGCCATAGATCGCGCTTCCTGTGAAGCGGCCCCGATCGGTCGGGTCCGCTGTGGATCTCAGGAAGGGAGTCTGTTGGCGAGCGAGAGCACGCGTCCATCGAGGAGTTCTGCACCGGATCTTTCAGATTTTCTGAAAGATCGCGGGGATCCGCGCGCGCGGCGTCAATGATAGTCCGGCAACCCCGGCGGCCGGAAGACCACGGCGCCCACCCACGGGACCCGGCAGGGGAGCTCACCGGTCGCCGGGCCAGTGAGCAGCTCGCCATCTGGTCGTGCCAGCGGTTCACGCGTCATGGGACTCCAGCACCTTCATGAGCGGGAGCGGGTTGCTGCAGTCCCGGTAGGACACCACCTGCCCGTCGCGGACCCGGAACACACCATTCGCGCCGTCGCCGCCGCGGCCGGGGTCAACGCCGGCCTGGTGATGCACTACTTCGGCTCCAAGGAACAGCTCTTCACGCAGGCCGTCCAGGTCGAAACCCACGAACTGCCGCCCGGCGAGCCCGCCGAAGCGCTGCTCTCGATGCTGCGCAGACGCCTCGACGACGAACCGGCAGCGTCGCCGGCGCCGTTGCGTTCCGTACTCACCCACGCCGGCGCCAGTGACGACTTCCGCGACAGCGGGCGCGCCTGGCTGTCCCAGGTCGGCGAGGCCATCCCGCACCGGAACGCGGACCTGCGGGCGGCCCTGATCACGGCCATCATCACCGGTGTGGTCATCGACCGTCACCTTCTCAAGCTGAGCGCGCTCGCCGATGCCTCCGCCGACGACATCATCGAGCTCCTGCGTCCCTGCTTCGAAAGCCTGACGGGCGAGCACACCAGCCCTTGATCGGCGCGCTCGCCGCCCGAGCGCCCGGCCGAACGGGGATCTCCGTGCGCCGAGGATCGCGATCTGCGGCCAGACCTGGTCCAGTCGCGGATCGATGAACTGAGGGAGGAGGGCGATGGTGAAGGTGCCCGCCTTCGGGTTCAGCAAATTGGTCAGCAAACCGCTGGTGAACGCGCGGCGTCCTGACATCGCTCCCCGGGATGGCGGCTCCACCACCGATCTGCCGTCGCGTCCAACGCAGGACATGGCCGACTGGCACGGCACCGCACGGCGCGCCGGGCAGCGCCATGTCCGTGCCGCCGGCGAGTTGCGTCCTCAGGCTCGATGATCCGGAAAGCGGCCCCCGTCTCGGGGCCGGCGAACGCGCCGAGCCTGCCCCCGCCGGTCCTGTGACCGCGCCTGCACCGCACCCCACCGCGCTCGCCGCCCGGCGTACGTCCTGGCGAGGCTGAGCTCAGTCGACGATCGCGCCGCTGGTCAGATTGGCGATCGTGCCGGTCATGGCCCCCGCTCGGTCCGAAGCCAGGAACGCGGCTGTCTCCGCGATCTCGGAGAGCGTCGGAAGCCTCTTGAGCAGCGTCCCCTGCGCCATCGCCCCGCCTTCGAGCATCTCCTGGACCGACTGCCCGGCCGCTGCCGCGGTCTGCTCGAAGAGCTCCTTGGTGTAGGAACCGGCTGCCGGCGCGTCGACGACAGCGTGCGGACGGATGCCGACGACCCGGACGTTGCTCGGTGCCAGCTCCGCCGCCAGAACCCGGGAGAACGCCTCCTTGCCGGCCGCGCTCACGGCGTGCCCCAAGATGCCGCCGACGGCCAGCTTGGCACCCGGCTCCGACAGCGTCAGGATCACACCGGGACGCTCGCCCCCCATGTGCCGGGCCACAGCCTTGCTGGTGATGAACAGCGTCCGCAAGAAGCCGTCGATCGGCCGCATGAACTCCTCCAGCGACAAATCGGCCAGCGAAGTCCCCTGGTCGTGCTGGACACTCACGGCGTTCACGGCGATGTCGATGCCGCCGGCCGTCGCCGCGACCGCGTCGGCGTGCTTGTCGACCGCCTCCTGGTCGAGCACGTCGACCTGGGCGGTCTCGACCTTTCCGCCCGCGGCGGCGATGTCACGCGCCACGGCGTCGAGCTTCGCCCGTGTCCGTCCGGCGATGAAGACCCTCGCGCCCTCCCGGGCGAAGACCCGTGCAATGGCGCCGCCGATGGCGCCGCCGCCTCCGTAGATCACAGCGTTCTTGTCCTTGAGCAGCAATCCACTCATTGGTGACCTCCACATGATTGTTCTTCCGGATGGACAGGCGGGTTCCCTGGTCGCGGCCATGTCACCGTCCGGCATACGAGTGCTCACTTGCGTGATGCAAGCGAGGCTAGTGGGGTAGCCTTGCATGACGCAAGTGCTCCTCGGAGAGGTGGGGTCGCCATGCTGGGCAGGACCTATGACACGCAGGTGTGCTCGGCCGCCAGGGCACTGGAGGTCATCGGCGAGCGCTGGAGCCTGCTGATCGTGCGCGACGTGTTGTTCGCCGGGGCGACCCGGTTCGCCGACTTCCAGCGCCTGGGCATCGCGACCAACATCCTGGCCAAACGCTTGGACAGCCTGGTCGACGCGGGCGTCCTCGAACGCCGATCGAGCAAGGAACACCCCGATCGCAGCGCCTATGCCGCGACCCGGAAGGGACTCGACCTGGCACCCGTGATCATCGCGCTGACGGAGTGGGGTGATCGATGGGCGGCGCCCGGCGGCCCGCCCATTCTGTACCGGCACACCGGTTGCGATGGGGCGATCACCGAGCAGACCACCTGCGACACCTGCGGGGAGGTCACCGACCTCGCGCAGATCCACGTCGTCCACGGCCCCGGCTTCCCCGAGGCCCTCATGATCGCGCGGAAGAATCGCCCGGAGGTCGCCGACCTGCGATGACACTCCGCTCTCGGAGACGAGGGCTCAGCCCGGTAGGCGGGATCCCGCGCACTGCGACGGCCACACCCCGCCCCGCTGGCGGACAAGGCCGGATGTGCCACGGACGACCCGGCTGTCGGGTGTCTTGCCGAACCGCGGCGCGTGGCCGGCGGGGCCACGGTCCTACAGTGCGTTCAGGTCGATGGTCTCCGCCATCGCGTTCAGGCCCGCGTCGTTCGGGTGGAGCCAGTCGCCCTCTTGGCCGTCGCGGACGTTGAACTCCGGGCGCAGCCGGTCGGGGTCGTCCGGGGCGACGAGGGCGCGTTCGAAGTCGGCCACGGCGTCGTACTCGCCGCCGGTCCTGATCCAGGCGTTGACCTGGTCGCGGACCTGCTCCGGACCGTACGGCTCAGCCGTACCGTCGGGGTAGAGCCACGGGTTGCCCTTGAACGGCATGATGGTGCCACCGACGACGCGGATCCCCCGGGCGTGGGCGCGCCGGATCAACTCGCGGTGTCCCGCGATGATCTGATCGGCGGTGACATCGGGGTCACGACAGGTGATGTCATTGATGCCCTCCATCACGATCACCGTTCGCACGCCCGGCTTGTCGAGCACGTCCCGCTGGAAGCGGGCGAGGGCGCGTTCGCCGAAGAGCGGATGGTCGTAGAGGACCCGGTTGCCGGAGATCCCGCTGTTCAGGACGGTCAGCCGGGTGCCGGAGGCGACGAGGCGCTCGGCGAGCTGGTCGGGATAGCGGTTGTCAGCGTCCGGGGTGGAGCCGGTGCCGTCGGTGACCGAGTCGCCGAAGGTCACCACCGCGCCGCGGGCTGAGGCGCCGAGCACGTCGACGCCGCTGAGGAAGTACCACGACTGGGTGGTGTCGGTGAAGGCGGTGCCGCGCGGGTCGAACCGGTGGTCGCCGGACGCCCGGTAGCTGGTGGCCGAGGAGATGTCGTGGAAGGTGGCGGGTCCGGTCGCGCCATGGAAGTAGAGGGTGACGGCCAGCCGGTCGAGCGCCTGAAGCTGGAGCGGGATCGGGTCGCCGACCAGCTCCTGGCCGGCCTTGACCACGGCGTCCGCGCGCCGGGAGAAGGTGACGGCGCGCAGAGTGCCAGGACGTACGGCGGCGCCGGTCGAGGCCTTGGCGATCGTCGCCCCGTTCACGGTGAGAGGCGCGGTGCCGTACCGGTTGGAGACGGTGATGCGGAGCGCGGCTCCCGGCCCGGTGACGCGGAGCACCTGACGGACGGACTGGCGTTCGAAGCCCCGCTCCGACCAGTTGGACGACCACGGCAGCCCGCCGGGTGAGGGCTGCTGGACGGCTGCCGCCCAGGCGCCCGTCCAGCGGGGCTGCGTCGTACCGCCTTGGGCGGGGACGGCGGTGAAGGCGAGGGTGAGCGCGGCCAGGGTCTTGGTGAACAGCATGAGTGGAGGATCCTTGGGTCAGAAGTCGATGGCGTGGTCGGCGGCCCACTGCGCATAGGTGCGGGCGGGGTGGCCGGTGATCCGCTCGACGGTGTCGTTGACGTCCGCGGGCTTGCCGACGCAGGCCGCCATCAGCTCGAACAACGCGCCGAGGAAGGCTGGATCCATGAAGGCGCTCATCTGCTCCAGCACCGGCGCGGGGTCGAGGTCCTCGACGGTGAGCGGGCGGCCGAGAGCCTGGCCGAGGATGGCGACCTGGTCGGCTTGGGTGAGCGACTCCGGCCCGGTCAGGTGGTAGGTCTGCCCGGCGTGGCCGGGGCGGGTCAGCGTCGCGGCCGCGACGTCGGCGACGTCCGATTCGTGGATGGCGCTGAAGGCGGCCTTGGTGTATGGCGCGCGGATCACGTCGCCGCCGGAGAGCTGCATCGCGAAGGTCAGCGAGTTGATCGCCGGGAAGAGCAGCCGCAGGATCGTCCACTCCAGGCCGGACTCGCGTATGGCCCGCTCCACGTCGCCGTGGTACTGGGCGATCACATCCGGCTGCGCGTCTGCGCCGTCGACCACCGCACCCGAGGACAGGAAGACGATCCGGCTCACCCCGGCTTCGCGGGCGGCGGCCAGCAGCGGCGCCGGGTCCATGCCGTACTGCAGGACCAGCAGGAGGGCGCTCACTCCGTCGAGCGCGGCTGGGAGGGTTTGGGGCTTGGTCAGATCGGCCTGGGCCAGTTCGACGCCCTGCGGCAGGGCGGCTCGTTCGGGCGTGCGGGTCAGAGCGCGGACGGGGTGGCCCGCGGCGTGCAGCACTTCGACGGCTTGTCGGCCGAAGCGGGCGGTGGCGCCGGTTATGAGGTACATCAAGGACTCCTATCTTAAGAACGGAATGCTCTGTTCCGGTACTGTAAGGCGGCGCAGAGCGCGTCGACCTCCTCGTCGGTGTTGTAGTAGTGCACCGACGCCCGCACCACGGCGGCCAGGCCACGCTCGCCCAGGTCGTAGCGGGCGGACGTGACCGCGGACACGCTGGTGTTGATCCCGGCCGCGCTCAGGCGGCGGTGCACGTCGGCAGCGGACTCGCCGTCGACGGTGAAGGTGACGATCCCGCACAGCCTCTGCCCCCGGTCCTGGACGGTCACCCGAGGCAGCTCCCCCAGCCGCCGCCGCAGCCGGGCGGCCAACGCGGTGACGCGCTCCGCGATCGCCTCGACGCCCCAGCTCAGGGCGTAGTCCACCGCGACGCCGAGGCCGATCTTGGCCGCGTAGTTGGCCTCCCAGTTCTCGAACCTGCGCGCGCCTGAACGGATCTCGTAGGTGTCCTGGCCGGTCCAGGTGGCAGCGTGCAGGTCGAGGAAGGGCGGTTCCAAGGTGTCGGCGAGCCGCTTGGAGACGTAGAGGAAACCCGTGCCGCGCGGCCCGCGCAGGAACTTTCGGCCGGTGGCCGACAGCAGGTCGCAGCCCAGCTTCCGCACATCGACCGGGAGTTGCCCGACGGACTGGCAGGCGTCGAGCAGGAACGGTACGCCCGCGGCGCGGGTCAGCCGGCCGATCTCGGCCGCGGGGTTGACCAGTCCGCTCTGGGTCGGGACGTGGGTGACGGCCACGAGCTTGACGTCGGCGGCGAGCCGCCGCTCCAGGTCGCGCACCGACAACTGGCCGTGCTCGTCGTCGTCGACCACCTCGACCCGAGCGCCGGTACGGCTCGCGACCTGCAGGAAGGCGATCACGTTGCTGGCGTATTCGGCGCGGGAGGTCAGGATCCTGTCCCCCGGTCCGAAGCGCAGCGCGTAGAAGGCCATGTCCCAGGCGCGGGTGGCGTTCTCGACCACGGCGATCTCGCCCGGCAGGCAGCCGATCAGCCGGGCGATCGCCTCGTAGACGGCGTTCACCCGCGGAGCCGCGACGGCGGCGGCTTCGTATCCCCCGATCCGCCCCTCCAGCCGCAGGTGTCCGATGACGGCGTCGAGCACCGGGGCCGGAGCGAGCGCCGCACCGGCGTTGTTGAGATGCACCACCTCGGCGCATCCCGGGGTGTCGAGGCGGGCACGTGCCACATCCAGGAGACTCACGGCAGTCGAGGTCCCGCCTCGCGCTGGGCGGCGAGCCAGTTCTCCACCTCGTCGGCCCGGCTGGGCAGCGCGCCGGACAGGTTGACCGCGCCTTCCGCGGTGACCAGGATGTCGTCCTCCACCCGGATCCCGATCCCCCGGAGCTCGGCGGGAACCAGATCGTCCTCCGGCTGGAAGTACAGCCCGGGCTCGACGGTCAGCACGTTGCCCGCGCCGAGCTCGCCCCCGCGATAGCGCTCGGGCCGGGCGTTGGCGCAGTCGTGCACGTCGGTGCCCAGCATGTGGCCGAACCCGTGCAGCGTCCACCGCCAGTAGTGCATCGATGCCGGGTCCATCGCCTCGTCGGCGCTCACCTTGAGCACCCCGAGCTCGACCAGGCCCTCCGCGAGCGCCCGCATGCAGGTCAGATGGACGTCGGCGAACTTCACCCCCGGTTTGACCGCTGCGATGCCGGCCTGCTGGGCGGCGTGGACGATGTCGTAGACCTCGCGCTGGAGCGGGGTGAAGGCACCGGAGACCGGCAGGGTGCGGGTGATGTCGGCGGTGTAGAGCTGACGGCCTTCCACTCCCATGTCCATGAGCAGCAGCTCGCCGGGCGCGGTGAAGCCGTCGTTGCGCTTCCAGCACAGGATCGTGGCGTGCGCTCCGGCGCAGACGATCGAGCCGTAACCGACGTCGTTGCCGTCGTGCCGGGCGCGCAGCCCGAAGACGCCTTCGATCAGCCGCTCGGACACGCCCCGGTCGGCGGGCAGCACCCGGGCGACGTCCTCGAACCCCCGGATGGTGGCGTCGACCGCCTCCTGGAGCCGGCGGATCTCCCACTCGTCCTTGACGAGCTTGAGTTCGGCGATCGCCGCCGAGAGCGCCCGGTCACGGACCTCGTCGGCGGGCACGGCCGCGTCGACCCTGGCGTCGAGCCCGCGCAGCACCCGGGTGCGCCCGGGCACGCATCGCGCCAGGGCGGCGTCGAGGCCGGCCAGCGGGGCGGTGTCGACACCGAGCTCGGTCGTCTTCTCATCGAGCGTACGGCGGCGCCCGGCCCACAGCTCGCCGGCCCGGTCGCGGAAGAACTCGTCCGTCTCCCGCGAGGAGCGCTGGTGGGTGTAGAGCAGGGCGTCACCGCCCGGTCGCAGGACCAGCACACCGTCGGGGTCGTGGTCGCCGGTGAGGTAGGAGAAGTCGCTTCCCGGGCGGAAGCGGTAGAGGGTGGCGTTGGCGCGGATCTTGGCAGGTCCGGTGGGGATGACCAGCGTCTCCCCGGGAAAAGCGCGTGACAGCTCGGCGCGGCGGCGCGCGTGGTGCGGCACGCCCGGTTGGGGACGCACGTCCAGCGGCTGGTCGAGCCAGGCCGCGCGCATGAACTCCAGGAGCCTGGGCGGGAAGTCGGGGTCGTGGGCGGCCTTGGTCATCGCCGGCTCCCGGTCCAGTCGACGTGGAGTTCTTCGTGAGCGGCGAAGCGCAGGAGATGCCTGGTGACGACGTCCTGGACGCCGCCCAGCGCGTCGGGGTCCGCGGCCTCGACGACCAGGACGAGCACCCCCTGGCTCGACCGCAGAGAGCAGGCGCCGGAGCGGAAGGTGATCGTCGCGCACCCCGGGCCGGTGTGCTCGGCGGCGGCCTTGTGACCCAGATGGGAGACGAGCTGTTTGGCGTACCGCTCGGGGCGGTCGGTCGCGACGTGTGCCGTGGACAGAAACATGCACCCTCCAAGTGTTTAGATATGTCGACGCTTTAGGCGCTCGGCAGTCTGCCAACGCCTCGCGCGATTTGTCAAAAGCGTCGACAGTCCTCGACACTTGACCCCATGACCGATGAGCAGCTCCTCTCTCTGCGCTCATCCGCGCAGTACAAGGCGCTCGGGCACCCGATGCGCCACCGCATGGTGAACCTGCTGCGCCAGCGCCCGGCCACCCTCAGCGAGCTGACCACCGCGCTCGACTCCACCAAGGGCACGATCGGCTACCACGTGCGGGTCCTGCGCGAGGCCGGACTCGTCCGCCTCGCGAGCACCCGCCAGGTGCGCGGCGGCACCGAACAGCGCTTCGAACTCGTCAACCGCGGCTTCCAGCTCGACGAGGAGACCGGCGCCAGATTCCTGCACGACGCGGCCCTGGCCGAGATGTCACCCGTACGACCGGGCGACCCCGGCCACACCGTGCTGCACCACGTCTGGCTCACCCCGGAAGAGGCCCGCACGCTGGCAGGACGGATCGAAGACTACGAACACGGTCAGCGCCTCAACCCCGAACACGGCACCGAGGCCTACGGACTGCTCCTCAGCCTCTACCGCGCCGACATCCCCCGCCTGCCACCGGAAGGTCAACCCACTTGACAACACGTCGACCGGCCGCCGGGGCGACAATCTGCCGCCACTCCTCAGCAGAGGATGACATTCCCCGTCCCGCCGGCTGCAAGGAGAGCGCCGGATCGGAGGCCATCATGGGCCGACCACAGCACCGTTGGCGGGGGCTGCGTTCATGAACCATGGGCCAGACGACGACAGCGCCGGGCAGCCGGCGGGCTTCCCGTCGGCGCGCCGCCGGTTCACAGGTCGTCTACGCGAGTGAACGTCAGTTCGGCGGCCGAGCAGGCATCGGTGAGGTCGGTGATCGCCTCCTTTCTCGGCGGCGTCGACGAAAACGCCCCACCGGAGTTTCACCGTCACGCACTCGCCCGGGTAGCGGCAATAAGCGCCCCGGTAGGGAGGAGCTATTCATTGGCGTCGTTTTCACCGCCGAAAGCCCCAGGGGTGTCCCCTTAGACCGTCCATGGTCATGACCTGCGGCGGGGCCGCCTGAGCGGATGCGACGCCGAGCAGAACGGCTGTGCGGTGGCCAGGACGCGCGTCGTCACGTCGGCACGCGGAGTGCGCTCCGCGCGCACATGGTCAACCAGCGGCGCGGAGCGCGGGCTTGATCTGACCATCCGTCGTGCTCGACATGGCGGCCGTAGTAGCCGCCGTTCCAGGGCGTCCAGGCGCGGCCGTACCTGCTCCACGGTGAGTGAGGTGACCTCCAGCCGCATGCCGCAGTTGACGTCGTTGCCGACCGTCTGCGGGAGCAGCGCGCCCTCGGTCTCGATGACCGTGCCGATCGGGATGCCCGCCCCCTTGTGGAAGTCAGGGGTGAGGACGAGGCGGACCAGGC
>NZ_JBEYTJ010000068.1:0-40109 GCF_040642995.1 Nonomuraea sp. NPDC047529 | reverse complement strand
GGGGGGGGGGGGGGGGGGGGTGGGGGGGGTGGTGGGGGGCGGCGGGGGGGGGGGGGTGTGGGGGGGGGGGGGGGGGGTTTGGGGGGTGGGGGGGGCGTTGGGCGGGGACGGCCGGGGTGCGGGTTCTCGGCGGGGTCATATGCCGCGCCCCCGCCCGTGCAGCAGCCCGAGCACGGTCGCGGCCGGGACCAGCCCCGCGGCCACGGCGAGCGCGATCGGGGCGCGCGGCTCACCCGGCCGCGCCCCGAACGTCCGCAGCGCCCAGCGGACCGCCGCGCGCCGCCGTCCGAGTGCCGCGTGGGCGAAGGCGAGCTGGCCGTAGACGCGCGCCGCGCCGCGCCGGTCGGCGGCCAGCTCGGGGTGGCGGGCGAGCATCCAGTCGAGCCCCGCGATCCGGTCCGCCCAGCGGGCCGCGTAGTGGGAGGCGCCGCCCCACCGCACGCGGACGAGCGGCCGGTCGACGTGCGTGATCGGCCGCCGCCGGGCCGCGCGCAGGGCCAGGTCCCAGTCCTCGTTCTGGCCGCCGGGGGCGCTCTCGTCGGCCCACAGGGCCCCGCGCCGGAACAGGAACGTCGAGGAGTGGACCATCACCATGCGCGACCGTACGAGATCGGCCACGGTGACCGTGTCCGTGCCCGCGAGCCTGGTCACCCGGCGCCGCCCGTGCTCGACCTCGATGGCGCAGCTCGCGAACTCGCCACCGGCGGCGGCCAGCGCCCGCGCCTGGGCGGCGAGCTTGCCCGGCAGCCAGAGGTCGTCGTCGTCGCAGAAGGCGACGAGGTCGGTGTCGAGCGCCGCGATGCCGGTGTTGCGCGCCCCCGGAAGCCCTGGGGTACGGCTGTTCGCCAGGACGGGCACGCCCAGCGCCGGCAGCGGATCGCGACGGCCGGGCGCCCCGTCGGCGACCACGACCACGGCGAGCCGCCCCGGATAGTCCTGGGCCAGCACGCCCGCCACGGCCCCACGCAGCAGCGCGGGCCGGTCGCCGCAGGTCGGGATCACCACGCCCACGGACGGCAGGACGGACGGCAGGACCGTCATGCGGCCACCTCCCGGTAGCCGTACCGGACGCGCAGCGGCCAGGTGAGCGCGGTGACCAGCCGCCGGTCGCGGACCGGCAGCCCCGAACGCCACGAGTCGTCGCACCGCAGCCGAACCCCGCCCACCTGGAAGCGCATCGGGTTGCCGGACGCGGTGTGCGCGGGCCCGAGCCGCGCCGTCGTGCCCTCCAGGAACGGCAGCCCGGGGACGTCGAGCCCGAGGAAGCCCGCCAGCGCGGTCAGCGTGGGCCCCGGGGCGGCGACCAGGTCCTCGTAACGCACCCGGGTCACCAAAGCCCCCTGGCGGGCGAGGAGCTCAAGGCCGGCGTTCTGGGCCGTCCAGTGGAGTGCCGTGCGCAGCGGCCCCCAGCGGGTCATGGGACGCCCGTCCTCGGGCCGCTCGACGATCCTGCGCCAGGAGTGGGCCACCGCCCGCGGGTCCCGGACGACGTGCACGACGCGTACGTCCATCCCGGCCGCGACCAGGCAGTGGGCGAGCGAGGCGTGCTTGCTGGAGTCGATCACGGCGGGCGCGCCGGTCGCCTCGTAGATCCGCCGGTAGGCCCGCGCGTACTCGGCCAGGTCGGGATGGGCGATGCGCCCCATCCGGTGGGTGCGGTCGACCCGCTGCCGCAACGTGAGCATGCGCTCGGCCAGCGACGGCCGCCATCCGCCGAACGCCGTCCTGCCCACCTGCCGCCAGAAGTCGCAGGCGGCGAAGGCCGCGCCGCAACCGCACGGCTCCCCGGCCAGCACCCCCCTCGACCACAGGTGGACGACCTCGCCGAGCGCCACCACGTCGGGCAGCTCCGCGAGCAGCCGCTCCAGCAGAGTCGTGCCACTACGGCCGAGGCCCCCGAGGAAGATCACTCGGGTGGCGGATGCGCGGTCGGTCACAGGGGGAGGGCCTTCACGTCGCCGATACGGAACGCGACGACCCTAGCGCGGAGGGTAATCAGACGGTCAGGAAACCCCGCAAAGATCTACCGAGAAGACGAACGGCCCGGCGGAGTGTCGCCGGGCCGTCCGAGAAGGGGTTCAGCTGGCGTCGATGATCATCCCGGCGCCGACCGTGCCGTTGGTGGCCTCGTCCACGAGGATGAAGCCGCCGGTCAGGCGGTTGCGGGCGTAGTCGTCGACGAACAGCGGCTGGGTGACCCGCAGCGACACCCGGCCGATCTCGTTGAGGCCGAGCGCGGTGGCCTCCTCGTCGCGGTGCAGGGTGTTGACGTCGAGCCGGTAGTGCAGGTCGCGCACCAGCGCCCGCGCCGTACGGGTGGTGTGCTTGATCGTCAGCTTGGTGCGCGGGGCCAGCTTGAGGCCGTCGGCCATCCAGCAGACCATGGCCTCCAGCTCCTGGGCCGCGTGCGGCTGGTTGTTGGGCCTGGCGATCATGTCGCCACGCGAGATGTCGAGGTCGTCCTCGAAGCGCAGCGTGACCGACATGGGCGGGAACGCCTCCTCCACCGGCCCGTCGAACGTGTCGATCGAGGCGATGCGCGTGGTCAGCCCGGACGGCAGGTGCGTGACCTCGTCGCCCGGCTTGAGCACCCCGCCCGCGACCTGGCCCGCGTAGCCGCGGTAGTCGTGGAAGGCGTGGTCGGTGGCCTTCTGCGGACGGATCACGTACTGGACGGGGAAGCGCACGTCGACCAGGTTGCGGTCGGAGGCGATGTGCACGTTCTCCAGGTGGTGCAGCAGGGAGGTGCCGAGGTACCAGGGCATGTTCTCCGAGCGCGAGACGACGTTGTCGCCGTTGAGCGCGGAGATCGGGATGAACGTCAGGTCGGTCACGTTGAGCTTGGAGGCGAAGGAGGTGAACTCCTCCCGGATCTCCTCGAACCGCTCCTGCGAGTAGTCGACCAGGTCCATCTTGTTCACGGCCAGCACCAGGTGCGGCACCCGCAGCAGCGAGGTCAGGAACGCGTGCCGGCGCGACTGCTCCAGCACGCCCTTGCGCGCGTCGATGAGGATGATCGCCAGGTCGGCCGTGGAGGCCCCGGTGACCATGTTCCTGGTGTACTGGATGTGGCCGGGCGTGTCGGCGATGATGAACTTGCGCTTGGGCGTGGCGAAGTAGCGGTAGGCCACGTCGATCGTGATGCCCTGCTCGCGCTCGGCCCGCAGGCCGTCGGTCAGCAGCGACAGGTCGGTGTACTCGGTGCCGCGGTCGCGGGAGGTGCGCTCGACCGCTTCGAGCTGGTCCTCGAAGATGGCCTTGGAGTCGAAGAGCAACCGTCCGATGAGGGTGGACTTGCCGTCGTCGACGCTTCCCGCAGTGGCAAAGCGAAGAATGTCCATCAGAAGTAGCCCTCTCGCTTGCGGTCCTCCATGGCGGCCTCGGACGAGCGGTCGTCGGCCCTGGTGGCCCCGCGCTCGGTGATCCGGGTGGCCGCGATCTCCTCGATGATCTCCTCGACCGTGGCGGCCTTGGACTGCACGGCGCCGGTGCAGGTCATGTCGCCGACCGTGCGGTAGCGCACGACGGCCTCGAACAGCGGCTCGTCGTCGCCGCGCGACACGACGTCGGAGTCGGGCAGCAGCATGCCGTCGCGCTCGAACACCTTGCGGGTGTGCGAGAAGTAGATCGAGGGGATCTCGATGCCCTCGCGCCGGATGTAGTCCCAGATGTCGAGCTCGGTCCAGTTGGACAGCGGGAAGACCCGGATGTGCTCGCCCTTGCGGATGCGGGAGTTGTAGAGGTTCCACAGCTCGGGGCGCTGGTTCTTCGGGTCCCACTGGCCGAAGTCGTCGCGGAAGGAGAACACGCGCTCCTTGGCGCGGGCCTTCTCCTCGTCGCGCCTGGCTCCACCGAACACGGCGTCGAACTCGTGCTCCTCGATCGCGTCGAGCAGCGTGGTGGTCTGCAGGCGGTTGCGCGAGGCGCGCCGCCCGGTCTCCTCCACCACCCGGCCGCTGTCGATCGACTCCTGCACGCTGGCCACGATCAGGCGCGCGCCCAGCTCCTCGGAACGGCGGTCACGGAACTCGATGACCTCGTCGAAGTTGTGCCCGGTGTCGACGTGCATCAGCGGGAAGGGGATGGCCGCGGGCCAGAACGCCTTCTCCGCGATGCGGAGCATGACGATCGAGTCCTTGCCGCCGGAGAAGAGCAGACACGGCCGCTCGAACTCCGCCGCCACCTCGCGCATGATGTGAATGGCCTCGGCCTCTAGTACGTCGAGCTGCGACGTCGTGTAGTCGCGCTGGAGCATGGGCGCTTCCTCCGGCGGTTAGCGATGCAGGTCCCGAATTCCGGCGAGCAGGGATGTCGCCAGCTCCGGTAGGGAAACCAGGATATCCGGTAGTGACGGGTCGGCTTGGTTGTAGGTCAGCTCCGAACCGTCGACGCGGCTGGCGAACGCCCCGGCGGCCTGCGCGACGGCGACGGGAGCCGCGGAGTCCCACTCGTACTGGCCGCCGGCGTGCACGTACGCCTCGACCTCGCCGGTGAGCACCGCGGAGATCTTCGCCCCCGCCGAGCCGATCGGCACCAGGTCGGCCCCCAGCAGGAAGGCCAGCTTCTGGACGAACTCCGGCGGCCGCGTACGGCTCACCGCGATGCGGAAGCGCCCCTTCTCGAACTCCGGCAGCGCGGGCGGCTCGGCGGTCGTCAGCGTACGGCCCTGCGCGGGCAGCGCCACGGCCCCCGCGGTCAGCTTGCCGCGCTCCCACAGCGCGACGTGCACCGCCCAGTCGCTCCGGCCCTCCTCGGCGAACTCGCGCGTGCCGTCGAGGGGATCGACGATCCACACGCGCTCGGCGCTCAGCCTGCGCGGGTCGAGCCGCTCCTCGCGGGTGGCCTCCTCGGACAGGACACTGTCACTGGGACGCAACCGCGCCAGCGCCTCCATGAGGAACACGTGCGCGGCCCGGTCGCCCTCCGCGCGCAGTGCGGCGGAGTCGCCGAACCCGGTGCGCTCGCGGACCCGCAGCAGCCTCTCACCCGCCTCTGTCGCCAGGTCGCCGGCTACGGCGTGGTCGTCGCGAATCGTCATCAATATGCTCCTTGCCCGCGGGCGACGGCCGACCAAGTCTTCCACAGGATCTGGAGGTCCAGCGTGAGGGACCAGTTCTCCACGTAACGCAGGTCGAGACGGACGGATTCCTCCCACGACAGGTCAGATCGCCCGCTCACTTGCCACAGCCCGGTCAGCCCCGGGCGCACCAGAAGCCTTCTGCGCACGTCGTCACCGTAGCGCGCCACCTCCTCCGGAAGCGGCGGGCGGGGGCCGACCAGCGACATGTGTCCGAGAAGCACGTTGATGAGCTGGGGCAGCTCGTCGAGGGAGTGGCGGCGCATCAGCGTGCCGAGCGGTGTCACCCGCGGATCGTTGCGGATCTTGAACAGCACCCCGTCGTGGTCGCTGACCAGGGTGATCTTCTGCTGCTCCGAGCCGCGCCGCATGGTACGGAACTTCAGAATCGTGAACGGCCTGCCGCCCTTGCCCACCCTGACCTGCCGGAACAGCGCGGGCCCCGGGCTCGTCCCGCGGACGGCCACGGCCAGGGCCGCCAGCAACGGCGACAGCAGCACCAGCAACGCGGCGGCGACGACGCGGTCGAAGACGTTCTTGACCAGTTGCCGGGCGCCGGTGAGTTCGGGGTGCTCGACGTGCAGCAGAGGCAGCCCGGCGGCCGGCCGGATCATCGTGCGGGGGCCGGCGACGTCCATCAGGGCGGGGGCGACCACCAGCTCGGTGTGGGTGCGCTCCAGCCGCCAGGCCAGCCGGCGCAGCGCGTCGCCGTCCATCTCGGGGCAGGCCAGCACCGCCACGGTGTCGGCGCGCACCTGGTCGACGACCAGCGGCACGTCGCCGAAGTCGCCCGCCACGGGCACCTCGGTCAGCACCCCGGGCGGCTCGCCGTAGGGCAGGCAGGCGGCCACGACGTCCATGCCGTGGTGGCGTTCCCTGCGGAAGAGGTGGACCAGCTCGGCGATCGAGGCCGGGTGGCCGACCGCGACCACCCGGCGCATGCAGGCCCCGGCGGCCCTGCGCCGGTTGAGCGAGCGCCGCAGCAGGTAGCGGGCGACCAGCGTGAGCAGCGTGACCAGGGGCAGCGCGAGCACGACGTAACCGCGGGCGACGTCGGTCTTGGTGACGTACGAGCCGATCGCGGTGGCCGCGGTCAGCGCCACGCCGGCGTGCACGACGCGGCGGAACTCCTCGGAGCCGACGCCGATCATGCGGGGCTCGTAGGCCCGGTTGAGGGCGACCGCGCAGATCCACACCCACGGCAACGCCACGCTGACCAGCAGATACGGCAGCACGTACGGGGTGAACCCGCCGAACCTGCCGCAGAAGGCGGCGGCGGACCCGATGCCCGCTCCGCACAGATCGCCCACGACGGCACGGAACCGGTAAGAACGCATCCACGCCGGAGTCACCGGGCTGACCCGCCACGAGAGGGCCTCGCCGGTCTTCACGGGCTCTCCTGCCTCACTCCGTGAGGCGGCCTCGGTCGCCAAATGCCGTCTTCCCCCGCTCCCGCCGCTGCTCAGGGCGGTGGTACGCCCTTGTGTGCCCGTTCCCGTACGGACAGTCACAGATGGTAGCCGCGCGTGCGCGGCGACAGGCGGTGAACGGTGCTATGCGGCGATCAGCGCGGAGGGCCGGAGATGTGCAGATCAGCCCGGTGGAAGTCGTTCTGGGTGGCTTCCAGGCCGCGGGCCATGAGCGACTCGACGACGTCGGCGCCCCGGTCGACGAGGAAGGGCAGATCCTTGCGCTCGACGGTGGCGAAGTCTCGGAGCACGAAGGTGGCCGGGTCCATGCGGCCGGGCGGCCGGCCGATGCCGAAGCGCACCCTCAGGTAGTCGCGGGTGCCGAGGACCCTGGTGATGGACTTGAGCCCGTTGTGGCCGTTGTCGCCGCCACCGAGCTTGGCGCGCAACGCGCCGTAGGGGACGTCGAGCTCGTCGTGGACGACGATCAGCCGGTCAGGGCCGATCTTGTAGAAGTCGGCGAGCGCCTTGACCGGCCCGCCCGACAGGTTCATGTACGTCAGGGGCTTGGCCAGCACAGCGGCCCGCGTCTCCAGCACCTCGGACCTGCTCTTGTGCGCCTTGAAGCGCCCGCCGGCCCGCGCGGCCAGCTCGTCGAGCACCATGAAGCCCGCGTTGTGCCTGTTACCCGCGTATTCGGGCCCCGGGTTGCCCAGTCCGACGATCAGCCAGCGGTCCATGTGCTCCCCTTGCAGCGGAACGGGGGCGGCCTCGCGCCACCCCCGTTCGCGGGACGTGCTTACTCGGCGGCGGCCTCGGCGGACTCGCCCTCGCCCTCGGCCTCGGCGGTCTCGCCCTCGACGGCCTCCGCGGCCTCGGCGGCGGGCTCCTCGGTCGGCTTGGCGATGACGTGGAGGACCACGACCTCGGGGTCGGCGGCCAGCGTGGCGCCCGACGGCAGCTTGAGCTGCGCGGCGGTGATCACGGTGCCGACCTCCATGCCCTCGACGTCGACCTCGACGCCGGTGGGGATGTGGGTGGCCTCGGCCTCGACGGCCACCGAGACGAGCTGCTGGTCGAGCAGGCCCTCGGAGTTGACGTCGCCGGTGGTGGTGACCGGGATCTCGACGGTGACCTTCTCGCCGCGCTTGACCAGGAGCAGGTCGACGTGCTCGACGAAGCCCTTGATCGGGTCGCGCTGCACGCCCTTGGGCAGGGCCAGCTCGTCGACGCCCTCACCCTGGAGGCGGATCAGCACGTTGGGCGTGCGGAGGGCGAGCAGCACCTCGTGACCGGGCAGGGTCAGGTGCTTGGGGTCGATGCCGTGCCCGTAGAGGACGGCGGGCACCTTGTCGGCGCGGCGGATCTTGCGGGCGGCGCCCTTGCCGAACACCGTGCGCGACTCGGCGGCGATACGTACTTCAGACATGACATCTCCTAGGGATGCAGAGATCGGATTGTGGCGCGCTCCCCCTCACCCGCCCTAGCGGAAGGCGTTACGAGCGCAACCCGTACAGCTTACTCGCTCAGGTGTCGCCCTCGAACAGGCTCGTGACGGAGCCGTCGGTGAAGACCTCGGTGACGGCGCGGGCGATCAGCGGGGCGATCGAGAGCACGGTCAGTTTGTCGAACCTCTTGGTCTCCGACAGCGGCAGCGTGTTGGTCACGATGACCTCGGAGATGCGGGAGTTCTTCAGCCGGTCGACGGCGGGGTCGGAGAAGACCGCGTGGGTGGCGGCGACGATCACGTTGGTGGCGCCCTGCTCGTAGAGGGCGTCGGCGGCCTTGCAGATCGTGCCGGCGGTGTCGATCATGTCGTCGATCAGCACGCAGGTGCGGCCGCTGACCTTGCCGACGACCTCGCTGACCTTCACGGAGTTGGCCACGTCGAGGTCGCGGCGCTTGTGGATGAAGGCCAGGGGCGTGCCGAGGGTGTCGGCCCAGCGCTCGGACAGGCGGACGCGGCCGGTGTCGGGCGAGACGACGGTCGTGTTCGCCAGGTCGAGCTTGTTCTTCAGGTAGCTCTCCAGGACCGGCATCGCGAACAGGTGGTCGACGGGTCCGTCGAAGAAGCCCTGGATCTGCGAGGTGTGCAGGTCGATCGACATGAGCCGGTCGGCGCCCGCGGTCTTGAACAGGTCGGCCATCAGCCGGGCCGTGATGGGCTCGCGACCGCGGCCCTTCTTGTCCTGGCGGGCGTAGCCGAAGAACGGCATGACCACGGTGATGCGCTTGGCGGAGGCCCGCTTGAGCGCGTCGACCATGATGAGCTGTTCCATGATCCACTTGTTGATGGGACCGGTGTGGCTCTGGATCACGAACGCGTCGCAGCCGCGGACGGACTCAAGGTAGCGGGCGTAGATCTCGCCGTTGGCGAAGTCGATCAGTTTGGTGGGGGTGAGCGAGACGCCGACGTGCTCGGCAACCTCTTCGGCCAGCTCTGGATAGGCCCGGCCGGAGAAGAGCATGAGGTTCTTCTCGCCCGGCTGTTTGATGCTGGTCACTGTTCGTTCTCCTGCTGTGCTCGCTCGGCCAGCGCCCGTTCGGCGGCGGCGGCCGACTTCGTGCCCGCGCGCTTGCGCAAGACCCATTTCTCGATGTTGCGCTGTCGCGCCCTGGCCACGCCCATCGCCCCTGGGGGTACGTCGTTGACGATCACGGATCCGGCCGCGGTGTTGGCGCCGTCGCCGATCGTCACGGGAGCGATGAGCATGGTGTCGCAGCCGACGAACGCGCCGTCGCCCACGGTGGTGTGGTGTTTGTCGACCCCGTCGTAGTTGACGAAGACGGTGGAGGCGCCGATGTTGACGTCTTCCCCGATGGTGGCGTCGCCGGCGTAGGTGAGGTGGGGCACCTTGGAGCGCTCGCCGACCTTGGTGTTCTTCATCTCGACGAACGTGCCCGCCTTCGACCTGCGGCTGAGCACGGTGCCGGGGCGCAGGTAGGCGTAGGGGCCGACGTTGGCCTCCGGGCCGATCTCCGCGTTGTCGCAGACCGCGTTGCGCACGACGGCGCGCTCGCCGACGCGGGTGTCGGTCAGCGTGGTGGCCGGGCCGATCTCGGCGCCGGCGCCGACGACCGTGCGGCCGTGGAGCTGGGTGCCGGGGTGGATGACGGCGTCGGGCTCGATCTCGACGCCCACGTCGACCCACGTGGCGGCCGGGTCGATGACGGTGACGCCGGCGCGCATGTGCTCCTCCAGCAGCCGCCGGTTGAGCACCTTGCGGGCGAAGGCGAGCTGGACGCGGTCGTTGACACCCTCGACCTCGACGTGGTCGGCGGCCACGCAGGCGCCGACCCGGTGGCCGTCGCCGCGCAGGATGCCGAGGACGTCGGTGAGGTACTCCTCGCCCTGGGCGTTGTCGGTGGACACGCGCTTGACGGCGTCGGCGAGCAGCAGGCCGTCGAAGGCGTAGATGCCGGAGTTCATCTCCTTGATCGCGCGCTGCTCGTCGTCGGCGTCCTTCTCCTCGACGATCTCCAGCACGGCGCCGGAGGGGTCGCGGATGATCCGGCCGTAGCCGGTCGGGTCGGGCACCTGGGCCGTCAGCACGGTGACCGCGTTGCCGTCGGCGGCGTGCTTGTCGAGCAGGGTGGCGAGGGTCTGGGCGCGCAGCAGCGGCACGTCGCCGTAGGTGACCAGGATCGTGCCGGCGATCGTGCCGACCTCTTCGAGCACGGTGCGGACGGCGTGGCCGGTGCCGCGCTGCTCACGCTGGACGACGGCGCGCGCGTCGGGGCTGGTGGCGGCCAGATGGCCGCCGACCTGTTCGAGCGCGTGGCCGATGACGACGATGAGCCGCTCGGGACCGAGGTCGCGGGCGGCGGCGAGCATGTGGTCGACCAGCGCGCGGCCGCACAGCTCGTGCAGGACTTTCGGGGTCTGGCTCTTCATCCGGGTGCCCTCGCCCGCGGCGAGGACGATGACGGCTGCCGGGCGCGGCACACTCACGGACTGAGGCTCCCTGTGACTGGACGGATCAGGGTCGTCGGCGCGGCTACCGCACCGCAACCCCCCCGACACCGTGAGGATACCTGCCCGCTTCGGAACTCTCTCGCGCGGGGAGCCGCTGGGATGACACTCAAGGCTCCCGGAAGAGGACTCGAACCCCTACAAAGTGGACCAAAACCACTTGTCCTGCCGATTAGACGATCCGGGATGGACCGGACACCGTGGCGTCCGACACACAGCCCCTACGATACCGAGCCCGCACGGGCGTATGCGCCCTCAATTCTCTCGCACATCTCCGGTGTCCGCGAATACCAGGGCCATGGACGGGTAGTCGGCGCGCTGCGCGCCTAACAGAGCACCCCAAAAGCCGCAAGGTAGGAAACCCACTCACCTCGACGGACCGGCCGTCAGCTATGTGACATCCACAGCTTAGGGCTTCCTTACTTACGATGGCGTAGGTTACGGTGGCGTAGCCAGGACATTCGTCCTCATACATGTAGTTGGAGGTAGCCCATGACCGTTCTCGCCGAGCGTTCCTCCCCCACGCCGAAGCCCGACTTCGAACCCGACCCGAAATCCAAGGCAGAGCTCGTCACGTTCGGACTCGTGGTGGGGCTGCCCCTGATCGCGGTCGCGGCGGCGGTTCCCCTGGCGTGGGGATGGGGACTCGGCTGGACGGACATCGTCATCGCCTTCGTCTTCTACGTCGTCTCCGGGCTCGGCGTCACCGTCGGGCTCCACCGCTACTTCACGCACGGCTCGTTCAAGGCCAAGCGGCCGCTGAAGATCGCGATGGGCATCGCGGGCAGCCTGTCGCTGGAGATGTCCGTGCTGGACTGGGTGGCCACGCACCGCAAGCACCACAAGTTCTCCGACAAGGAGGGCGACCCGCACTCGCCGTGGCGCTTCGGCCCCGGCTTCAAGTCGATGTCCAAGGGCCTGCTGTACGCCCACATGGGCTGGCTGTTCGAGAGCGAGCGCACCAACCGCGAGAAGTACGCCCCCGACCTGTGCAAGGACGAGGACATCCAGAAGCTGCACAAGTGGTTCCCCACGCTGGCCCTCGTCTCGGTCCTGCTGCCCGGCGTGCTCGGCCTGCTGCTGACCTGGTCCTGGCAGGGCGGCCTGACCGCGCTGTTCTGGGGCTCGCTGATCCGCATCGGCCTGCTGCACCACGTGACCTGGTCGATCAACTCGATCTGCCACGTCTTCGGCGAGGAGTCCTTCCAGACGCGCGACAAGTCGCGCAACGTCTGGTGGCTGGCCATCCCGTCCTTCGGCGAGTCCTGGCACAACCTGCACCACTCCGACCCCACCTGCGCCCGGCACGGCGCGCTCAAGGGCCAGATCGACCTCAGCGCCGGCCTGATCCGCCTGTTCGAACGGGCGGGCTGGGTGTACGACGTGCGCTGGCCGACGCCAGAACGCCTGGCGGCGAAGCGCATTGCCTGACGAGAATCAGCCGATGAACGGCCATTCGTCCGTGGCCGTCATTATGGAACCCGTGACCGAACCCCGATCTCGCAGGCGCATGTCCGGTAGAGAGCGCAGAGAGCAGCTGATCCTGATCAGCCGCACGCTGTTCGCCGAGAAGGGGTTCGACGGGACCTCCATAGAGGAGATAGCCGCCACCGCGCAGGTGTCGAAGCCTGTGGTGTACGAGCATTTCGGCGGCAAGGAAGGCGTCTACGCGGTCGTCGTCGACCGCGAGATGCAGAAGCTGCTCGGCATGATCACCTCGGCCCTCGCCGCCTCCCACTCCCTCATCAAGCTGGAGCGGGCCGCCCTGGCCCTGCTGCAGTACATCGAGGAGAGCAGCGAGGGCTTCCGCATCCTGGTGCGCGACTCGCACGCGGCCTCGGGCACGGGCACGTTCGCGAGCCTGATCAGCGAGATCGCCAGCCAGGTCGAGGACGTCCTGGCCGACGAGTTCGTGGAGCGCGGCTACGACCCCAAGCTCGCCCCGATGTACGCCCAGATGCTGGTCGGCATGGTCGCGCTGACCGGCCAATGGTGGCTGGACGTGCGCAAGCCGGGCCGCGAGGAGGTCGCCGCGCACCTGGTGAACCTGGCCTGGAACGGCCTGACCGGGCTGAACCCGAGCCCGGTCATCTCCGTGGCCACCCGCAACCAGGCCGCCGCCGCCAAGCCGCGCGTCAGCGACAAGGAGCTGCGCGACTTCGAGAAGGCGCGCGAGAAGGAGCTCAAGGAAGCGGAGAAGCTGCGCCAGCGTGAGCTGCGTGACGCGGAGAAGGCCAGGGTACGAGAACTGAAGGAGCGCGAGCGGGTGCTGAAGGAGGCGGAGAAGGCCCGCGAGCGCGAGGAGAAGATCCGTCAGCGCGAGGCCAGGCTCGCCGAGCGCGCCGCACGCCTGGAGCAGGCCGACCATCCGGAGTGAGTCGTTGCGGCTACGTTAACGTTCCGTTCAACCAATCGGGGCAATATAGGCCATATGTCCGCGGAACCGCTGCAACCGGGAAACGATCTGCCCCTGCCACAGGAGCGGTTCCTCAACCGTGAGGAAAGCTGGCTCCAGTTCAACGAGCGCGTACTCGAACTGGCCGAGGACCCGTCGCTCCCGCTGCTCGAACGGGTCCGCTTCCTGGCCATCTTCGCCAGCAACCTCGACGAGTTCTTCCGCGTACGGGTGGCCGGCCTGAAGCGGCGCATGGCCACCGGACTGCTGCTGCGCACCAAGAGCGGGCTCAAGCCGCGCGAGGAGCTGGCCAGGATCGCCACGATCGCCGACTCCCTGGCCAAGCGGCACGCCGCCGCCTTCCACGACCGGCTCTGCCCCCAGCTCGCGACCGAGGGCATCGAGATCGTCCGGTGGGACGACCTGGGCCGCGAGGAGCGTACGGAGCTGCGCAAGCTGTTCAGGGAGCGGATCAGGCCGGTGCTGACGCCGCTGGCGGTCGATCCGGCCCACCCGTTCCCCTACATCTCCGGGCTCAGCCTGAACCTGGCCGTGCTGGTGCGCAACCCCATCACCGACCACACCGTGTTCGCCCGGGTCAAGGTGCCCTCGCAGCTCCCCCGGTTCGTGCCGGCTTCCAAGGACCGGTTCGTGCCGCTGGAGGACGTCATCGCGGCGCACCTCGGGCAGCTCTTCAAGGGCATGGAGATCCTCCAGCACCACGTCTTCCGCGTCACCAGGAACGAGGACCTCGACGTCGACGAGGACGTCACCGAGAACCTCATGCAGGCGCTGGAGAAGGAGCTGCTCAAGCGGCGGTTCGGGCCGCCCGTGCGGCTGGAGGTCGAGGAGACGATCACGCCGGAGGTGCTGGCCCCGCTCGTCGAGGAGCTGGAGCTGGCCCCGCACGAGATCTACCGGCTGCCCGGCCCGCTCGACCTGACCGGCCTGCACGCCATCGCCGACCTCGACCGCGGCGAGCTGAGCTTCCGCCCGTTCGTGCCGGCCGAGGTGATCAACGCCGAGGACGACGTCTTCACCACCCTGCGCGAGCGCGACGTGCTGCTGCACCACCCGTACGACTCGTTCGCGACCAGCGTGCAGCGGTTCATCGAGGAGGCCGCGGCCGACCCCCGGGTGCTGGCGATCAAGCAGACCCTCTACCGGACCAGCGGCGAGTCGCCCATCGTGGACGCGCTGATCGACGCGGCCGAGGCGGGCAAGCAGGTCGTCGTGGTCGTGGAGATCAAGGCCCGCTTCGACGAGCACGCCAACATCTCCTGGGCCAGGAAGCTGGAGCGGGCCGGCTGCCACGTGGTCTACGGCGTGGTCGGCCTCAAGACCCACTGCAAGCTGGCCCTCGTCGTCCGCCAGGAGCCCTCGGGCGAGCTGCGCCGCTACTGCCACATCGGCACCGGCAACTACAACCCCAAGACGGCCCGCCAGTACGAGGACTTCGGCCTGCTCACCGCCGACCCGCTGGTGGGCGAGGACGTCACCGACCTGTTCATCCACCTGACCGGCTACTCCAACCACTCGGCGTACCGGAGGCTGCTGGTCGCGCCGCACTCGATGCGCAGCGGGCTGCTGGCCAGGATCGACCGGGAGATCGCCCACCAGCAGGCGGGCCGCCCGGCCCGGATCAGGATCAAGACGAACTCGCTGGTGGACGAGCCGATCATCGACGCGCTCTACCGGGCGTCCAGGGCGGGGGTGCCGGTGGACCTGTGGGTGCGCGGGATCTGCATCCTGCGCCCCGGAATCCCCAATTTGTCGGAAAATATCCGCGTAAGGTCGGTTTTGGGGCGCTTTCTTGAGCACTCCCGCGTGTACGAGTTCGGCCTCGGCAGGCGTCCCGAGGTGTGGATCGGCAGCGCCGACCTGATGCGCAGGAACCTCGACCGCCGGGTCGAGGCCCTGGTCAAGGTGACCTCCCAGCAGCACAAGGCGTACCTGATCGAGCTGATGGACCTGGCCATGGCCGACACCACGAACGCGTGGTGGCTCAACTCCGACGGCAACTGGATCCGTCACCACGGCGAGGACCTGCAGAGCCATCTCGTCAGCACCAGGCGTTGGAGGACCGTTGATGACTGACCTGCTCCGGGCCGCCGGAGCCGTCGTCTGGAGGGGCGAGGAGAGCAGCCCCGAGGTGGCGGTGATCCACCGCCCGCGCTACCGCGACTGGACCTTCCCCAAGGGCAAGCTGGAGAGCGGCGAGCACGTGATCGCCGCCGCCCTGCGCGAGGTCGACGAGGAGACCGGCCTGACGGTCGTCCTGGGCCGGGCCCTGCCCCCGATCCACTACCTCAGCGGCGGCCGGCTCAAGCGGGTCGACTACTGGACCGCGCGGGTCGCCTCCGACGCCGGCTTCGAGCCGGGCGAGGAGGTCGACGAGCTGCGCTGGCTGTCGCTGGACCAGGCCCGCGAGCTGCTGACCTACGAGTGGGACGCCGGGCTGCTGCGCGCCCTGAAGGCCGCGCCGCTGGCGACCGTGCCGCTGGTGCTCGTACGGCACGGCACGGCCGGGTCCAGGAGCGAGTGGGACGGCGACGACGCGCTGCGCCCGCTGGACGCGCACGGCGGCTCCCAGGCCGCCACCCTGGCCACCGCGCTGCCCGCCTACCGGCCCGAGCTGCTGGTCAGCTCGCCCAGCCGGCGGTGCGTCCAGACGCTGGAGCCGTACGGAACCGCGATCAGGACCGAGCCGCTGCTCAGCGAGGAGGGCCAGGACCCGCGCAAGACGCCGGACCTGGTCGGCGAGCTCGCCGTGCCCGCCGCCGTGTGCAGCCACGGAAAGGTCCTGCCGCACCTGATCCACGCGCTGAGCGGCAAGGACGTGCACCTGCGCAAGGGCGCGTTCGCGGTGCTGCACCGGCTGGACGGGCACGTCGTCGGCGTCGAGCGCTACGCGACCTGACGGCTCACCAGGTGACGGGCAGGCGGGCGAAGCCCTGGGTCAGCCTGCCCTCGTTGCGCGGCAGCTCGGCGAGCGGGACGGCCAGGCTCAGCCCGGGGAAACGCTGGAAGAGCCGGCCGAACACCGCCTCCAGCTCCACCCTGGCCAGGCTCGCGCCGACGCAGAAACGCGGGCCGTACCCGAAGGCGAGGTGCGGGTCGGTGGGCGGGCGCCCGATGACGAAGGTGTCGGGATCGGGATAGACACGCTCGTCCCGGTTCGCCGGGCCCGGGTTGAGCACGACGGCCTCGCCGCGGCGGATCGTGCGGCCGTCGATCTCGATGTCCTCGTGGGCGTACCTGGGCAGTCCGTGCAGGCTCGGCACGGCCATGCGCAGGATCTCCTCGACCGCGGCGGGCGCGAGCCCGGGGTCGGCCCGCAGCAGCGCGAGCTGGCCGGGGTTGGCCAGCAGCAGGAGCACGCCGTAGTCGATGCGGTTGACCGTGGTCTCGTGCCCGGCGAACAGCAGGCCGGCGGCCAGTTCGGCGATCTTGCCGTCGTCGTCCAGCTCGCCGGCCAGGTCGGACAGGACGTCCTCGGCCGGCTCGCGCCGCTTGCGCTCGATCAGCCCGGCCATGTACGCGCTCAGCTCCGCCCGCGCCGCCTGGCCGGCCGCCTCGTCCCGGAGGTCGGCCATGCCCGCGGACAGGCCGCTGAAGTACTCCCTGTCCTCGTACGGGACGCCGAGAAGCCGGCAGATGACCAGCACGGGCAGTGGGAAGGACAGCTCGGCGTGCAGGTCGGCCGGCGGCGTCAGCCCGGCCAGGTGGTCCAGCCGCTCCTCGACCAGGGAGCCGACGTGGCCGGCGAGCCTCCTCATCCGCCGGGCCGAGAAGGCGGGCGTGAACAGCTTGCGCAGGCGCTCGTGGTCGGCCTTCTCGGTGGCGACCTCGCCCTGCGGACCGCCGAGGAGGACGGAGTTCGACACGCGCGCCGCCCGCTCGGGCTCGGGGTGGGAACGTCCGAGCCGGCTGTCGGTGAACAGGCTGCGTGCCTGCTCGTAACCGGTGACCAGCCAGACCTCGTCGCCCACCGAGGTGCGCACCCGCGCGATGCCCTCCTTCTCCCGCAGCTCCCGGTAGGCCGCCGGGACTTCGAGAGGGTCGCTGCGCGCGAAGGGGATTGCCGGAAGGTTCGTCATAGAACCTTCTTAACCGCCTTCACGGTTTCCGCCCAGACTCTGGGGAAATCGGCCTGGGCACGTTCTGCCGTGTTGCGTTCGATCCCGATCAGCAGCCCGTACGTGAAGGTGTCCTCGCCCGCCTGCCGGGCGACCTCGGCCAGCTCGGCCAGCGTCTGCTGGGCGACCACGCCGTCCCGGTGTGCTCCCAGGATCTCCTGGACGTTCTCGGCCAGCTCGGCGAGCCTGGCCATGTCCTTGCCGAGGGTGGGTTCGAGCGCTTCGGCGGTGTAACGAGCGCGTTTGGCCGCCTTGCGGACGTCGTGCAGGGCGATCTCGCGGCGCTCGGCGTCCTCGACGGCCTGCGCGGCCTCGTACGCCCTGGTCACGCGGTCCCAGCCCGCGGAGGCCAGGGCGGTGAGCTTCTCCTTCGCCGGTTTGGCGGCGGCCTTGCCCAGGTCGGGGGTGGCGATCAGCGCGTCGAGGGCGTCCAGGAGGGTGTAGTAGCGGTCGCCGCTGAGTGCGTCCTTGATGCGCTCGTACGCCTCCTGCTCGCGTTCGCGCAGATCCGAGCCGAGACGGGTGCGGATGGGGCCGGTGACCAGCTCGGGGGCGAGGCCGGCCAGCTCCCCGGCGAACCTGGCCCTGGTCACCTCAAGGTCGCGGGCCTCGCCGAGGACCGTGCCGAGCCAGCGCAGCTCGTCCTGGATCGTCTTCGTACCGGTCACCACCGACTTGAACGCCTTGAGCGCGCTGCGCAGCCTGCGCGAGGCCACCCGCATCTGGTGGACGGCGTCCTCCTCGGCCCTGCGCACCCGTGGATCCTGGCCGAGGAGGGCGGCGACCTGGCTCGACAGGTAGTCGATGACGGTGTCGGCGGCCGTACCGGGCTCGGTGGCGACTCTGGCGGGCGGGGTGGGGTCGAGGAGCCGGGCGAGCTTGCTGGCGCTCCCGGCCGGGCTCGCCCCCGCCTTGCGCAGCCGCTTGCCGACCTTGGCCAGCAGGTCCCGCCGGTCCTCGGCCATGAGCTCGGCCTCGACCTCACGCCACCGCAGCACCTTGCCGTCCCGGTGGACGGTGCCCTTCACCCGGTCGTCGGCGATCTCGACCAGACCGGTGCCGCCGTCGTGCAGCAGGGTGACGCTGCGACGGGTGTCGAGCTCGGCGACGACCTGAAGCTCAGCACCCCTGGCGTAGGCCCGGACGAGTTCGGCCAGCTCCGGCGGCACGATCTTGGTGCTGCGGGTGAGCGGGCACGTGATCTCCTGGCGCACGCCCTTGGCCTTGGGCAGCTTCAGGTGCCAGCCCGCGTCGTCGCCGCCGCGCCTGCGTCTGAGCGTGACGCCCCGCGCGGCCAGCCGCAGATCGGGCGTGTCGTAGTAGAGCGCCACGAGCTGATGGCTGCGCGGGCCCGTGACCTGGGCCAGGCCGCTCAGGTCCGGGATCGTGTAGTCGGATGGAACGTCGAACTTGTCCTCGATCTCGATGCCCACTGCACCTCACAAGTGTCCGATTTCGGCCCATGATGCCACCTGGAGGTGAACATCACACGGCTTGCAGGAGCTCGATGCGGTTGCCCACCGGGTCCGTGACGTAGATCCGGCGGTAGCCGGGGAACAGGTCGTCGGGCACGGCGTCGGGGAACTTCGCGGCGTACGCGTCGAGGTCCTCGACCAGGAAGGCCGGGTGGGCCTTGCGCGCGGGCCTGAAGTCGTCCTCGATGCCGACGTGGATCTCCACACCGTCGCCGCGGAACCAGGCGCCGCCGCGTCTGGCCAGCTCCGGGGGCTTGGGGACCTCGCGCAGCCCGAGCACGCCCTCGTAGAAGGCGCGCAGTTCGGGCTCGCTGCCTCGGGGCGCGGCGAGCTGGACATGGTGCAGGGCTGTGATCGTCATTTCTGGGCCACCACGAAGATGCGTCGGAAGGGGAAGGGGGTGCCGTAGCTCCTGGCCGGGTAGGCCTCGGCGAGCGGTCCGGCGAGGTCGGCCTTGAACTGCCGCTGCTCCTCCGGGTTGAGCCGGTCGAAGATCGGGCGCAGGGCCGTGCCGGAGACCCAGTCGAGCACCGGGTTCTCGCCCTGGAGCAGGTGCACGTACGTCGTCTCCCAGGCGTCCACCTGGCAGCCGCCGTCGTTGAGGAAGTCGAGATACCGGACCGGGTCGTCCACCGGGTTGCTTCTGTTGAGATCGCTGAGCCGGTCGGCCCAGGCGCGGGAGGCGCACAGCTCGCGGATGGCGACGTGGCTCGGGGCGTCGAAGTTGCCGGGCACCTGGAAGGCCAGCCAGCCGCCGGGGGCCAGCTCCTCCAGCCAGTGTTCGAGCACGTCGTGGTGGGAGGGCACCCATTGCAGGACGGCGTTGGAGACGATCACGTCCATCGGGCGGTCGGGGTGCCAGGTGTCGACGTCGGCCACGGCGAAGTGCACCGGGGTGTCGAGTTTGCGGGCCTTCGCGATCATCGCGGGCGAGGCGTCGAAGCCTTCGACGGTGGCCCCCGGCCAGCGTTCGGCGAGCATCACGGTCAGTTCGCCGCTGCCACAGCCCGCGTCCACGACATAATCGGGAGCCACCGCACCGACTCTGGATATCAGCTCGATGAACGGCCGCGACCGCTCGTCGGCGTAGACGGCGTAGGTCACCGGGTCCCAGATATCTCTTGACATAGAGATAATTGATATCGAGAGAGATATCTCGATGTCAAGACAGTAGACTCTGTGTCATGACGCCACAGGATGACGAGGTCGACCGGCTGGTCGCGGCATGGCGGATCGAGCGGCCAGACCTCGACGTCGAGCCCCTCCAGGTCCTCTCCAGGGTGTCACGGCTGGCCAAACATCTCGACCGCGCCAGGCGGGCGGCGTTCGCCGAACATGATCTGGAGCCGTGGGAGTTCGACGTGCTCACCGCTCTGCGGCGGGCCGGGAAGCCGTACGAGCTGAGCCCCGGGGCCCTGCTGCGGGCCACACTGGTCACGTCGGGGACGATGACCAACCGCATCGACCGGCTCGCCCAGGCCGGGCTGGTACGGCGGCGGCCCGACCCCGAGGATCGGCGCGGCGTGCTGGTGTCGCTGACGGAGACAGGGGTGGCCCAGGTGGACGCGGCGTTCGCCGGCCTGCTCCGCCGTGAGCGCGACCTGCTCTCCGGCCTCCAGCCCGCCGACCAGCGCTCCCTGGCCGCCCTCCTGCGCCTCCTCCTCGCCCCCTTCGACTCCCCCCAGTGACCGCACTTCTCGGGGTGCCGCCTGGGCTGAGGTGAGGTCAGTCGCCGAGGCGGTCGGCCACTTCAAGCCATTCCGCCTCGACGGTGTCCTTCTGGGCCAGGACGTCACGTAGCTGGGCATCGAGGGAGCCCAGCTTGGCGTAGTCGCTGGCGGCCTCGGCCATGGCGGCGTGGAGGCGGGCCTCCTGGTCGCCGAGCTTGTCGAGCTGGCGTTCCAGGCGGTTGAGTTCCTTGCGGAGCTCGCGTTCCTCCTTGGCCGACAGCCCGGTCTCCGGCTGGGCGCCGGAGGCAGCCGCGGCAGGAGCCGCAGCGCCGGACGCCGGGGCAGGGGTGCTGCCGAGGCGGGCGGTCACGGCCGTGCCGGCGCTGCGGCGTTCGAGGTATTCGTCGACCCCGCCCGGCAGCAGCGCGAGCTTGCCGTCACCCAGCAGCGCCACGCACCGGTCGGTCACCCGCTCCAGGAAGTAGCGGTCGTGGCTGACCAGGATCAGCGTGCCCGGCCAGCCGTCCAGCAGGTCTTCGAGCTCGTTGAGCGTCTCGATGTCGAGGTCGTTGGTGGGCTCGTCGAGGAGCAGCACGTTGGGGTCGTCCATCAGCAGCCGCAGCAGCTGCAGCCGCCGCCGCTCGCCGCCGGACAGATCGCCGATGACCTTCCACTGCGCGTCGCCCTTGAACCCCAGGCGCTCCAGCAGCTGGGACGCCGTCCACTCCCGCTTGCCGAGCTGGAGGTACTTGCGGATCTCCTCCACCGACTCCAGCACCCGCCGCGACGGGTCGAGCTCGGTCAGCTCCTGGGACAGGTGCGCCAGACGCACGGTCTTGCCCCGGATCAACCGGCCCGAGTCGGGCTGGACGCCGTCGGCGAGCAACCGCAGCACCGACGACTTGCCCGACCCGTTGACGCCGATCAGCCCGATCCGGTCGCCCGGCCCGAACTGCCACGTGCAGTGGTCGAGCACCAGCGGCCCCGCGCCGGGGCCGCCCGCGTGCAGGGTGACGTCTTCGAGGTCGTAGACGGTCTTGCCGAGCCTGGCCGCGGCGAACCGCATCAGCTCGACGGTCTCCCGCGCCGGCGGCTCGTTCGCGATCAGAGCCTGCGCGGCGTCGATCCGGAACTTCGGCTTGGACGTGCGGGCGGGCGGACCGCGGCGCAGCCAGGCGATCTCCTTGCGCATGAGGTTCTGGCGGCGTTCCTCGGCGGCCTGGGCGATGCGCGCCCGCTCGGCCTTGGCCAGCACGTACGCGGCGTAACCGCCCTCGTAGCGCTCGACCCGGCCGTCGACCACCTCCCACGTGCGGGTGGAGACGGCGTCGAGGAACCAGCGGTCGTGGGTCACGACCAGCAGGGCGCTCTTCCGGGCCGCCAGGTGGGCGGCGAGCCAGGCGATGGCCTCGATGTCGAGATGGTTCGTGGGCTCGTCGAGCATGACCAGGTCGTGGTCCTCGATGAGCAGGCGGGCCAGCGCAGTACGCCTGCGCTCGCCGCCGGACAGCGCGGTGGCCTTGGCGCCGAGGTCGAGGTCGCCGATCAGGTTCGTGAGGATCTCGCGGACCTGCTGGTCGCCGGCCCATTCGTGCTCGGCCCTGTCCCCCAGGACGAGCTCGCTCACGGTGGCCTCGGGGTCGAGGGTGTCCTGCTGGGACAGGAACCCGACCCGCAGCCCGCGCGTGTGGGTGACCCGGCCGCTGTCGGGGCGCACGTCACCGGCGATGACCGAGATCAGGGTCGTCTTACCGCCCCCGTTGCGGCCGACGACGCCGATGCGCTCCCCGGCCTCGATGCCCAGGGAGACGTCGCTGAGGAGCGGCTTGGGCCCGTAGGCGTGGGAGACCGACTCAAGGTTGACCAGATTCATGACATGTCCAGGGTATCGGTCCGCCCAACCGCTTCCCGACGCCCAGGACGTCCCTTGATCGTCTGCGGGCCGGGGATTGCCGGACCTGATGCCCTCACGGACGCACGGACCCGCCCCAGGCCCTTCGGGGCAGAGGGTCGGGGGCAGGGGGTTACAGCAGGGTGGCGCCGGTTACGGGGCCGTGGGCGGCGACCGTGGTGGTGGCGGCGCCGGTGGCCGTGAGGCTGTGGGCCAGGTCGCGGGCGTGGGTGGCGTCGATGGCCAGGAAGGCGCAGGTGGGGCCGGAGCCGGAGACGATCGCGCCCAGCGCGCCGTGCTGGCGTCCGGCGTCGAGGGTGGTGGCGAGCTCGGGGCGCAGGGCCAGGGCGGCGGCCTGGAGGTCGTTGCTCAGGTGGGCGCCCAGGGAGTACGCGTCGCCGGTGCCGAGGGCCTCGATGAGCGGGGCGTCGAGCTCGGGCCAGGGCACGCGGGCGTCGGAGGCCTCGCGCTGGCGGTCGCATTCCGCGTAGACCTTGGCGGTGGAGAGACCGCCGTCGGCCAGCGCGAACACCCAGTGGAACGTGCCGCCCGTGGGCAGCTCGCTGAGCTGCTCGCCGCGGCCGGTGCCGACCGCCGTGCCGCCGAGCAGCGAGAACGGCACGTCGCTGCCCAGGTCGCCGGCGATCTCCATGAGGTCCTCGAAGGGCAGGCCGAGCCCCCAGAGCTCGTTGCACGCCACGAGGGCGCCCGCCGCGTCGGCGCTGCCGCCCGCCATGCCGCCGGCGACCGGGATGGCCTTCTCGATGATCAGATCGGCGCCGTACGAGCGGCCCGCGTGCTTGGCGAGGGCGCGGGCGGCGCGGATGGCGAGGTTGTCGTCGTCGAGCGGCACCTGGTCGGACCACCTGCCGTTGACCGTGACGGTGATCGACTCGGCCTCCTTCGCGACCACCTCATCGAAGATCGACACTGCGTGGAAGACATTGACCAGGTCGTGGTAGCCATCTTCCCGGAGCGGGCCGACTGAAAGCTGCACGTTGACCTTCGCGGGCACACGTACGGTCACCGAACTCATCGATCTTCTGCCACTTTCATCGCTTGCCGGGGTCAAGGACACTCGATGTTATCGGGGTGGGGTGCGCTGACATGCGGTTCTCGGAATTCGACGTGTGAGATGGCCGACTGTGGACCACGCAGGGTGATCTTCGTCAGCCTTTCTGCCGTTCAGGCCCTCATACGGTGACATCGCCGCCTATTCTGCCTCGGTCTTCTTCTCGGGTCGCCGCCTTCCGATCACTTCGGTGACGGTGGTGGCCGGGTGCTCTGGAGTCGGTGGGGGACGTTGCGGGGGTTCGAGGTGGCGGGCCACCCGCCGTGACGGGCGTGGCGGGTGGCCGCTCGGTGAGGTCGTTGTGGTGACCTCGGTGTCAGGCGGGGCGGACGGTTCCTCGGTAGGCGGCCCGGTAGTAGGGGGAGCTCAGGAAGTTGGTTCTCCGGACCACGTCGCCTGTGCGAGGGGCGTGGATCATGAGGTCGCCGCCGAGGTAGAGCGCTACGTGGGTGGGGTCGCCGGTGCCGCCGAAGAACAGGAGGTCGCCCTTGCGCCTGGCGGCGAGGGGGACCCTGCGGCCCTGGCGGAACTGGGTGCCGGTGTAGTGGCCCAGCCTCACTCCGGCCTTGGCCCAGGCGTAGAGGGTGAGGCCGCTGCAGTCGAAGCCTCTCGTGTTCGCGCCGGTGCCCACTCCGACGGTGGGGCCTCTTGAGGAGCCGCCGCCCCAGGAGAACGAGACGCCGAGCTGCGTCAGGGCCGCGCCGGCTGCGACTTCGCCCTTGTGCCTCGGGCGCTTCCTGGGTTTCCTGGGCTTCGGTCTCTTGGGGTGGTGGGGGGCTGGGCACCCGGTGGTGGCGGTTGCTCCGGCGCCCGCCGCGGGGATCGTGAGGGTGGCCCGGAGGCATGGAGCCGGTGTGGCTCGGGCGAGGGCGGGGTGGGCGCCTGCGACGGCCAGCAGGCCGCCGGTGAGGACGATCGACAACCGGCCGGCGTGGCGGCGAGCGGTCATGAGTGGCTCCTTCGTCGTGATGAGGGACGGGAGCCAGGATCATGCGAGCGGGCGGGGGCTGGAGGGGCCGAACGGCGTTCTGTGGACGGGCGCTCGTCGCGCGGCCGGGGTTGTGGACAACCGCGAAGACCTGGAGGTCAGGGCTTCTGCCCGACCCAGGGCTTCCGTTCGGCTCAGGGCTTCTGTTCGGCTATTCGGGCGAAGGATTCGATGGTGAGTTGTTCGCCTCGGGCCGACGGGTCCACGCCGGCGGCTCGTAGTGCCGTTTCGGCCTGGGACGGGCTGCCGGCCCAGGTGGCCAGAGCGGCCCTCAGGGTCTTGCGGCGCTGGGCGAAGGCGGCGTCCACGACGGCGAACACCTCTTCCCTGGTGGCCGTGGTGGCGGGAGGCTCGCGGCGGACCAGGGAGACCAGGCCGGAATCGACGTTGGGGACGGGCCAGAAGACCGTACGGCCGACGGGGCCGGCACGGCGTACGTCGGCGTACCAGGCGGCCTTGACCGACGGGACGCCGTACACCTTGGAGCCGGGACCGGCGGCGAGGCGGTCGGCGACCTCCAGTTGCACCATGACCAGGCCCTTGCGCAGCGAGGGCAGCCTCTCCAGGAGGTGGAGCACCACGGGGACGGCCACGTTGTACGGCAGGTTGGCCACCAGGGCCGTGGGGGTGTGACCGGCGAGGTCGTCGAGGGTGATCCGCATGGCGTCGGCGTTGACCACCGTCAGCCTGTCGGACGGGCCGCGGTCGGCGACGGTGAGGGGCAGTTGGGTGGCCAGGACCGGGTCGATCTCGACGGCCACCACGTGCGCGGCCTCGGGCAGGAGCGCCAGGGTGAGCGAGCCGAGGCCGGGCCCGACCTCGATGACCACGTCGTCGGCCGACAGGTCGGCCACGCGGACGATGCGCCGGACGGTCCCCGCGTCGATCACGAAGTTCTGGCCTAGCCTTTTCGTGGGGCGCAGATCTAGCTTGTTCGCCAAAATACGTATTTCTGCAGGGCCCAACAGCCTCATCATCCAACCAGTCTCCCGCATCGAAGAACCTGCGATGGCGGATGGGGGAGACCTAAGGAGAGGATGGCGTGGAACAGGAAGGGACGTCCCTGATGGAGCCAACGGGCGCCGCGCCGCTCCGTCCCACCGATCTGCGGGAGATCGGGCCGTACCGGCTGCTCGGACGGCTCGGCGAAGGCGGCATGGGGACCGTCTTCCTCGCCAGGGCTCCGACGGGGCGGTTCGTCGCGGTCAAGGTGGTGAAGGCGGAGTTCGCCAATCAGGAGGGGTTCGCCGCCCGCTTCCACGCCGAGGTGGACAACGCGCGCCGGGTGGCGTCGTTCTGCACGGCCCAGGTGCTCGACAACGGCGACACCGGGGACGGGCGTCCGTACATGGTGACCGAGTACATCGCGGGCACGCCCCTTTCCGACCAGATCACGACCTTCGGGGCGCTCGACCCCGGGCCGCTGCACGGCGTGGCGCTGGGGGTCGCGGCGGCGCTGGCGGCGATCCACGTGGCCGGGCTCGTGCACCGGGATCTGAAGCCCGCCAACGTCATCCTGTCGCTGTCCGGGCCGCGGGTGATCGACTTCGGGATCGCCAGGGCCCTGGACAGGGAGACCGGGTTCACGCTCTCCGGCGAACTGCTCGGCAGCCCCGGGTGGTGGGCTCCTGAGCAGGTGCGCGGCGAGCTCGTGTCCCCGGCGGCCGACATTTTCGCCTGGGGATGCCTGGTGGCGTACTCGGGGAACGGGCGGCATCCGTTCGGGCGGGGCGATCCCGTCACGATGGCGACTCGCGTCCTGAACACGCCGCCCGATCTCGGCGCGCTTCCCGCGCCGCTCAACGAGCTGGTACGCCGGGCCACCGCCATGGATCCCGCGCAGCGGCCCACGGCTCAGGAGCTGCTGATAGCGCTGGTGGGCGGGAGCACGCCGGCGATCGCCGACAATCCGCCCACGCTGGTCGCCACCGAGATGCTGACCGACTGGGAGCCGCCGCGGAACGTCGTGGACGAGCCGGATGTCACGGCCACGTTCACGACCCCGCCGCCGAGCGACGCGACAGGCGCCCGAAGCCCCGCCCCTGGGGCCGGGCCGCGGTCGGGTTCCGGCTCCGGTTCTGGGACGGGGACGTGGCCGGGTTCTGGGGCGGGGTCGGGAGCGCCGTCAGGGGCGGGGGGCGGAGAGAGGGCAAGGCGGCCCAAGGTGCCGGGGGCGTTCGGTGCGGACGCGGCGCCCACCCCCCGGAGCGCTCCGGGGGCCGGGTTACCTGGGGGGCAGGCGTCCCTGGACGAGCTGGCGCGGCGCGAGGAGCAGGCCGCCCGCGACGAGCTGGCCCGCTGGGAGGCCCAGGCGCAGGCGCGCCGCCAGGAGCACGAGCGCCAGTTGGAGCAGGCCCGCCTGCTGGCGCGCAGGCAGGGGACCTCGGGCGAGCAACAGGCCCGTCCCCGGCCTGGCACCGAGCCCCCCACCCGGGCCGAACCTCGGTCGGACACCGAACCCCGAACCCGCGCCGAACCCCGAACGGGCATCGGGCCCCGGCCCCACGCTGAGCCCCGGACCCGCGCCGAACCCCGAACGGGTGCGGGTACGGATCCGGGTGTTCTGACGTATCCGCCCGACGAACCCGACACCCTGGGCGGCACTCGCACGAAGGGCACCCGCTGGCTGATCGCCGCCGCGGCGGCCGTCCTGGCGATCGTGGTCACCGTCACGGTCCTGATCGTGAACTCCAGCCGCAACTCCCCCGGCGTGGCCACCTCCAACAGCCCCTCCAGAACCGTGACGAACCCGCGCACGGGCGACGTGGGCCGCAGGTTCGCCCTGGGCGGGAACTTCGACGACCCGGTCGCGGTGGTGCCGGAGGCACCGACGTGCGGGCTGAAGGAGTTCGAGGGACGAACCACCACGAAGGGGCAGCTCTGCGTGGTCCACTGGACCATGATCAATCCAGGCGGCGAACGCCGTCCGCTCGGCCGTCCCGTCGTCACCATGGTCGACGACAAGGGCGGCGAGCACGTCCCCGCCCAGGTCGCGCTGCCCGCGGCCATCCAGCCGGGCGAGCGGGTGGACGGCGCCTTCGTGTTCGACCTGGCGCCCTATCGCAGGCCCGCGAAGATGATCGCGACCATGCTGGAGAACGGCCGACAGATCGAGGTCGCCCTGTGAATCTCACCGGACCCGTCAGGACGGCCGTGGTGATGGCCGTCGTGCTCGCAGGCGTCCCGCTCCCGGTGCGGGCTTCCGCGCAGGCGGTGGCGTGCGCGGGAGCCGCCGACGTCGACGGTGACGGCGCGGACGACGTGGCCGTGGGCGACCCGTTCGGCGACGGCCAGAAGGGGTCGGTCCACCTGCTGTCGGGCGACAAGGTGACGCCTGTGGCCGTGCCCGGGCCGGTCAAGGGGGACGGGCTGGGCTGGTCCGTACGGCTGGCCGACGTCAACGGCGACGCCTGCGCCGACCTCCTGATCGGCGCCCCCTTCGCGGACGTGGACGGCGAGCAGGACGCGGGCAGCGTCTACGTCGTCTACGGCGGCAAGGCGGCGCCCCCGCAACGCCTGACCGCCCCGCAGCCGCAACGGTCCGCGCACTTCGGCTGGTCACTGGCGGCCAGGGGGAACCTGATGGTGATCGGCGCACCTTACGAGGACGACGGTCAGATCCAGGACGCCGGCGCGGTCTACGTACGCCAGGGCACGGGCGCGCTGCGCCGGATCAGCCAGGAGACCGTGGACGTGCGCGGCAACAGCGAGGTCGGCGACCAGTTCGGCTGGTCACTGGCGATCGGCCCGAAGAACGGCCTGGTCGTGGGCGTCCCGTACGAGAACGACGACGGCGCGGGACGGCAGGTCCAGTCCGGCAAGATCGACTCGGGCTCGGTGGTCTTCATCGACGACGTGCTGGCTCCCCGGATCGCGAGCCTGAAACTGGACTCCCCCACCAAGACCCCCGGCGACCGGTACGGCTACGCGGTCGCCTACGCCGAGGGCCACGGGTACGCGATCAGCGCCCCGGGCCCCGGTTACGTGCAGTTCCTCGACCCGGCGAAGAAACAGACGAGGATGGTGAAACAGGGCGGCAAGCAGGCGTTCGGCTTCTCGATGGCCGCCTCCTCCGACGGGAGGCTGGCCGTCGGAGCGCCCTACGGAGGCGGCGTCCAGGTGTTCTCGTGGCGGAACCCGGCCGACGACCGGAAGCTTCCCGGGGCGGAGGGGCTGTTCGGCTGGTCGGTGACGTTCAGCGGCAACAAGCTTTTCGTGGGCCAGCCGGACGGCCCGCCGTACGGGAAGGTCGCGGTGGCGCCGCGCAACGCCGACGACCTCCAGTCGCTGCAACCGCCCAAGGGCACCGACTTCGGAACCTCACTGGCGGGGTGAGCGGCCCCCTCCAAGCGCGTCAGCTGAACAGGTGGTCGCCGCAGTTCGGCCACTGGGTCTGCCACCGTCCGCCGACCCGCTGGTAGAGAAGCTGCGCCCGGTAGGTCTGCTCCTCCTCCGGCCAGGCGCTCGGCAGCCCCACCCCGCCGACCGCCTGCCACATGGGCAGGCTGAACTGGTACATCCCGTAGTAGGGACCGTCGGGGTTGTACGCCAGAGGGTCGCCGCGCGCCACGCAGTTGGCCAGCGCCTGCCAGTCGAGCCTGGTCACCTCCCAGGGGACCTGCACGGCTCGCGGCGGCATGACCGTGATGACCGTCCCGTCCTTGGGGAAGCTGCCGAGCGGCGGTCGCACCATGGACCCGTGCCGGACGACGACGCGCTCCTGCCGGAGCACCTGCCGCACGGTGCGCGCGGTGGTGCGCGCGGCGAGCCGGGTGGTTCCCGTGACCACGTAGACCCTGCGCTCGGTGAACGCCGTGAGCGACATGCCCGACAGCGGCACCGGGCGGCCGGGCGGCGCGGACAGGCTGCCGGCCGCCGCCTCGACGTCGAGCTCGGCCAGGGCGTCCCGGACGTTCGTGGCGGTGACCAGGTGGGTCGTGGTGCGGCCGTCGAGGGTCAGCGTGATCGGGCGGGCGTGGCGTACCTCGATGGTGGAGCCGTCGGCGAGGTCGGCGCTCAGGTCGGGACGCACGACGTCGCCCAGCCCCACGGTCACGCCCGCGTCGGCGAGCACGTCCGCCACCTGCCCGGCGAAGCCGCGGACGGCGACCGGCGTGCCGTCGACGACCACGACGACGTCCTTGACCAGGTACGAGACCGCGACCAGCAGGCCGGCGGCCAGCGTACCGACGACGCACACCACCGGCGTCCACGGAGAACGCCAGGGGATCCGCGGACGCGGCGCACGCCTCCTGCCTCGCACGAACCACCTCCGGATACGGCCTGGGACCGCCCGAACGCTAGCGGCGGCGGCGCGCCCGCCTCCACCGCTTCACGCAAAGATGGTCACCACTCGCCGAAGACCGTGACTCCGTTCGTGCTGATCGCCTCGCACAACTCGTCCGGATGGACACCCTTGACCTCGGCGAGGCAGCGCAGGGTGAGCGGGATGAGGTAGGGGGCGTTGGGCTTGCCCCGGTACGGGACCGGCGGCAGGTAGGGGGCATCTGTCTCGACGAGCATGAGCTCCATGGGGGCGACGGCGGCGGCCTCACGCAGGTAGCCCGCGTTCTTGTAGGTGACGGGCCCGGAGAAGGACATGAAATATCCAGCTTCGGCGCACTTTTTCGCCATTTCGGCGTCGCCCGAGTAGCTGTGGAACACCACCTTGTCCGGCGCGCCCTGCTCGGCCAGCACCTTCAGGACGTCGTCGTGCGCGTCGCGGTCGTGGATGACCAGGGCCTTGCCGGTGCGCTTGGCGATCTCGACGTGGGCGCGGAAGCTCGCGTGCTGGTCGTCCTTGGCCGCCCAGTCGCGGAAGTAGTCGAGGCCGGTCTCCCCCACCGCGCGGACGTCGGCCTGCCGAGCGAGCGACTCGATCTCGGCCAGCACCTCGGGGGTCGCCTCGTGGGCCTCGTTGGGGTGGATGGCGACCCCGGCGTACACGCCTTCCTGCTCGGCCGCCACCTCGGCGTTCCACCGCGAGGAGGGCAGGTCGTACCCGATGGTGACGAGCCTGGTCACGCCGACCTCGCGCGCGTCGCGCAGGATGCTCCGTACGGTGGCCGACGCCGCCTGGGCGGCCTGGGCCACCGGGTCGCCCGAGGACGCCTGCCGGTTGCCCACCATGATGTCCAGGTGGCAGTGGCTGTCGAACACCGGTGCGGAAAGCGGCTCGGGCGCGGCGGGAATCTTGCTCACGGATCTAAAGTAGCCTCCATGCGCTTCGGCATTCTCGGCAGCACCCGGGCATGGGACGCGGCTGGCGTCGACGTACCCCTGGGTGGTCCGGCCAGGCGCGCGCTGCTGGCGTTGCTGCTCGTCCGTCCGGGCGAGATCGTCAGCCAGGACCGCCTCGTCGACCTCCTGTACGGCGACCGCTCGCCCAAGAACGCCCAGCACGCCCTGCACTCCCAGGTCTCCCGGCTGCGCGGCGACGGAATTCCGGTCGAGCTGACCGCCGCCGGCTACCGGCTGGCCGCGGACCCCGAGGACATCGACGCCGGTCGTTTCCTCCGCCTCGCCGACTCCGGTCGCGCCGCCCTCCTCGGTCACCAGGCCGCCGGCGCGGCGCGGGGGACGGACCGGGCGGAAGGCGTCCGGAGCGATCCGGTGCTGGCCGGGGGGCTGTTGCGGGAGGCGCTGGCCCTGTGGCGGGGGCCCGCGTTCGCCGACCTCGACCCCGTGCACGGCGCGCGGCTGGAGGAGCGCCGCCTGGCCGCGCTGGAGGACCGGATCGAGGCCGACCTGCGGTGCGGGGGCCACCGGGGCGTCGTCCCCGAGCTGGGCGAGCTGGTCGAGCGCCACCCGCTGCGCGAACGGCTGCGCGGCCAGCTCATGCGGGCGTTGCGCGCCGACGGCAGGCAGGCCGAGGCGCTGATGGTCTACGAGGAGACGCGGCGGCTGCTGGCCGAGGAACTGGGCGCCGACCCCTCCCCCGAGCTCGCCGCCCTCCACCAGTCCCTCCTCCGCGGCGACCTGCCCCCGCTCCCCGAATCACCCCCGGAGCCGGCGGCGAAGGCCGTGGCGGCGGCGCCGTTGCCGGGGCGGCTCACGAGCTTCGTCGGCCGCGACGGCGATCTGGCCGAGGTCGCGGCGCTGCTGTCCGCCGCCCGGCTGGTCACGCTGCTCGGCCCCGGCGGCGCGGGCAAGAGCCGGCTCGCGGTCGAGATCGCCAGGGGCCACCACGACGCCGTCCTGGTCGAGCTGGCCCCGCTCAGCCCGGGGGCCGACCTCGCGCGAGCGGTCCTCGCCGCGCTCGGCGTGCGCGACGGCGCGCTGCTGGGGGCCGCGACGCTGGGCGCGTCCGGGGAGCCGGATCCGCAGGCCCGTCTGGTGGCGGTGCTCGCCGACCGCCCGGTCCTGCTGGTGCTGGACAACTGCGAGCACGTCGTGGGCGAGGCCGCGGCCCTGGCCGAGCGGCTGCTGTCCGCGTGCCCGGCGTTGCGCGTGCTGGCCACGAGCCGCGAGCCGCTCGCGATCACCCCCGAACACCTGTGGCCGGTACGCCCCCTCGCCCCCTCCGACGCCCATACCCTCTTCACCGACCGGGCCAAGGCCGTACGCCCCGGTTTCGCCTCTGGTGAGCCGGTCGAACGTATCTGCGCCGCGCTCGACGGCCTCCCGCTGGCCATCGAGCTGGCGGCCGCCCGCATGCGTACGCACGAGGCCGATGAACTGGCCGACCGCCTCGCCGGTCAGGGCCGGTTCAGCCTGCGCGGCAGCCGTACCGCCGACGCCCGGCACCAGACGTTGCGCGCGGTCGTCGCGTGGAGCTGGGAGTTGCTCACCGAGCCCGAGCAGGCCATGGCCATGCGCCTGACCGTCTTCTCCGGCGGGGCCACCGCGACTGCCGCCGCGGCCGTCTGCGGCCTGCCCGAGCACCTGCTCGACTCGCTGGCCGACAAGTCGCTCCTGGAGGTGGCGGGCGGCCGCTACCGCATGCTGGAGACGATCCGGGCGTTCTGCGCCGACCGGCTCGGCGAGGAGGCCGCGCGCTACCGGCGGGCGCACGCCGCGTACTTCCTCGCGCTGGCCGAGGAGGGCGACCCCCGGCTGCGGGGCGCCGAGCAGCTGCCGTGGCTGGCCCGGTTCGCGGCCGACCACGACAACCTTCAGGCGGCGCTGCGCTGGACGGTGGAGCAGGGCGAGGTGGCGCTCGGGATGCGGCTGCTGGCCGCGCAGACGTTCTCGCTGTGGATGCGCGGCATGCGCGCGGTGCCGGCCAAGGCGGCGGCGGCCCTGCTGGAGGCGGCCGGTCCGCGGCCCGACCCCGCCCTGGGGGACGCGTACCTGCTGACCCTGCTCACCGCGGCGAGCGAGCGGCGCGAGCTGTGGGAGCGCCACAAGGGCGCCGCCGAGACGATGATCACGGCGGACGGCCTGCGCAACCCGATCGTCACGTGCCTGTGGCCGATGGTCACCTCGGCGGCGGTCGAGCCCGGCGCCACGATCGCGCTGATCAGGCGCGGCGAGCGCGGTACCGACGCGTGGGAGCGGGCCGCCACCCGGCTGATCTGGGCCTATCCGCGGATGGCCGCGGGCGAGTTCGCCGCCGCCGAGGAGGACCTGGAGAGGGCGCTCCAGGGCTTCCGCGGGCTCGGCGAGCGCTGGGGCTCGGCGATGACGCTCGACGCGCTGGCCTGGCTGGCCAGTACGACCGGCGACGAGGCCACCGCCCTGGCCCGCACCGAGGAGGCCATCGCGCTGGCCGAGCAGCTCGGCGCGGAGGAGGACCTGGCGGACCACTACTGCAACCGGGGCGACTACCGCATCCGGCACGACCTGGACGGCGCGCGGGCCGACTACGAGCGCGCGGCCGAGCTGGCCGGGCGTACGGGCGGCACGATCCTGCCCGCGGCCCTGCGCGGCCTGGGCGACGTGGCGGTACGCGAGGGCGACCTGGCACGGGCCCGCGAGCTCTACGAGGACGCCTTGCGGCGATCCGACCCGATCTGGGTGAAGACGTCCGGGAACATGGCCAGGCTGCTCGTCGGGCTCGGACGGCTGGCCGCGGCCGAAGGGGACGCGGCCGGGGCGCGGGCCTCCTACCTGCGGGCGGTGGAGAGCACGGTCACGTCGGGCGCGCTGTCGGAGAGCGTCAGGGCGATCGAGGCGCTGGCGGCGCTGGCCTGCGACGACGACCCGGCGGCGGCGGCCACGCTGCTCGGGGCCGCCATCGCGATCCGCGGCATCGACCTGCCCGAGGACGACGACGTCGCCGGGCTGTCGCGGCGGCTGCGCGAGGCGCTGGGCGAGCAGGCGTACGCGGGGGCGCGGCGCGCGGGGGCGAGGCTCTCGCACCGTGAGGCCCTGATGCTGGCCGGCGTCCCGGCGGAGGTGGTCGACGCCTCGCCCCTGCGCTCGATCGACGACTTCCCGCCGCTCGAACCCCCGACCGCCCTCCGGTGAGCGCGGCCGGGCGAGGCGGTGAGCGTGGGGTGAGGGGGCGGTGAGCGGGCCCCGGCAGGCTCTGGGGCATGGACATCCTGATCTCCGGCGCGAGCGTCGCCGGCCCCGCCCTGGCCCTCCTCCTCACCCGCTCCGGCCACCGCGTCACCGTCGTCGAACGCGCCCCCGCCCTGCGTGAGGGCGGCTACTCCGTCGACTTCCGCGGCGAGGCGCACATGGCCGTGCTGCGCGCGCTCGGCATCCTCGCCGACGTCGAACGCCTCCAGACCCACATGGGCGACATGTCGTACGTCAACGAGTCCGGCAGGAAGCTCGCCTCCGTGCCCGGCGACCTGTTCTCCGGCGACGTCGAGATCCTCCGCGGCGACCTGGCCCGCATCCTCTACGACGCCACCAAGGACCGCACCGAGTACGTCTTCGGCGACTCCATCACCTCCCTGGCCCAGGACGCGGACGGGGTGACGGTGGCGTTCGAGCGGGGCGCGACGCGCCGGTTCGACCTCGTGGTGGGCGCGGACGGCCTGCACTCCAACGTGCGCTCGCTCGCCTTCGACGCGCCGGAGGCGGCCGTCACCAGCCACCTCGGGCTCTACTGCGCGGTGTTCACGCTCGACAACTACCTGGACCTCGACCACACCGGCCTGCTCTACAGCACGCCCGGCAAGACGGTCGGCCTCTACAGCGCCAGGAACAACACCGAGGCCAAGGCGATGTTCTACTTCGGCTCCCAGCCGCTGGAGCACGACCGCCGGGACGTGACCCGGCAGAAGGAGCTGCTGGCCGAGGCGTACCGAGGGGTCGGCTGGGAGACGCCCACGCTGTTGCGCAAGATGTGGGAGGCCGACGACTTCTACTTCGACTCGACCAGCCAGGTGCACCTGGACTCGTGGTCGCGCGGCCGGGTGGTGCTGATCGGCGACGCCGCCTGCTGCCCGTCGCCGCTGTCGGGCATGGGCACCGGCCTCGCGCTCGTCGGCGCCTATGTGCTGGCCGGCGAGCTGGCCGCGGCGGGCGGCGATCACCGCGCCGCGTTCGCCCGGTACGAGCAGGAGGTGCGCGGCTACGCGACCGGCTGCCAGAAGTCGGCCGTGGGCGTCAGCAAGTTCATGGTTCCGGAGAGCCGGCTGATGGCCTGGTTCATGAACCAGAACTACAAGATCATGCCGTATCTGCCGTGGAAGGGCATGATGGCGAAGTCCGTCAGGAAGACGGCCTCCGCCATCACGCTCAAGGACTACGGCCTCAGTCGGCCAGCCGGCCAAGCTCCTCTTCGACGACCTTCTGGTCGAGCTTCTTGAACAGCGGCACGGGCGGCGCGAGCGGGGTGCCCGGCTTGATCGGCCGGTGCTCCCAGCGCGCCGCGCCGTCGTACTCGCCGGTGATGACGGGGTAGGGGGCGCCGCCGTCCTCGTCGACCTCGCGGATCTCCGGCATGCCCGACCAGACGCCCTCGCCGCCGAGCATCGCGAAGACCTTGTTGGACGAGCCCGGCAGGAACGGCGTGAGCATCGTCTTGGCGTCGTCGACGACCTGGAGCGCGACGTGCAGGATCGACTTCTGCCGCTCGGTGTCGTCCTTGAGCTTCCAGGGCTCCTGCTCGGCCAGGTACTTGTTGGCCTCGCGGACGACGTCGAACGCCTCGGTGATCGCGTTCTTGAACCGCGACCTGCCCAGCTCCGCGCCCACGGGGGCGAACGCGTTGCGCGAGCGCTCCAGCATGGCCCGGTCGGCGTCGGTCAGGTCGCCGGCCTCGGGCACGACGCCGAAGTTCTTCGACGCCATCGAGATCGACCGGTTGACCAGGTTGCCCCAGGCGGCGACGAGCTCGCCGTTGTTGCGGTTGACGAACTCCTGCCAGGTGAAGTCGGTGTCCTGGTTCTCGGGGCCGGCCACGGCGATGTAGTAGCGCAGGGCGTCGGCGTCGTAACGCGCCAGGAAGTCGCGTACGTAAATTACTACTTGCCTGGAGGAGGAGAACTTCTTGCCCTCCATCGTCAGGAACTCGCTGGAGACCACCTCGGACGGCACGTCGAGCGCGCCCAGCTCGCCGGGCGAGCCGCCGCGCGCGCCGATGCCGCTGTAGCCGAACAACATCGCCGGCCAGATCTCGGCGTGGAAGACGATGTTGTCCTTGCCCATGAAGTAGTAGCCGCGGGCGTCGGGGTTCTGCCACCACTGGCGCCAGGCGTCGGGGTCACCGGAGCGCCTGGCCCACTCGATGGAGGCCGACAGGTAGCCGATGACCGCGTCGAACCACACGTAGAGGCGCTTGTTGGACTGGTCGCGCCACCCCTCCAGCGGGATCGGCACCCCCCAGTCGAGGTCGCGGCTGATCGCGCGGGGCTGGAGGTCACCCAGCAGATTGAGCGCGAACTTCAGCACGTTGGGCCGCCACTCGCCCTGCTTGGACTGCAGGTAGGAGCCCAGGACCTCGGCGAAGGCGGGCAGGTCGAGCATGAAGTGCTCGGTCTCGACGAAGACGGGGGTCTCGCCGTTGATGCGGCTCTTGGGGTTGATGAGCTCGATCGGGTCGAGCTGGTTGCCGCAGTTGTCGCACTGGTCGCCGCGCGCGCCGTCGTAGCCGCAGATGGGGCAGGTGCCCTCGATGTAGCGGTCGGGCAGGGTACGGCCGGTCGAGGGCGAGATCGCGCCCATCGTGGTCTTGGGGAAGATGTAGCCGTTGTCGTAGAGACCCTTGAAGATCTGCTGCGTGACGGCGTAGTGGTTCTTCGTCGTGGTCCGGGTGAACAGGTCGTAGGAGAGCCCGAGACCGGTCAGGTCTTCGGCGATCACCCTGTTGTACCGGTCGGCCAGCTCGCGGGCGCTGACGCCCTCCTTGTCGGCCTGCACCTGGATCGGAGTGCCGTGCTCGTCGGTGCCGGACACCATCAGCACCTTGTTGCCCGCCATCCGCTGGTAGCGGCTGAAGACGTCGGACGGCACGCCGAAACCCGATACGTGCCCGATGTGGCGGGGGCCGTTAGCGTACGGCCACGCGACGGCGGTCAAGATGTGCTGGGACATGACCTAAGCCTACGGGGCCCGGCCCCGCTCCTCGTCCAAACCCCCAACCCCCGCGCGGAAAGACGGAAGCCGGCGCCGGCACGTGGCCGGCGCCGGCTCCCACCGGGACGCGGAGGCCCCTAACGCTTGGACTCCTCCAGGGAGACCGCCTCGGCGGCCTCCTCCGCGGCCTTGGCGGCCACGTCGATCGAGCTCTCCTTGGTACGGCGGATGCCGAGGATGCTGATGAACAGCGAGGCGAAGATCGTCTGGAAGCTCATGACGAGCGCCGTGGCGGCCGGGACGACCATGCGCAGCGACTCGCGCGGGTCGAGTGCGCCGAAGCTGCGCACCTGCCAGTGGACCAGCGACATCACCAGGCCGACCAGACCGGCCAGCGCCAGCAGGCCGCCGACCACGAGGCCCTTCTCCAGCGTCACGATGTCGATGATCTTCCGGATCCGCGGCGACTCGGGCAGGAAGCCCTCCTCGGCCGCGTAGACCTTCGTGAACAGCGCGAACAACGCCGCCTGGAAGCCGATCACGACCAGCGCCGAGGACCCGACCAGAGTGTCGACGTCGAAGGCCAGCTCGCCGATCTCCACCGGCCCGAACGTCAGCGCCGTGCCCGCGACCAGGCCGAGGGCCATCAGGAACACGCCGGGGTAGAAGAACAGCCACTTGGGGCTGTACAGCAGCAGGAAGCGCAGGTGACGCCAGCCGTCGCGCCAGGAGCGCAGGTGCGGCGGGCGCGAACGGCCGTCGGGCGAGAGCGTGGTGGGCACCTCGCGCACGTCGAGACCGGAGAGCGTGGAGCGGACGACCATCTCCGAGGCGAACTCCATGCCGCCGGTCTGGAGGTGGAGGCGCAGGATCGAGTCACGGCGGAAGCCACGCAGACCGCAGTGGAAGTCGCCGATGGCGGACGGGAAGAACAGCCGGCCGACGAACGACAGCACCGGGTTGCCCAGGTAGCGGTGGAGCGGGGGCATGGCGCCCGGGGCGATGCCGCCCTTGAAACGGTTGCCCATCACGAGGTCGGCGCCGTCGCGAAGCTGCTCGACGAACGGGAGCAACGAGGTGAAGTCGTAGGAGTCGTCGGCGTCGCCCATGATCACGTACTTGCCGCGGGCGGCGCGGATGCCGCCCATGAGGGCGTTGCCGTAGCCCTTCTCGTCGACGTGGACGACACGGGCCCCGGCATCACGAGCGAGCTGCTGCGAGCCGTCCGTGCTGCCGTTGTCGGCGATCAGGACTTCCCCTTCGATTCCGTGCTCCTCCATGCACGCCAATGCCTTGCGCACACAGACTTCCACGGTCTCCGCCTCGTTGAGGCAGGGCATGACCACCGTCAGTTCCACGTCTCAACCCTTCAGTAATAAGGCTCTTCCAGTGAACCATCATGCCCTGTGCCCGGCGTGCTCGGGTCAAGACCTAAAAACGACTGGCATTCTTTACAGCATGGTGAGCGTCGCGGAGATTACCCCTGTGGACCACTCCGCTCCTGGCCGGGCAGCTCGCGTGCTGTCCCTCGTGCGCCGTCATCGCGTGTTCGCCGTGGCCTTCGGCGTCGGTGCCGTGCTGCGGCTGATCACCATGCTCGGCTACGGCCCGGCCATGTGGTTCAACGACTCCTACGAGTACGTCAACGTGGCGCTGCACCCCAGGCCCCATCCGATCAGGCCCGACGGCTACAGCTTCTGGCTGATGCTGCTCAAGCCGTTCCACAGCTTCACGCTCGCCATTTTCACGCAACACCTGATGGGCCTGGCCGCGGCCGCGCTCATCTACGCCCTGCTGCGCTGCAAGTTCGCGCTGCCCAAGTGGGCGGCCACGCTGGCGGCGGCGCCGGTGCTGTTCGACGCCTACCAGATCCAGCTTGAGCAGATGGTCATGTCCGACACCCTGTTCACGCTGCTGGTCGTGGGCGTGGTGACGCTGGTGCTGTGGAAACGGCGGCTGTCGTGGCGGGCCGGGATCGTGGTCGGGCTGCTGCTCGCGATGACCTGGCTGACCCGTTCGATCGGCATGCCGATCCTCGGGCTCGTGGTGCTCTATCTGATCGTCCAGCGCGCGGGGTGGCGGTCGATCGTGGCGGTGGTCGCGGCGTGCGCGCTTCCCGTCCTCACCTACATGGGCTGGTTTTCCACAAATTACGGCAAATTCGCCATGACCAACAGCGACGGGCTGATCCTCTACATGCGTACCGCGATCTTCGCCGACTGCGGCAAGATGAAGATCGACAAGTACAAGGAGGTCCAGCTCCTCCTGCTGTGCATCAACGACCCGGTCAACCAGCGCAAGGACTACGCCCAGTGGTACCTGTGGGGCCAGGGCAACGGCGACGGCACGGGCACCGGCGAGGTGCTCCACCGGTGGGGCATCAACAAGAAGTTCAGCGGCATCACCAACGACGCGGCCAGCGCGTTCGCCACGCGGGCGATCCTGTCCCAGCCGGGTGACTATCTGAAGGTGGTCGCGCGCGACTTCTTCCGTTCCTTCCACTGGGGACGGCCGCGCTTCCCCGACGAGTCGACGTACAACATGTACCAGTTCAGGCCGTATTACGAGGTCGACGACACCGGGCGGCCCAAGCGGCTGCCGAAGTGGTCCTCCTACGGGGGCGGCCACACCGACACCGACGCGTTCAGCTACGAGCAGGGCCCGCCCGAGACCAGGATCGTCCACCCGTGGGCGGACATCATGAGCGGCTACCAGAAGATCTTCTACCTGCGCGGCATCATGCTCGGCGGAATCATGCTGATCGGCCTGTACGGCATCGCCGTCCGCTGGCGCAGGTTCGGCGGCCCGGTGGCGCTGCCCTGGCTGGGGGCGTTCGGGTTGTTGCTGGCCCCGGCGGCGACGGCCGAGTTCGACTACCGCTACGTGCTCCCGGCCGTCCCGCTGGCCTGCGTCGCGGCGGCCATCACGCTGCGCAAGGGCGTCACTTGGGGGCGGCGGTCACCCAAGAGCGCATCAACATCCGAGCCCACCACTGTGTCTGCGTGAGCGTCTCGGCCGTGAGCACCGGCTGCAGCCACCAGAAGTTGATCAGCACGATCATCGCGAACGCGCCCGCGAACGCCGCCCCGACGGCCCTGCGCGTGGGCGGCGCGTCCGCCGGGCCGAGCACGAGCCCGGCCATCAGCACCACCGCCAGCACCATGAACGGCACGACCGGGAGCATGTAGAACAGGTACATCGTGCGGTCGTCGGCCAGGGCGTAGTAGAACCAGGGCAGCCAGCCCATCGCGTACGCCAGCAGCACCGCCCCCGCCCGCCAGTCGCGTCTCCTGACGTACAGGACGACGGTCCCCGCCAGCGCGAGCAGCGCGCCGAACCACAGGGCCGGGGTGCCGACGCCGTGGATCGCCTGCGCGCAGGCCGAGGCCCCGCACGCCGACGGCGGCACGTCCGCCGGGTAGTAGAACGACACCGGGCGGAAGAGCAACGGCCATGTCCAGGGGTCGGACATGTACTGGTGATAGTCGCGCACCCCGCTGTGGAAGGTGAAGACCTGCCATTGGTAGTGGATCCAGGAGCGCATGGAGTCGAACAGGAAGAAGAAGGGGCCGGAGGAGGTGGCCTGGTCCCAGTTGCGGCCGT
>NZ_JBEYTJ010000067.1:0-42698 GCF_040642995.1 Nonomuraea sp. NPDC047529 | reverse complement strand
CGCACCAGCCGCCGCCAAGGCAAGGACCTGCCCGCGACGAGCGAGGCGATCGACGCGGCGATCGACGAGCAGTTCATCGACCGCTTCGCCACAGGCGTCCTGGCCGATCTGGACCTGCGGACCGGTTGGCTGAGCTGGGTCAACCGAGGGCACCACCCACCCTTGGTGATCCGCAAAAGCCAGCAGGTCGCCACCCTGGACAGCGTGCCCGATCCGCCGATGGGCATCTGCCTGGGCCTGTCCACCGGATTGCTGCGCTACCAGTTGGAACCCGGGGACCGGCTGCTCTTCTACACCGACGGCGTCATCGAGGCCCAGAGCAAGGAGGGGCAACCCTTCGGGCTGGAGCGCTTCATCGACTTCATCGTCCGTCACGAGGCCGACGGCACGTCCGCCCCGGAAACACTCCGCCGGCTGATCCACAGCATCCTGCAGCACCAGCACGGCCGGCTCCAAGACGACGCCACCGTGCTGATGGTCGAGTGGCGCACCGGGCGGCAACAGCAACTCGTCCTGGGAAAGATCGCGGTGCCGGGACCGTAGGACGCAACAGCATGGGCACCGAGCCGGTCGACATCGGTGAGGCCGTCGGCGGCCTACCAGGGTCACATGCCTTGCCGCCCGAGCAAGCCATCTGGTCACCAGTCTGTCCGTGCCCGCCTGAAGCCTCTAGAAGCGATAGTGCTGGATGGCGGTGCCCTTGCGGGAGATGGAGGTGCTCCAGGCCGTCAGGAAGCTGGCCAGGCGGGTCGTCCACGGGTAGTCGGCGACCTCGGGCTCGCGGCCCAGCAGGATCTCGCGTACCAGCTTCAGGCGGGGTTCCAGGCGCTCGATGTCCTGCGGGGTGTCGAAGCCGGGAGACCTCAGGAAAGGGACGACGGACTGGGTGCCGGCATACTTCCTGGCCGCCCAGACATGGAACCTCGTGTAGCCGTTGAAGCAGATCTCCCCTGTGGGGAAGTGGCGGATGAGGCGGTCGAGGAGCGTGGCCAGTTCCTCTTTGGACAGGAACCCGATCAGGCCGTCGGCGACGATCACGGCGGGGCGGTCGGCGGGGATTTCGCTGATCCATCGGGGGTCGTTGAGGTCGGCGCCGATGGTGTGGAGGTGGGGGCGTTCGGGGAGCAGCAGCTGCCTGGCCTTGGCCACGCCGGGCAGGTCGACGTCGTACCAGTCGACGGTGGCGGGCGGGTCGACGCGGTAGACGCGGGTGTCAAGTCCGGCGCCCAGGTCGAGCCCGACAGCGTCGGGATTCTTGACGATGAACTGCCGCACGATGTTGTCCATGACCAGGGAGCGGTGCGCGATGCCCACGACGGGGCTGGCGGAGAGCTTGAACTGCCCGGCGTCGTAGTCGAGCTTCTTGACGATGTCGAATGCGGTCTTGTCGTGCAGGATCGAGTGTTTGGCCTGGTAGTCGAGCGCTTTGCCGGCCAGGGTCAGCCAGAGCGTGTTCTCCAGCGGCGTGAGGTCGGGGAGGGTGATGGCCATCGTGTCAGTCCCTTTTCTGTGGTGACTCGTCCAGCGCGGCCCGAGCTGCCTTCAGCGCGGTGTCGTCGGTGAACAACCCGTGGGTGTAGAGCTCCAGCGTGGGCAGCGCGAGGCGGCGCAGCACGTCGGGGCCGAACCGCTCGTGGCCCAGCGCCCGCGCCAGGGGTGGCGGCATGGTCAGCGTGGCCACGCTGTTGAGCACGGTCAGCACCGCCAGCGCCCGCACGTCCGAGGACGGTCGCATCGAGCCGTCGGCGATCCCGGCCCGCAGGACCTGCTCGGACTCCGCCACCAGCGTGTCGACGAACGTGCCCGCGGCAGGGGTGTCCTCCTCGATCGCGCGCAGCATGTACTGCACCTGGAGGCGGTATTCCTCCGGGTTGGACAGGTATTCGCGAAAAAGGTCCTGCATGCCGCTCGGGCCGGCGTTGTCGGCCCGCTGGACCAGGATGCGCAGGACGTGATCGTCACAGACGCTCCGGAGCTTCTCCTTGCTGCCGAAGTGGTGGATGACCAGGCCGGGGCTCACTCCTGCGGTGGCCGCGACGGCGCGCAGATTGGTCTTGCCGAAGCCGTCCCGGGCGAAGTGTGCGATGGCCGCGTTGCGGATCTTGGCCTGGGCGGTCAGATCCGACGATGCTGAACACATGTTTAGTAGACTAAACAGATGTTCAATGCCTGGCAAGTCGAGGGCAGGCCCGTGATCAAGGGCCTGTAGCGCTTCATAACTCGTCGAGTGGTGCTTGATCTGCGGCTTTGACCTCCAGCCACAACAACCATCGCCCGCACCAGTCCCGCCTGGCGCGTCAGACAGCCTCGTCGCTGCGGCTGCTGGTGGCTGCCGGCGCGTCTTCGCCGGACGGCGGTTCGGTGGCCGGGGCGACGGGTTCGAGCCAGTCGAGCTGTTCGGCCAGGTGGCGGGCGGTGTCAATGACGCCGACGATGTGTGGGGAGGGGTTGGCGTCGTGCCACAGCAGGGACCAGGGGTAGTACGTGGTGGGGTCGGTCAGGGGCCGCCAAGTGGTGCCGGGCCGGTTGGAGGAGCGGAAGGAGGAAGGGACGCAGTGCACGCAGCGGTGCTGGAGTACGAGGTCGGCGGCAGCCCGGGAGCTCTCGACGGTGCCGTCGTAGAGAGTGGGCTCGAACCCGGCCGAGCGGCACAGCGCGAGGACGAACTGGTTGAGCTCCGGCGTCTGCGATTCCTCGCCGAGCAGGAGCAGTTCGTCGGCGAGGGCGGCGACGGGTACACCGTCGAGGACGGCGAAGCGGTGGTCGTCGGGGACCAGCACGCCGAGGGGATCGAGCCTGATGAGTTTGGAGGTCATCTCGGCCGGGGTCTGGGAGGCGCGTCCGATGGCTATGTCGAGGCGGCCGTCGGCCAATTGCCGGTACTGCTCGGGGGTGCCTGCTTCGATCTGGTGGATCGTGATGCCGGGATGGTTGTCCTGGAGTTCGTGCAGGATCTGCGGCATGGTGTCGTAGCCGGCGTCGATGATGCCGACGCGTAGCGTGGGCGCGGACGCGGCGGCGTTGCGTGCGGCATGCCCGGCCCGGCTGACGTGATGGAGGATCTGGCGCGCCTCGACGAGGAAGGCGGCCCCGGCGGGGGTCAGGTCGACGTGGTGGGTGCTGCGGTCCAGGAGCCGCACACCGAGCTCGCGTTCCAGCCGCTGGATCTGTTGGCTCAGCGCCGACTGCACGATGTGCTCGCGGGCGGCGGCGCGGCCGAAGTGCAGCTCTTCGGCCAGCGTCACGAAATAGCGCAACTGCCGTAACTCCATGCCCGACACCCTTCCTCTCCCAGGCGGTGCCGATGCGGCCAGCGTCTCCCACTGTAGGTCCTCGTGGGTGTGTCAACTTCTGAAGGTGGGCCTGGCCTCACTTGCTGGGCTGAGGCGTCCGGCAGTCGATCTTCGGGTTCATGCCGAGGTAGTTGAGGGGGCCGGCCAGGATCGTCACCGCGATGGTGGCCACCTGGTCGCAGTTCTCCACCGGTGCCGTGTAGTACTTGCGCCGGCCTGCGGCGACGGCACCGACGATCAGCCACAGGATCAGCACCAATGATGCGACGCGCATCGGTTCTGCCTCCATCTTCGTCCTTGCGAGGCCGGCGGGGACGACGGGACCATTGTCGGCTTCGCCCGCGTCCGGACGGGATCCCGATCCGAGATCTGGGACCCGCCGGGCGGTTCGTCGAAGTGGGGATCAGCGTTTGACGGCGTCCCTGGCCTTTCTACCGGCCTGCTTCAGATTGCCGGCGACCCGGTCGCTCTTGCCCGCAACCTGCTGGCGCCGGTTGCCGGTGACACGGCCGAAGCGTTGCCTGGCCCAGCCCTTGAGTACCTGAACCTTGTTGCTGATTTCCCAGAGCAGACTCATCGCGATCTTCCTTCCCTGCTCCGCCGCGGTCAGGCGGCTTGGAGCCCCAGTGTCTGCTCTGGCTTGGAAGGGGGAAACGAGCAACGGCCGTGCCGGTCATCACAGGAACTGATGAGCGGTGGGGTATCGGGGTCACTCTCCGGCCGGTGAGAGCGCGCCGGTACGGTGGCGCCGGACGCGTTCGGGATCGGGCCAGCGTACGTCGCTCGCCCAGCCGAGCCGCTCGAACAGGTGGATCACCCCGCTGGACGGGTCGATCTGGCCCCGGTCGAGACCGTGGCGGGCACAGGTCGGCTCGCTGTGGTGGCCGTTGTGCCAGCTCTCGCCGAACGACAGCAGGGCCAGCGGCCACAGGTTCGTCGCCCGGTCGTGGTCGCGGGTCTTGAAGGGCCGGCTGCCGATGAGGTGGCACAGGGAGTTGACGCTCCAGGTGACGTGCTGGAGCAGCGCGATGCGGATCAGGCCGGCCCACAGGAAGGCGGTCAGGCCGCCGTACAGGGTGCCGGCGATCGCCCAGCCGGCTGCGAACGGCAGCGCCAGCGACAGCGCGCACAGCGCGGGGAAGGCGCGGGCCACGCGGGTCATGGCCGGATCGGCCAGCAGGTCAGGGGCGTAGCGTTCGGCGGACGTCTGGTCGTCGGTGAACAGCCAGCCGAGGTGGGCGTGGGCAAGCCCCCGAAGCTGCCCGCGCAGGCTGGTTCCGTACCGGTAGGGCGAGTGCGGATCGCCCGGCCGGTCGGTGAAGGCGTGATGGCGGCGGTGCACCGCCACCCAGTCGATCACGTTGCCCTGGAAGCCCATCGACCCGGCGACCGCCAGCACCACGCGCAACCATGGCCGGGCGGTGAAGGAGCCGTGGGTGAGCAGCCGGTGGAAGCCGACCGTCACTCCCAGCCCGGTCACCACGTAGAAGGCGGCGGCCAGGAGCAGGTCGGTGGGCGCGACCCCGTGCCCCCACGCCAGATAGATCACCGCACCGAGCGCGGCGAACGGCGCGATCACGATCGCCCCGGTCAGCGCGGTCTGCGGCCGCCCGGCCGGCACGTGCTCGCCGGCCCCGGGGAAGGGTGAGGTTCCGTCGTAGTCCCGACGGCGTCGCACCGGTCGTTCAGAAACAGCCATGAAGCAGCCTTCTTCTCGTCTATACGGTCCGCCGGTGCACGTAGCACCAGCGCCAGGTCGACCTCGGCCCCAGGGCGGCGGCCACCGGGTGGTCGGTCTCCTGGTAGTGGGCCTTGGCGTGGCCGCCCTGGGAATCGTCGGAACAGGCGACCCAGCCGCAGGTCAGGCACGCCAGCAGGCGCGTCCAGTGCTGGCCGAGAGCCAGGCATTCCTTGCATTCGGGGGGTCCGTACCGCACTTGGGGGAGTTGGTCGATGTGATTGCAGCGCGGGGTCTGACCGTTCAGGCCCGCGCGGTTGGTCGCGTCCGTTCCTTGTGCGTCCAGGGTCATGACGACCCCCTCACGGTGACAGCGACGCAAGGTGCGCCGGCTGGTCACTTGCCAGTCAACGTGCTCAGCCGGGCCGGCGGAAAGACGCGATCCCAGTCAGCCTCATCAGTTGCGGCGATGGCGGGGCCTGCGGGCGATTTGACGAGAGGCCACCGGATCATGCGGACCGCGACGTCGAGAGGCCGCTGGACCGCGAAATCGGCCGGATTTTTCACCTGGCGCGGGCCTCCCGTCACTTATGCCGAGAGCGGATTTCGCTCATTTGTGCGAAATTTCCTTGCTATTTATTTCGGAAGGGTATTGACTGGGGAATGCAAGCAAGAAAAAGGGGAGGCTCTTATGAGCTTCGTACAGATTCTGGAATTCAACACCAAACGCGCTGCGGAAGTCGAGTCGCTCATGAACGAGTGGCGGACGCAGACCGAGGGAAAGCGCCATGTGCAGCGCGAGGTCGTGGCGAAGCACCGCGATCGCCCCGACCACTACGTGGCCCTCGTCGAATTCTCCTCCTACGAGGAGGCCCAGCGTAACAGCAGGCTGCCGGAAACCGACCGGTTCAACGCGCACATGGTCAAACTGTGTGAAGGCCCGATCAAGTTCTCCGACTACGACGTGATTCGCGACAAGAGCTGATCGCCGGCTGAACATCGCGAAAGCTCAACCTGTGCTGTGGCGTGCGAGAACATTCTCGCGTCATGGCACGGGGCATTTTTTTGTGTCGGTTCATCGTCGCGCGAGACGTGAAGGGGCCGGCGCCGGCCGACCGGAACTGCCCGACCGCTACGAATTCCTCCTGGCGAGCGCCTGCTCGGCCGCGGTGCTCAGCAACCGGGCGGCGGCGGCCACCTCGGCGAGCCGGCCAGGCCCCATCGCGTCCAGGCAGACGGCCAGCCGCTGCCGGTCGCCACGGCAGGCCATGTTCGTCGCACGCTGAACGGCGAGGGCGCGCGAAGCCGTGCCGAGCGCCGTCAAGACGTCGGCCAGGGCCTGATCCACGCCGTCGTTCGGACCCGGCGGCTGCGCAGGTTGAGCGGTCAACGCCATTCACCATGCCGTCCTTGAGCTCCGAGCGCGATCCGATGCCGCCGGCCGGTCTGCTCCATCTGCCGGCCGAGGACAGCGGGAGAGCACCCCAGTGGTCCCCATGACACGCCACGAGCGATGCGGCCGTCAAACCATTCGGGTCACCACGCCGGCGCCGGCCCCGGTGATCACGGCTGATGATAAGCGTGGGGCAGGTTGCCGCTTTCCGCCTGGCCGAGCTCACGGGATGATCAATACATCGCGCCGGACTGCTCCACTCACGCTGGCTCCCACACCACGTGTTCATGGCCGCCGCACACTCGCGGCCACCTCATTCCGTACTCCCCGCCCGTAGGAGTCAGCATGGACACCGCGGACACAGCCGGCATTCGCACGCCTGACACGGCCGCCGATCCGCCCTTGCGCATCACGCCGCTCGTCGATCCCCCGGGCCTGCGGATCGAAGGCGAGCTCGACTACGCCACCCTGCCTGCCCTGACCAGGGCACTGGTCTCGATGGCGAGCGGTGGCAGCCTCTGCGTCGATCTGAGCGGCCTGGCGTTCTGCGACGTCGGTGGGCTGCGCGCGTTGGTCTCCGCCGCCGCCGGTATGCGCGACGGCCAGGTTCTGACCTTATGCTCGCCCTCTCCGCAGGTGCGACGCCTGCTCCAGCTCACCGGCTGGTACCCGAAGGCCGGTCTTCGCCTGCAGGATCGGAGCGCCTCATGACGACCCTCGATCCCCGCGCTGGGGCAGGTCTGTGGCCCATCCCCGCCACCTGTCCGGTGCCAGAAACTGGCAATGAGGGTCTGACCTGGTCTTCTAGGCTCGTCTCTTGTGTTGTTTCGGCTTCTGTATCTGCTGGTGATCAGGGTGTTCGGCTGGCTGGTGCTGCTCACTCGGGGCAGCGCCTCCGAAGAGGTGGAGATCTTGGTGTTACGGCATGAGGTCGCGGTGCTGCGTCGCCAGGTCGTCCAGCCCAGGCCGGACTGGGCCGATCGGGCGCTGTTGGCCAAGCTGGCCAGGCTGTTACCCGGTCGCCTTCGGCTGCATCGCATCGTGACGCCCGGCATGCTGCTGGCCTGGCACCGCAGGCTGGTGAAGAAGAAGTGGACCTACCCTGCCAAACACGGCCGGCCGCCTCTCTCTGAGGAGATTCGCGATCTGATCGTCCGGTTGGCGCGGGAGAATCCACGATGGGGCATCGGCGCATTCGGGGCGAGCTACTTGGCCTTGGGGTGCGGGTGGGGGAAGGGACGGTCCGCCGGGTTCTGGCGGCGGTGACGCTTGGGCCCGCGCCGCGTCGGGCTTCACTGAGCTGGCGCCAGTTCCTGACTGCTCAGGCCTCCGGCATCCTGGCGTGCGACTTTCTCCACGTCGATACGGTGTTCCTCAAGCGCCTGTACGTGTTGTTCGTTATGGAGATCGAAACGCGGCGCGTGCACATTCTCGGCGTCACGGCTCATCCGACCGGTGCCTGGACAGCGCAGCAGGCGCACAATCTGCTGATGGACGATGCGCGGCTGATGTGGGACCCATCATGCGGAGGTGGAACATGCCCGCACCACGCCAACTCGACCCGAACGAGAGCAGGACAGCGGCATTCGGCGCTGAGCTGCGGCGCATGCGCGAGGAGGCGCGGCTCACGCAGGTCGAACTCGGCCGCCGCGCCGGGTACTCATCCAGCCAGATCGGCGCGGTCGAGGTCGGCAAACGCCCGCCCACCGAACAATTCCTCACCGAGGTCGAGAAGGCACTCGGGCCCGGCCTGCGCGACCTGTGGGCCTCGCTGTCGCACCACCGCGACACCGCCCCCATCTGGTTCGCCCCCTGGCTACAGGAAGAGGAGCAAGCCCACTCCCTGCGCACCTGGCAGCCGCTGGTGGTTCCCGGGCTGCTGCAAACGGCCGACTACGCCCGCGCCCTGCTGGAGAGCGAGAACGGCTACGACGCCGAACGCATCGACGAGCTCGTGACTACTCGCATGGCCAGACAGAAGATCCTCACGCGCACCAATCCGCCTCGCTACCTGGTGGTGCTGGACGAGGGAGTGCTCAGCCGGCCCATCGGCGGGCCTGACGTCATGCGCGAGCAGTTGCAGCGGCTACTGGAGGCCACGCGCGTCCCGCACATCACCGTGCAGATCTGTCCGCTGGGTGCCAACCCCGGCTTGAGCGGAGGTATGGTCATCGCGAAGGCTCCCAATGGCACCCGTCGCACGGTGTATCTGGAGACCGCCGCGGAACCGCTCGTCACGAGCCAGGCCGAGGTGGTCGAGGTGGTTACCATGAAATTGGACGCCATCCGGGCGGATGCTCTCCCCCAGAGGGCGTCGGTCGAGTTCATCAGGAAGATGGTGGAGAAATGGACCTGACGGCCGAGCTGGAGACGGCGGCCTGGCGAAAGGCGACACGCTCGACCGGCAACGGCGGAGATTGCATCGAAGTCGCACCACTGCCCGGCGGCCGGGTCGGCATCCGTGACACCGAAGCGCCTGACCAGCCCCCCTTTGTTGTTCGACCCGAAGTATGGGCTGCCTTCATCGACGGTGCCAAGAACGGTGAATTCGATTTCTAGCAGGCGTAGGGGCTTCGGCACTGGCAGAAGCCCCTACGATCGTCGGCATGACGGGGACGATACGTCAGCGAGCTGCGTGAACAGGTCAAGCGTAATCGGCACTTCGAGTTCGTGACCATGCCCGAGAGCTGGGCGTTCGGGGCGCGGAACAAGCTGAGATCGTCGCAGATGACGGTGATGGTCATCGCCGATGGAAGTTGGAGGGCCAACGCAAGCACGGGATAAAGCCCGTCTGACAGTGCCTTTTCCGAAATCAGAAGCCTAGGCCACCACCGCGGTGGTCGGGGCCATCGGTGAGGTGTACGTCGACGGTAGGCGGAAGGGCCAGGACAGCGCGAGGACTTGGGGGTGTGTCGCGGTCGCCTGCGGCGGTTCGCAGGACGAACTCGGTCACCGTGCGGGCGAAGATGTCGGGTTCTTCGAGGTGGCCCAGGTGTCCGCTGGCTTCCAGGAGGAGGAGGCGGGAGCCGGGGATGCCTTCGTGCAGCATCCGGCCCCAGCGCGGGCCGCAGATGAAGTCGTGCGCGCCGGAGACGACCAGCGTCGGCGTGCTGATCTCGGGAAGCCGGTGGCGTACGTCGAAGGGCGGTTCGGCGGAACGTAGGGGATCGATCCAGGCCCGGATGGTGGCGCGCAGAGGGGCCAGTTCCCGCTCGTGGGCCCAGTAGTCGGCGAAGTAGGCGGGCAGGACCGCTCGCAGGCCCGCGGTGGCCGAGGCGTTGTCGGTGGCGGCCAGCGTCTGCTGGAAGGCCTGCGGGATGGTGGCCGCTTCGGGGTGGCGCTGCGGGAGCCGATTGAGGTTGGCGAGCGCCTGCTCCCAGAACTCCTGCCCGGTGACGGGCGAGGTGTCGTACAGGATCAGCCCTGTGAGGTGGGCGGGGTGGGTCAGCGCGTAGGTCTGGGCCACGAAGCCGCCGTGGGAGTGGCCGATCAGGAACGCCTCCTGAGCGCCCAGGTGCTCCACGAGGGCACTCAGGAAGGCGGTGTAGGTGGTGATGCGGTAGTCGTTCGGGGTGGCCAGGTGCCCGGAGCCGCCGGTCCCGGCCGGCTCCAGGTAGACCAGCGTCAGGTGTTCTTCCACTTCGGGCATCCGCAGGTACTCCCAGCCGAGCCCTGGCCCGCCGGGGTGCACGATGCAGAGCGGGCCGGAGCCGGCGACGTGGTAGCGGTGCGGGATGCCGAGCAGGGCCACGGTGTGGGTGCCGGGCCGCAGCGGCGCGCGGGACATGGTGTGTCGTCTCCTTGCCGGGAAGAGGGGGGAGCGGCCGAGCCGGGTCGACGGCTCTTCCGCCCGCCGGGCCGCAGGTGTGTCGCGGGTCAGTCGACCGAACGCGCGGCGTCCTCGATGATGCGGGTCACCAGGCGGGGCTGGCTCATCATCGGCACGTGCGAGGCGGGCGTCTCGTAGATCTTCGACTTGGCGCGCTTGTACATGTAGCGCTCCAGCGCGGGCGGGATGGCCTTGTCGTCCTTGGCGACCAGGCCCCAGGAGGGGATGGTCTTCCAGGCGGCGCCGGTGGTGGTGTCGGTGAAGGAGGAGGCGGCGAACGGCCGCTGGGTGGCCTGCATGAGCCGCGTGGTGGAGGCGGGCAGGTCGGCGGCGAACGCGGCACGGAACTTGTCGGGCCGCAGGTACAGGTCGACGCCGCCCGGGTACGGCACCTCCTTCACGGAGGCAGGGATCTCGGTGCCCGGATACTTGTTGATCAGGACGCCGAGCTGCTCGCCCTCGTCGGGGACGAACGCGGCGATGTAGACGAGCGCCTTGACGTTGTCGGCGCCGACGGCGGCGTTGGTGATGACGGCTCCACCGTAGGAATGGCCGACCAGGACGATCGGGCCCTCGATCGACTTCAGGACGCTGGCGATGTACGGCGCGTCGACCGGCAGGCCGCGCAGCGGGTTGGCGGGGGCGACCGTCTTGTAGCCCTCGGCCTGCAGCCGCTCGATCACGGCGTTCCAGCCGGAGGCGTCGGCGAACCCGCCGTGGACCAGGACGATCGTGGGCTTGGCCGTGGCGGAGGAGCCGGCCGTAGCGGCGGCGGAGGGAACGGCGAGCAGCGCGGCCGCCAAGCCGGTCGCGGCCGAGGTCAGCATCAGGCGGCGCGGCAAAGTGATCTTCATCATGTTCTCCGGGAAGAGGGGGTACGCCGCCCGGCCCGCGCGACGGGCCGGGCGTAGGGGAAGGTCAGGCGGCGGCCTGGCGGATGAGGTCGGCGACCGCGGCCGCCTGGGAGACGTAGACGGCGTGACTGCCGATCACCTCGACGGTGGTGGCTCCGGCGCGCTCAGCCATCGCGCGCTGGGCGGGCGGCGGGATCATGCGGTCCTCGGTGGCGACCAGGTACCAGGTGGGCTTGTGCCGCCAGGCCGGCTCGGTGACCGCGCCGCCGAGCGCGTCCACGCCCCACGGCACCTGGGCGTCGGCCATAAATGCCGCCGCTGCCGCGGGCAGGTCGGCGGCGAAGGAGTGGTGGAACTTGTCCCGGTCGAGGAACAGGAACCCCTCGACCGGCGGCAGGATCGGCGGGACCGGCGCGCCGGGCGGCGGGTCGGCGATGAGCGTGTTGACCGACTCTCCCTTGTCCGGGGCGAAGGCGGCGATGTAGGCCAGCGCGCCGACGTTGGGGTGGTTGCCGGCCTCGCTGATGACGACGCCTCCGTAGGAGTGGCCGACCAGGACGGCCGGACCGTCGAGGCTGTCGAGCATCTGGTGGGTCGCGGCGACGTCACCGGCGAGCGAGAGCGTCGGGTTCTGCACGATCCGGACGGTGAAGCCGTCCCTGGACAGCTCGTCGTAGACGCCCTGCCAGCCGGATCCGTCCACGAAACCACCGTGCACGAGCACGATGTTCCTGATGGTCGTCATGGTCACTCCTGACCTGAGTGAACAGGCCCGCTGCCTGTCCGACGCCCCTCATTCAAATCGCGCACAAGATCACGAACCATGCAGAACAGCAGGCAGAAGTACGGCAGAACCGGGAGCGTTCCGTACCGGCCGTCGTCAGGTCAGGTCAGGCCCGGTCGCGGCAGCGGTCCGCCGTCTCCACTTCGCCGATCGACGTGAACACCTCGGCTGCCCGCGCGTATGCCTCGCGGCTTTCCTGTCCGCGGCCTTGCTCGCCCAGGACCTCCGCCAGCGTCTCCAGGACACGAGCTTGTGAGCTGAAGGCATGGAAGGTCTCCAACTCGGCGGCGGCCTCGCTCAGCGTGGTGATCGCCTCAGCCGGACGGCCGAGCAGGCTCAGGCAGTGGCCGATCCTGGCCAGCGTGTGCGGCCGGGTGTAGGAGGCGATCTCCGGCGTCATGCCCGAGTGATCATCGTCCAGCAAGGACATCACCTGCCGGAACTGCGCCAGCGCCGCCTCGTGGCGTCCATCGGCGGCGAGGATGTCGCCCACCGCGTTCAGACTCTGGGCGTAGGCGTCGATGTCGGCGTCGGCGAGGAACATCTGCGCCGCCTGTGCCAATGCCTGGGCGGCCTCCTCGAGCCGGCCGAGATGACGCAGCGCCGTCCCGGTGTATTGCTGAGCCCAGGCGATCTGCGCCCGTGACCCGCTGCGGGTGGCCAGCTCCAGCGCCTGGGCAGCCATACCCAGCACCGCCTGCAGATCGGCGGGCGGCACCAGGTGCACCCAGGCGAGGTAGTTGAGCTGGGTGGCGTGCTGAGTCGCATCGCCCAGGGCCTCGGCCGCCCGCGCGCCGAGCGTGAACACCTCTTGCCAGTGCGGCCAGTACATCCATCGGTCGGAGAACCAGTGCATCGATTCCCCGCAGTCCAGCACGAGCGCATGCAGCCCAGCGCCGGCGGCCAGCCGTAAGGCGCCCAGCCAGTTGTCGGCATCCGCGCGCAGCCAGTGCTCGGCTTCCCGCAAGGAGCCGGGAGCCGCCAGGTCGGGGTCAGCCTGGGCGTGGCCGCCGGCGTGGGCGGGCTCGAACCACCGGCCCGCGGTGATGGCCATCCGCAGCAACCAGGACGTCATCGCCTGGACGCTGCTGTCGCGGTCGGCGGCGTCCTCTTCGTCGTGCAGCCGCTCACGGGCGAACAGCCGCACCAGATCGTGGAAGCAGTAGCGGCCTGAGACGTCATCGTGCAGCAGGCCGAGGTCGACGAGCTCATCGAGTGCATCCCATGCGTCGGTGACCGAGATTCCGGCGCACACCGCGGCCAGAGCCGCGTCGAAGTCGCGGCCGGGCACCAGGGCCAGACGCCGAAAGACGAGTCGCGCGGGTGCGGGGAGTTGCTCGTACGACATCCCGAACGCGTTGGCCACCTCCAGGTCGCCTGCGCGCAGCTGGCCCAGGCGGCGTTCCTCGTCGGCCAGCCGGGCGGCGAGCTCGTCTGCGCTCCAGGCGGGCCTGCTGACCAGCCGGTTGCCGACGATCCGCAAGGCGAGGGGCAGACCGCCGCACAACTGTGCGAGCTCGGCGATCGCGTCCTGGCCGTCGGCGGAACCGCGCTTGGCCAAGATTCCGGTCAGCAGCTCCGCCGCCTCCTCCTGCGGCAACGGCCCCAGGCTCAGGCGCTGAACCCCCTCCAGCCCGGCCAGGAGGCGTCGGCTGGTCACCAGCGCTCTGCTCGGCCCGCCGCCCGGCAGGAGCAGGCGGACCTGCTCCTCGGATCTGGCATTGTCGAGCACGACCAGCACCCGCCGCTCGCGCAGCAGCGAACGGTACAGCGAAGCGCGTTCCGCGCCCTGGCCGGGTATCTGCCGTTCGGACGTGCCGAGCGCGCGCAGCATCTGGGCGAGAGCGTCGTCGGCGGCAAGCGGCTGGGCGGACATGCCGTACAGGTCGACGAAGAACACCCCGCCCGGGAAGGCCGCGCGCAGGACGTGGGCGGCGCGTACGGCGAAGGTCGTCTTGCCCAGTCCTGCCGCGCCGGTGACGAGCGCGACCCCGGCCGAGCCCGGCGCCTCATCGGCATGCACGAAGTCATCCAGCCAGGCCAGCTCGGCGGCGCGGCCGGTGAAGTCGTCCACCGAGCGTGGCAGCTCGCTCAGGCCGGTCGGGCGGGCCCAGCGATCGCGCAGCCGGCCTTCACGGGCCAGGCCGAAGAACTGCTCACGCTCCTCCTGCCCCAGTGACAGCGCGTCGGCCAGAGCGGTCACGGTCCGGTGCTGCGGTCCGGTGCTGCGGCCGCGTTCCATGTCCGACAGCGTGCGGACACTGACTCCGGAGGCTTCGGCGAGCTGCTCCAGGGTCAGCCGTGCCGCATGCCGATGCAGGCGCAGTAACTCAGCGAAGCTCGATGGGGTGCTGATGGCTCGCTCCTTCGTCATGACCCTCATGGCGAGCTTACGGATCAAGGCCACCGGACCCAAGAGGATGAAGACACACGCTCGTCCCGATCGATCCGTCGCCTCGAACCCGTCGACCGGCAGCCTTCACCCAGCATGACGATCGCCCTTACGGGCGGCGAAGAACGCGAGCGGCATCCGGCCCTGCGAGGTCGCGACCCCATACGGAGTTGACGTCACCGCGGCGGTATGGAATCCGGTTTGTCGCCGCGCCGCTGATTCGCCGGAGAATCTGCGGCGAACGAGCACGACCGCCGGTCGGCTCTCACATGACTCACACAGTTGCGTGCGATGACTGATCGTATGACCGACTTGCGATCGGGCGAATCGTGGTGTGCATGACCGACGAGGCCATGACCGATGATGCCCCGGCTGCCCGCGGTGACAATCCCACGCCTCCCGGGCTGACCACGACGGTGGAGATCGTGCTGCCCGTCCACAACGAGGAGCGGGCTCTGCCCGGTTGCGTCGATGTCCTCCACGACCATCTGAAGCGGCATTTCCCGTTCAGATGGGTGATCACCGTGGTGGACAACGCGAGCACCGATCGCACCCCTGCCGTGGCCGCCGAACTGGCCGAGCGGTACGGCGGTGAGGTGCGGGTGCTGCGGCTGGAGCGCAAGGGGCGGGGACTGGCGCTGCGGACGGCGTGGACGCGCAGCCAGGCCGATGTCGTGGCGTACATGGACGTCGATCTGTCCACCGGGCTGGACGCGCTGCTGCCGTTGACGGCGTCGTTGGTCAACGGGCACTCCGACGTGGCGATCGGCTCCCGGCTGGCACGCGGGGCACGCACGTTGCGCGGGCCGCGCCGAGAGATCATCTCGCGGGCGTACAACGCGTTGATCCGGTGGACGCACGGAGTGGGATTCTCCGACGCGCAGTGCGGGTTCAAGGCCGCCCGCACGGCGGTGATCCGTCCGCTGCTGGAGAAGGTCGAGGACGACGGCTGGTTCTTCGACACCGAACTGCTGCTGCTCGCCGAGCACAACGGGCTGCGGGTGCAGGAGATCCCGGTGGACTGGGTCGAGGACGTCGACAGCAGGGTGCAGGTGCTCGCCACCGCCGTCGAGGACGTCAAGGGGCTGATCCGGGTGGCCAGGGCCAAGGCGTCGGGTGCGGCGCGCGTACCGGATCTGCCACGGCGGCCCCGGCCGCGGGCGGCTCACCCGGACGCCGTCCTGGCCACCGGGAGCGGTGGCGGGCTGTTGTGGCAGGTGGTTTCCTTCGGCGCCATTGGGGTGCTGTCGACGCTGGCGCATCTGGGCCTGTACGCGCTGCTGCGGGGGTGGCTGCCCGTGCTGCCGGCGAACCTGCTGGCCTTGACGCTGACGACCGTGCTCAACACCGAGGCCAACCGCCGCTTCACCTTCACCGCCTCCCGCGAGTCCGTCGCCCGCGGCTCCGCCACGCGCTCGCACCTGCTCGGGCTGGTGGTCTTCGGCCTGTACTACGCGCTGACCTCCGGCGCGCTGCTGGGCCTGCACGCCATCGTCGCGGACCCGCCGCGCGCCCTGGAGCTGACGGTGCTGGTCGGCGCCTGCGTGCTCGGCACGGCCGGGCGGTTCCTACTGTTGCGCGGTTGGGTCTTCCGCCGGGCTGCCACCACTTCAGAGAGCTGACCATCCGATGACCGCCATCTTCGGGCGCGCCGCCACCCGCCGGTACGCACTTGCCGTGATCTGCCTGCTGGCCGCCCTGCTCTACGGCTGGTCCTTCTGGACCTGGGGTTGGGGCAACACGTATTACAGCGCCGCGGTCAAGTCCATGTCGGTGAGCGTCACCACGTTCCTGTTCGGCTCCTTCGACCCGGCCGGCGTCATCACCGTCGACAAGCCGCCGATGGCGCTGTGGCCGCAGGTCGTCTCGGCCTGGATCTTCGGCTATCACGGTTGGGCGTTGCTGCTACCTCAGATCGTCGAGGGGGTGGCGGCGGTCTTCCTGCTGCATCGTGCGGTACGCCGGTGGGCCGGTGAGGGCGCCGGCCTGATCGCCGCCCTCGTGCTCGCCCTGACCCCGGTCACCGTCGCGATCAACCGCGACAACAACCCGGACACGCTGCTGGTACTGCTGCTGGTGGCCGCCGCCTACGCACTGACCCGCGCGTTGCAGGCCGGCATCGCACCGCGCCGGGCCACAGGATGGCTGATGTCGGCCGCCTTCCTCATCGGATGCGCCTTCACCACCAAGATGCTGGCCGCGTGGGTGTGCCTGCCCGCCTTCGCGCTGGCGTACCTGTTCGGCACGAGCGCGCCCTGGCGGCGGCGGATCGGTGACCTCGCCGCGGCGGGCGGGGTGCTGCTGGTCAGCTCCCTGTGGTGGGTGGCGCTGGTGGATCTGTGGCCGGGCGACAGGCCGTACATCGGAGGGAGCAGCGACGGCACCGCGCTGGATCTGGTGCTCGGGTACAACGGCCTCGGCCGGATCTTCGGCGGCGGCTTCGGTGGCGGCGGGCCGGGCGGCATGCCCGAGCCGCCGCCGGGCGGGTTCCCGCTCCCCGGCTCGGCCGGCGGGCCGCCCCAGCCGTACGGCGGCGAGTTCCCCATGCCGCGCGGCGGTGGGTTCGGCGGTGAGGCCGGCCCTCTGCGTATGTTCAATGAGGTCGTAGGCGGGCAGATCAGCTGGCTGCTGCCGCTCGCGCTGCTGATCGTGGTGGCCGCCGCCGTGTTCGCCACGTCGGCCAGGCGCCGGAGGGTTGCCATCGTGCCGGCCGTGCGCGGCGGGTGGTTGCTGTGGGGCGGCTGGCTGGTGGGCAACGCAGTCGTCTTCAGCTTCGCCTCCGGCATCTTCCACTCCTACTACACCACGATGCTGGCGCCCGCCATCGGCGCGCTGGTCGGCGCGGGAACGGTGGAGCTGTCCCGCCACCGCCGAGGCCGCGTGGCCGCTGCCGGGGCGGTGGCGGTCAGCGCGGCCTGGGCCTGGGCGCTGATCTCGCGCGATGCGTCGTGGCACGGCTGGCTGCGCTACGCGGTGCTCGCCGCCGCCGTGGTGGCGGTCGCTGTCCTCCTGACCGGGCCTCGCGCGGCCCGTACGGGGCCGGTCGTGGCGGTGGCCGTGCTCGTCCCCGCGTTACTGGCGCCGGGGACGTGGTCGCTCGCCTACGCCTTCGGGCCGCCGGACCTCAACGGCGTCAACCCCGCCGCGGGCCCGTCGAACGGGTTCGGCGGCCCGATGCTCGTCGTGGGCGGACGGGGCGGCTCCGGCGGCGGGCCGCCTGGTCTGCCCGGCCTGCCAGGCCCGCGGCCCGGAGCGGGCGGCCCGATGGGCGGAGGTGCCACGCTCACCGCCGAGCAGCGCGGAATCCTCGACTACGCGGTCGCCCACTCCGGCGGGGCTCGCATCAAGCTCGCGGTCAACGCTCCCGCCATGGGCGTCGCCGCATACATCATGAGCAGCGATGAGACGGTGATCGGCATGGGCGGTTTCATGGGGGCCGATCCCGCGCCGAGCGTCGCGCAGCTCGATCGCTGGGTCAAGGCGGGTCAGTTGCGTTACGTCCTGAGCGGCTCCGTCCCGCAGCCGATGACGGGAGGCGGGGGAGGGGCGGCCCGGGCGCGTACCGCCTGGATCAGTGGCACGTGCACGGCGGTGCCCGCCGCCGAGTACGGCGGCACCACGCCGACCGACGCTCCGGCCCGGTCACCGTTCGGCGGCGCCCAGACGTTGTACCGATGTGGCACATGAGCTCACACGTTTTTCTCACCATGTGCAGGTAGAACGATGTGGTGAACGAACAACTCGCCGCGAAAGTGCTGGTGGTCGACGACGAGCCGAACATTCGCGAGCTGCTGTCGGAGGCTCTGGAGCTGAACGGCTTCGCCGTGCGGACGGCCGCGGACGGCCGTCAGGCGTTGCGGGAGGTGGCCCGGGAGCGGCCGGACATCATCGTGCTGGACGTGATGATGCCCGGTCTGGACGGGTTCGCGGTCGCGCGCAGGCTGCGCGAGGCCGGTGACAGCCCTCTGGTGCTCTTCCTGACCGCCAAGGACGCGGTGCCCGACCGGATCGCGGGGCTGACCGCCGGTGGCGACGACTACGTGACCAAGCCGTTCAGCCTGGAGGAGGTCGTGCTGCGGCTGCGGGCGATCCTGCGCAGGACGCGTCCGCCGGAGGAGCAGATCGACGACGGCGTCCTGCGGTACGCGGACCTGGAGCTGGACGAGCAGGCCCACACCGTACGGCGGGCCGGGCGGTCGATCCATCTGTCGCCGACCGAGTTCAGCCTGCTCAGGTACCTGATGATCAACGCGGAACGGGTGGTCAGCAAGGCGCAGATCCTCGACCGCGTCTGGGACTTCGACTTCGACGGCGAGAGCAGGATCGTCGAGTCCTACATCAGCTACCTGCGGCGGAAGATCGACGCCGAGGGGCCGCCGCTGATCCACACCCTGCGCGGCGTGGGCTACCGATTGCAGAGCACGTCGTGAGGGTGGCACGCCGTCCGTGGCCGCTGCGGCTGCGCCTGCTGGTGGCCCTGCTCGGCTTGTCGGCGGCGGGGCTGGCCGTCTTCGCGATCGCCGGCACCGTGATGCTGGAGCAGTCGCTGCTCTCGCGCGTGGACGCGCAGCTCGCCGAGTTCTCCGCGACCACCTCCGCCCGCCGGCCGCCGATCGGACCTCCGCCGCCGCCCGGGAGCGTCCAGTTGCCGACCCAGTTCCGGATCGCCGTCTACGACCCCTCGGGGCGATTGGCCCGCGTGATCCCCACGGATACGACGGGCGGCCCGCAGGTCCCGGCCGAGGCGATCTCGTCCGTGCCGTACCGGCCGTTCACCGTGCAGGACCGGAGCGGGCGGGAGGACTGGCGCGTCCTGCTCAGGGAACTGCCGAACGGCGAGCGCATCGCCCTGTCGATGTCGCTGGAGGCCAACCGCGCCACCGTGCAGCAGTTGCTGGTCATCGAGGCCGCCGCAGGAACGCTGGTGCTCGTGCTGCTGGGCGCCGTGGCCTGGGCGGTCGTACGGCTGGGCCTGCGCCCGCTCACCCGCGTCGAACGCACGGCGCGGGCGATCTCCGCCGGCGACCTCGACCGAAGGGTCGCCGACACCGATCCGCGTACCGAGATCGGGCGGCTCGGCCAGACGCTCAACACGATGCTGGAACGACTGTCCACCGCCCTCCGCGCCCGCCAGCAGTCGGAACAGCGGCTACGCCATTTCGTCGCCGACGCCTCCCACGAACTCCGTACGCCGCTCACCTCCATCCGGGGCTTCGCCGAGCTCTACCACCACGGCCAGGGCCCCCGGGACGCGGTGGCCGAGCGGCTGCTGCGCAGGATCGAGGCCGAGGCCGAACGCATGGGCGTCCTGGTGGAGGACATGCTGCTGCTGGCCCGGCTGGACCAGGAGCCCACCCTGGAACCCACCGTCGTGGACCTGCACGTGCTGGCCGGGGACGTCGTCCACGCCGCCCAGGCCCGCGACCGCGAGCGGCCGATCCGGCTGGTCGTCTCCGCCGAGCCGGTGTTCGTGCTCGGCGACGAACACCGCCTGCACCAGGTCATCGCCAACCTGGTCGGCAACGCCATGCGGCACACGCCTCCTGACGCGGAGATCCGGGTCGAAGTCGCCCCCCGCGCCGTCGCCGGGGTCCCCGCTCCCGGAGTCGTGCACGCCGGCGACGGGCCCGCCGCGCACACCAGGGCCGCGCTGGTCGAGGTGCGCGACGAAGGGCAGGGCATCGAGCCCGGCCATCTGCCGCACGTGTTCGACCGCTTCTACCGGGCCGACCCCGGCCGCTCCCGCGACAGCGGCGGAACGGGCCTGGGCCTGGCCATCGCCGCGGCGCTCGTGCAGGCGCACGACGGCCGGATCGAGGTGACCAGCGTCCCGGGCCGCGGCACCACCTTCCGCGTGCTGCTGCCACTCGAACAGCACCGGGACGACTGAGCCCGCCGGCGGTTCACCTTCTCGTCAGACGCGGTTCACACATTGTTCCCAGCTTCGTGCTGTCAGATGTGTGCTGACGAAAGGAGGGACCTTGCTGAAAAGGTTCCGCAAACCAGCCGTCTCCGCAGCCAAAAGCGCCGATCAGCCCCCGTCCGAGGCGGACGGCGACCAGGGCCACCGGCTGCGGGCCCCCAGCAAGCTGCACGCCTTCAACCGCTACGAGATCAAGTACCTCGTGGACACGTCGGAGGCGGTCGCGCTGCGGGAGGAGATCGAGCAGCGACTCGATCGCGACCAGCACAGCGGAGACGCGGGCTACGGCATCTGGAGCGTCTACTACGACACCCGGCAGCTGCGCTTCTACTGGGAGAAGATCGAGGGGCTGAAGTTCCGCAGGAAGCTGAGGGTGCGCCACTACGGCGACCGCTTCTCCGTGGACGGCTCCACGCCGGTGTTCGTCGAGATCAAGCAGCGGGTCAACCGGGTCACCCAGAAGCGGCGGGTGTCCCTCCCGTACGCCGACGCGCTGCGCCTGTGCGACGGACGGCAGATGGTCGAGCACGACCCCTCCCAGCGCGCCTTCCTGGAAGAGGTGCTCGACCTGGTGCTCCGCCTGGACCTGCGGCCCGTCGCCATGACCGGCTACCAGCGGCACGCCTACCTCGGCCGCGACGCCGACGTGGGCCTGCGGGTGACGTTCGACCAGCGCATCCGCGGCCGCGACCGGGACTTCCACCTCGGCGCCGACGCCGAGAACCGGCTCATCGTCCCGGCCGGCAAGTCGATCGTGGAGGTCAAGGCCAACGAGCGGGTGCCGTACTGGCTGACCGACCTGACCGCCAAGCGGAACCTGCAAGTGGTGCGGGTCTCCAAGTACTGCCAGAGCGTCGAGGCCCACGGGCTGGCGCCGCGCTCGATCTTCCACGTTCCCGACCACGACCTCATCCCCTCGACCGTTCTCTCGGAGGCATGACCCCCATGGACTTCTCCTTCCAGGACCTGTCCGGCACGTTCAGCGTGGCCGACATCGCGATCGCGATGGCCCTGTCGTTCGTGCTCAGCGCCATGATCGGCTGGGTGTACCGGGCCACGCACCGCAACGTGTCCTACAGCCAGTCGTACGTCCAGACGCTGGTCGTCCTGGGCATGCTGATCTCGCTGATCATGCTGGTCGTCGGGTCCAACATCGCCCGCGCCTTCGCCCTGGTCGGCGCCCTGTCGGTGGTGCGGTTCCGCAACGCCATCAAGGAGACTCGCGACGTCGGGTTCATCTTCCTGGTGATGGGCGTCGGCATGGCCGTCGGCACCCGCTTCTACCTGCTGGGCATCGTCGCCGCCGTCGCCATCTCGCTGATCGTCATGGTCATGCACCGGTTCAACTGGTTCCAGCTCAACGTGCGGCGCCAGGTCGTCAAGGTCCAGGTCCCCTCGGATGAGGACTTCACGGCCTCGATCCAGGACGTGCTCGTCCGGCACACCGACGAGTTCGAGCTGGTCAGCATGGAGTCGATCAGGGCGGGGGCACTCACCGAACTCATGTACACCGTCAAGATCAAGAAGGGCAGCGAGCCGGGCGACCTGATCAGCTCCCTGCGCGAGCGCAACCACGGCCAGTCGGTCACCGTCCTGACCGGATACGACCAGACCGACCTGTAGGCCCGGCACATGGCACAGACCAAGCAGCTCAAGCACCGCGTCCCCGTCAAACTCCGGCAGAACTGGAAGCTGGTCGCGCTGTGCGCGGCGTTCCTGGCCGCCTGCTGGGGCGTCTTCGGCAGCGGCACGATCCGCCCGTACGTCACCACCGCCCAGTCCGCCGAGGCCAGGACCGTCACCACGAACCTGACCGGCGCCAAGGACCTGTTCGACGCCTCCACGGCGCACGAGGTGAAGCTCACCTTCACCGACGAGGCCTACCAGGACATGCTGAGCGAGTACTTCAAGGACGGCGAGAAGAAGTACGTCGAAGCCGACCTGACCATCGACGGCACCCGCGTCCCGAGCGTCGGCGTCCGCCTCAAGGGCAACTCCACGCTGGGGCAACTGACCTGGAAGGGGCAGTCCAAGCGGCGGGCCGTGCCCGGCGGCGGCCGGCGGCCGGAAGGGATGCCCGACGGCTTCCAACCGCCCGAGGGCTTCCAACCCCCTGAAGGCTTCCAGCCACCCGGCAACGGTCAACCCCAGAACGGGCAGCCACCCGGCAACGGGCAGCCGCAGGGCCAGGGCGGGCCGCCCGGAGGCGGCATGTTCGGCGCCTCCCTGAAGGCCGAGGAACCGGAGAACCTGCCCTGGCTGATCAGCTTCGACGAGTTCGTGGAGGGCCGCCGCTACCAGGGGCACACCCAGGTCGCCGTACGGCCGGCCGCGATGGGCTCGACGACGATGCTGAACGAAGCGCTCGGCATCGCGCTGGTCGGCGCCTCCGGCGAGCCGACCCAGCGCTCGGCCTACATCGCCTTCACCGTCAACGGCCGCTCCTCCACCCCGCGCCTGGTGGTGGAGTACCTGGACGAGGGCTACGCGGCCGAACTCGGCGACGGCGTGCTGTACAAGTCACTGGCCACCGGCTCGTTCACCTACAAGGGTGAGGACCAGACCGAGTACACCAACGACTTCAAGCAGATCAACAAGGTCGGCGGCAAGGACCTCCAGCCGGTCATCGACCTGGTCAAATGGACGAGCGAAGCCTCCGACGCTGAGTTCGCCGAGGGCCTGGCCGACCGCCTGGACGTGACCTCGTTCGCCCGCTACCTGGCCCTGCAGCACATCATGGTCAACTTCGACGACATGGCCGGCCCCGGCAAGAACTACTACCTGTGGTACGACTCGGGCACAAAGAAGTTCAAGGTCATCACCTGGGACCTCAACCTCGCCTTCAGCGGCGACGCCAAGAGTGGCGTGAACGACACGATCGGGATGGGCGGCTTCGGCCGGGGGCGGGCCTCGCAGAACCAGCCGGGGCAGCCGCCTCAGGGCTTCACCCCGCCCGAAGGCGGCGAACAGGGCCGTCCAGGCGGCGGTGGGATGATGCGCATGAGCCACCCCTTGAAGGAGAAGTTCCTCAAGAACGCCACCTTCAAGAAGCTCTACGAGGACCAGTACCGCGCCCTGTACACCAAGCTCCTGGCCAACGGCACCGCCTCCGGCCTGCTCGACGACCTCGTCGCCGCCTACAAGCTGAACGACGGAGCCGACACCGCCAAGGTCGACGCGGAGGCCAGGACGCTGCGCACGTTCCTCCAGACCCGGACCGAGACCCTGCGCTCGGACAAAGCGATCATCGGCGCCTGACGCGCACGCGGTGATGGGTTCCCCGGGCCCAGCCAGGCGAACCCATCACAACGTGCCCGCCCGAACCCGATACGGCCGTTGCCGGGAGCTCTTCAAACTGAAGGCGTGGAGGACGGTGGCTTGCAGAAACGCTTGACCTGATACATGTCGTAGCCAGGTGAGCGGCCCCCGCCCCGCTGTCGTGGTTGTCAGGGCGCCCAGGCACGTGTTGCCGAAGAGCACTTGACGAGCACGAACTCGACCATCCTCGCCTCTCAGAAGAGGCTCAGTAACCGAGAAAGCCCAGGTCGGATGGGGTGTGGTGTGGTAGGGCGCCCGGGGCTCGAACCCGGAACCTACGGATTAAAAGTCGCCGTTTAAAATGCCGACCACTATCGAATCGTGTCTCATTGTGTCGCGGTGTCATGCATTGCCCGCACTCGAAATGTCCAAGAATGCCGCCCGGTGTTATGCCGTATCAGGTGCCGACGAGCATCGAACGAGCAACCACGGGGCGGATGGCATCCCTTGACCGTTCTTACTTTACCTCCGATTGGCGAGCTGATACCCCGGATGGTTTGCGGTCCGGGAGGGGTTTGATGCGGTCGGTCCCTAACGGACCTGTGATGATCGTTCAGAAACGAGCGAATCCGGGATGGGGCCGCCACGCACAGTTCGACGACCACGTCACGGCGCCTGGCCGGCAGATCGGCCAGGCGCCGCTGGTAGGGCCACGAAAGCCGGATGACCTGCGCGGATGGCGTTATCGGCAGGCGCACTGGTGTCCAAGCGGCTGCTGGGGCGGGGCCGTTCGACTCGGCACCGCGCCCAGCAGATCCTCACCAAGGGCAACGGCATTCCGTACGCCGATGTGCCGCTATGGAGCATGGCCCTGGTCCGCCTCTGCACACCGACGCGGGCGTCGGGCAGCTGCACCCCGACCCGTGGCAGCTTTACCTCCTGCTGGCTGACTGGGCCAACGTGCGCGGCCAGGTCGCTGCAACCTCGGCACGGATCGGAAAGCAGCTCGGCGTCAGCGGCCGAACCGTCCGTAGAGCCTCCGGCACCTCTTGGCCGCCGAGGGGGCACTTCTCCCACAGGACGCCATCGCGCTCTGCCGCCGGCTTGCCGTCGCCGAGCTCACCACAGCTCACGGCGGCAATGGCCGATTCAGTAGGTGCCGTAGAGCCAGTTCCCAGGGGCGTCGGAGTCCGTGCTCGTGAAGAACTCTTCGACCAGCTTGCGCCACTCGTCCAGGTCCAGGTAGCCCCGACCTTGGAGATCCAGGCGCTGGAACGCCTGAACCATATCTCGCCGCGCCAGCCCGCATCCGACGGCGAAGATGTCCACATACTCGTCCTTGATCAGGCGCCCGTCCCCGTTGACGTCGGCGACCTCGAAGAACGCGTCGCCAGCACCACGGAACGCCTCGGCTCCCTCGGCGTCGGAGAGCGCCGCCGCCACCCTCTGCGAGACCTCCTCGCGGGTGATTCGACGGTCGCCGTCGGCGTCCATGGGGGACAGGACCGTCTTCCACCAGTGCTCCAGAGCCGCGCGCAGGCGCTGCGCCTCGGCGGAAGTGGGGGCATAGCCGCGGATCCGGGCGTAGCGGTCACCGATGGCTACGATTGTTGGCAAGGTCAGCGCGCCGGCCCCATCCGGGTCGAGTACGTTGAAGAAGTGGTTGATTTTGCGCTCTTGAAGCTTGGTGAACATGGAGGATCCTTTCCGTTGTGACTCTCCGATAACACACCGTTGCGTCGATTTTTAGTCGCCTGCATCATGAAGAATGTCGATACTGGCCTTCTGAGAGAGGGTTTGGACAGCTGCGATAAGGAACAGGCCGGGCATCTTCGGAAATACCGAGGCATCTACGATGCGCAGCCCTTCCACTCCGTGGACCTTGAAGGAGCTGTCGACGACCGAGTCATCGATGGTCCTTCCGAGCGGGTTGGAGCACGCCGCATGGTGGCCGTAGTGCTCCTTACGAATGAAGTCGCCGAGATCCTGGACGTCGGGGCCGGGGAAGATCTCGCCTTCGCCGGGTTCGACGCGATTCAGCTCGCGGCACATCTCGATGGCCTGTGTCAGCGCGGCAAGGTCCTTTTCTCCACCCGCACCGTTGCCGAACGCGCGGAAGTTGATATCCGGACAGCGGGTTGGGTCGCCTGAACGCAGGCGCACGTAGCCGTTCCGGTCCCCGGTGTACCCCATGAGCGTCAACCAGGTCCAGGACTGCCCGACGTGTGCGAACGCCTCCTTGACCCAACCCGGGTGGTGGGCCCGGAACTGGATAGGCACCCCTATCGTGACGCAGTTGGTGGCGGATCCGTCGGCGCCCTCGGTGCGATAGGTGATGCAGGGAATGCCGAACTGGCCCAGCTGAGAATTCTCTGGGTCGGCCCGCCATCCGGACAGGCAGACGCTCAGCCGTGGTCCTGTCGGGCTGAGCGACTTGATGAGTGCGCCTACATAGGGATTTTCCGCCAGCTCCGGTAGGGCGTAGCGGTCGATGACTGAGATTTCACGCCGGTCCTGCAGGTTGGTGCCGACGCAAGGTGAGTCGACGAGGACTTCGATGCCGTGGGCCCGCAGGTGGTCGGCGGGGCCGATTCCACTCAGCATGAGGATCTGCGGGCTGTTGTAGGTGCCGCCCGCGATGATGACCTCGCGACGAGCTCGGACCACCTGTCGAAGAGCTGCCCGCTCCTCCTCGGTCGTTTCCTGAAATTTTGGTGAGGCTTCGTATAGATGACGTCCGTTCAGGAACTGGACGCCTACCGCCCTGGGGCCTGTCTGTCCGGGCTCGAAGAGGATTTTCTCTACCAATGCATCGCACTGGATTTCGAGCGTCGGGCAGTTTCGCTCGGCCGAGATGAGGCGATCCCGGACACCTTGGCGCACGCCGGCCTTGATCCCGATCTGGAGGTTCCAGGGTCCTGAAGTGCCGACGTTGTCCTTGTCGTTGAGCTCGCCCGAACGTTCGGCGTCCCCCATTGACTTGAGGAACCAGTTCGGGCCCTCAAGTGACGTGATCAGGCTGCCAGGATCGGTTCGCGGAGACTCCAGTTGGGCGAACGGGTCCTTGGAGGAAACGGCCTGCCATTCGAGCACTTTTTGCCAGTGCTGCCACATGGCTTCGTGGTGCCATCCATTGTCACCCGTCAACTCCATGATGTCGTCCCAGTCGCTGTGCGCTGGGTACATGATGATGCCGGAATTGTGGATGGCACAGCCGCCGAGGGCTGACGCTCGGGGGTAGAGGACCCCGTCCTTTTCATCGACCCACATGTCACCGTGAGCGGCTTTGCCCCCGTCGTTATGCTGAACCCAGTACTCCCAGGCCACCTCAGGGTCCTCGGTGGCTTGTGCGAAGAATATGGGAACGTCCCGGTAGACCTCGTTGCCGCTGGGCGGACCCGCCTCGAGAACGAGCACCGAGAAGCCGGCCTCAGCGAGATTTGCGGCGACAGGTCCGCCGCCAGGCCCAGAGCCGACGACGATGTAGTCGTAGGTTGACGTTTCTGGCGAATCATCTGCTAGAAAGTTTTCCATTTGATGTCCCGGAGAATCGCAGGTCCGGTCCCATGCGCATTGCACTGCCGCAGAACCGTCGAGTACGGACAGTGGTCAGTTAAGCACTTAGAGTAATCAGCGTCTGTGGCTGCTTGGTAATCCTTTGGTGGCCGGCTGGGCGGCGAAGGGCCCGGTGGCTGCTGGCAAGGGTGGAGCGATCTTCAGGGCAAGATCCACGAATGGCCCGTGATCGTCGTTCTGGTCGGTTTCGATCTTGCTCTCCTGGTGGGCTGGGCAGCCCTGTGAGCCGTCTGCCGCTGCGGTGGGCGGAGGTTCCACGGGCCTCGGGGGTTTCCGGATCGAAGGGGCGGATTAGTCTTGGTTAGCCGGGGTCGGGCAGGAGGGCGAGCCGGTTCAGGACCGTGCTGAGGAGCCGTGCTCCAGGTGGCAGGCGCACCTGGAGGCGGCGGGCGTGGGTGGCGATCCGGGCGGGCGCGGACCCGAGTGGCGGGCCTTTCAGCTCGCAACTCGGTGACTACTCGTGGATCCGGGTCAGAGAAGGCCTCCGGTGGCGCTGATGGTCTGCCCGGTGATCCACCCGGCATCGGGGCCCGCGAGGAAGGCGATGATGCCGGCGATGTCGTCACCAGTTCCCAGACGGCCCAGGATGGTGTTGCGTGCGGCGCGTGCGTGGAGCTTTTGCGGCAGCGATTGCTCGAGCATGGCGGTGTCGGTGGCGCCGGGGGCGACACAGTTGACCGTGATGCGGCGTACTCCTAGTTCCAGAGCGGCGATGGCGGTGAACTGCTCGACGGCGGCCTTGCTGGCCGCGTAGATGGCGTTCCCCGGGGCCGGACGCTGCGTGCCGATCGAGGACATGTTGATCACGCGGCCATCGTCGGCGAGGCGGATTGCCGCGTGCTGGAGCGCAAGGAATGTGCCTTTGGCGTTGACGGCCATCACTGTCTCGTAGGTTGCTTCACTGGCCTCTTCGATCCGTCCGCTAGGCAGCCAGACCGCGGCGTTGTTCACCAGGATGTCGAGGCGCCCGACAGCCTGCTCGGCCAGGTCGAACAGGCTGGCGACGTCGGAGGCTACTCCGATATCGGCTTGTATCGGCCGTGCGCCGGTGGCGGCCGCGACCTCGTGGGCCGCATCCGTGGCTTGGCGGTATCCGAAGGCGACCTGTGCTCCTTCTGCTGTGAGCCTTTCGACGATGGATCGTCCGATACCGCGAGATCCGCCAGTGACCAGTGCCGTCTTACCCGACAGTGCGCCCATGCCCATCCCTTGACTCTGAGTTTTGATACGCCTACACAGGGTAACCATCAGAGCGAGAAACCCTACGTCTGGGAGGGCATCTGTTGAGTGCCCAGGAAACGGACAGCCAAGCGATCCTTGAGGTTCTGGTGGCAGCGGTCCGCAGCATCCGGCCGGAGTTGACCGGGCCGATCAGCGGCGAGGAGCACATCGCCGCCGAACTGGGCCTGGATTCGATCGATCGAGTGGAGCTGCTATTGGCGCTGGAAGAGGCGTTCGGCATGGAGGAGGAAGTGGATCCGCGGATCTTCATGACCCCCCCGACCCTCAACGGCCTGGTGGAGCAGATCTGTGTCTCACAGGTGGCTTCCCGATGAGCGGTTGCCCGGTTCCTGGATCGCGGATCTACCTACGTGGCTCGGCCATGGCCGAGCACTTCTTCAATGCCGCCGACTCGGAGCTGTCCCACGCTCATGGCTGGGACCTGATCTTCGGTGAGCGGTTCGGCAGAGGACTGCTCAACCTTGACGATGAACCGCACAGAGCAGCCCGCAGAGCGTTGATGGCGGTCCTGAACCGGAAGGCGACGGCCGAGTACGCTCCGGTGGCCAGCGAGATCCTCGATCGCGTCGTCCCGGCACTGCCCGTCGATGAGCCCGTCGACCTGCACGCCTTCACCAAAAAGGTGACATTCGAGGTCGCCGCGGCTGTCTTCGCGGGGCTGTCGGCGTCGGAGGCGTCGGAACTCCTTGGTTTGTTCGCCACGCTGCAAGCGCCCGATCTCGAACTCGGCACACCCGGCGGAGACCGTCTGATCCGTGACATCGCCCGGAGCCGCCGCCGGGTTCGCACGCTTTTGCTGACCGCGGTCGACCGGGCACACGCCGTGGAAGACGAGCGGAGCTACGGGGTGGCGAGGTTGGTGGCGCGCCTGCGCACATTGCCCGGCCCTCCGACGGATGAGGAGATCGCCGGCCACATCGCGATCTTGCTTCTCGCTGGATTCGAGACAACGGCGTATCTTTCGGCCCGATTGTTGTGGCTGCTCGCTCGCCACCCGGCAGAGCAGAGCGCCGTTCGCAGGGATCTCGCTGCCTCGGAGCCAGGCGACTCACAGCTCATGGAGGCTGTCTTCTCCGAAACCGCGCGGCTGCACCCGCCGCTGTTCTGGTTGCCGCGCCGAGCCGAGACGGACCTGGTCTTCGGAGACACATTGCTGTCTGCCGGCACTGAAGTGTTCTACTCCATCGCCGACACACAGCGCGATCCCGCGTCCTTCGCCGATCCAGACGAATTCCGACCCCAGCGGTTCACCTCAACCGACACCACGCGCAGCCGCTTCGCGATGACTCCGTTCAGCGCAGGCCGACGGCTCTGCGCAGGTATCCACGTGGGAACAATGAAGACCAAGCTGATCGCCGCTGCCGTACTGCACCACTTCAGCCTCCATGCTCCACCAGGCCCTCACATCGGCGACACATCGCCTAACGGCACCAGTGTCACCCCCGCCGAGCCGCTCCTGGTGCGGCTGCAGGAGGTCATGCGATGAGTAGCGGAGGCGACAGGGGCCGAGCTCTGGACTGTGCCACCTTGGCCGAAGCGGCGTCCTTGCTGGATCCCGGTGTGACGGTGTCCTTCCCCGGCACGGGAGAGCGGCTCACGGCTGCCGACCTGGACCGCGAATCCGAGCGATTCGCGGCCGGGCTGGTGGCCGCCGGAGTGAAACCGGGTGAGGTCGTCGGACTGCTGCTGCCCACCGGCCCTCAGGTGTTGCTCGGGTTGCTGGGCGTGGTGCGCGCCGGCGCCGCAGCCAGCATGCTGAGCGCGGCGGCCGGGACACCCGAGCGGTCCGCCGAGAGGCTGGCGCTCGTTGTCAGCACCGCTCGGATGCGTTACCTCGTCGTGCATGAGGACCACTCCGACATCGGGCACGCCCTCCAGCGGATGTCGCCCGGCCTTGTGGTGCTGGACGCGAGCCTGGCCGCGCCACCCGGCCGGCTTCCGGAGGTCGCCGAGGGTGACCTGGCCGTCCTGCAGTACACCTCGGGCAGCACCGGCCATCCCAAAGGGGTGATGCTGCCGCACTCGGCCGTGCAAGCCGCGCTCCGGTCGATCGTCGCCTCCGCGCGCCTGACCCGGCAGGACACGATGGTGACCTGGCTGCCGCACTACCACGACATGGGCCTGTTCGGCCTGCTGGCACCGCTCATGGCCGGTGGCAGTGCCCAGGTCCTGTCCCCGCTTGCCTTCATCCGGCGGCCGGCCCGCGTCCTGCAAATCCTGTCCGACCACGGCGGAACCCTGCTCATGGGGCCGAACTTCTCCTACGACCGTATCGTGGCCGCCGCCACCCCCGAGCTTCTGTCCAACCTTGATCTTTCCCGCTGGAGGCTGGCGTTCAATGGCGCCGAACCGGTGAAGGCCTCCACCGTGGAAGCCTTCACCAAATGCTTCGCCTCAGCGGGAGTACCGGAGTCTGTGATGTACCCGGTGTATGGAATGGCCGAAGCCACCCTGCCCATCACGTTTCCCAAACCTGGAACCGTCCCGCGCATCATCCACGTGGACCGGACGGAACTCTCCGACCACAGCCGGTGCGCGCTGGTAGCCCCCCACCATCCAGCCGCTAAACCACTGGTGAGCGTCGGCCGCCCGGTCCAGGACATGCGATTGAGACTCATCGACGCGACCGGAGCCGAGTGTGCGCCGGGACAAGTCGGCGAGATCCAGATCAGCGGCCCTTGCGTGACCTCCGGCTACTACGCCAACCGATCCGCCACCGCCGCACTTTTCGAAGGCCCATGGCTGCACACCGGCGACCTCGGATTCCAACTCGACGGCGACCTGTTCATCGCCGGCCGCACCAAGGAAATGATCATCGTTCGGGGGCAGAACTACTTCCCTGAAGACGTCGAAGACCTCGCTGCCCGGCAGACCGGTGTGCATCGCGGCCGGTGCGTCGCCTATGCCGAGAACGAACACGTCGTGGTCGTCGCCGAAATCGCCCCTAGCTACGACCCGTCCGTCGTCTGCACCGAAATCCACCAGTTGATAGCCGATCACCTGGCTCTGACGGCCGTGCACGTTCACCCAGTGCGGCCGGGCTGGCTGTCCCGCACCACCAGCGGGAAATGGCAACGTGCCCTGACTCAAAGGCGGATCAGAGAACAGAACACCCTCTTCGCCAGCACCGGCCCCGATGCCCCAGGCGACTAGCGATCTTTGGTCGCGGCTTTCTGTAGTTCACGACGCCCGGGAAGGCGAACTTGGGCGGCGTAGCCGTCGGCGCCCAAGTAGCGACAGACTTCGATCTATTCGTTGGTCTGCTCGGCCGGCACCGCGTCGACCAGCCGGATGATCGAGGCCCGGTCCGTGTGGATCCGTTTGGTAGCTCGTCCTGAGTCTTTGCTCTCGCCTGGTTGTCGGCGGCCGATGTCGGTGTTGTCCTGCCCTTAATGGCGATCAAGAAAGGACGGGACAATGAGACACCGCCAGGATCGCATCGTGGTGTACAAGCGATGTGGATGCGTCGATGCGCGTACGAGTAGGCAGCTGGGCGGAAGCTGCGTGCGGCTGGAGGAGGACGGGCATGGTAGCTGGTACTTCGCAGTCCAGGTAAGTGGCCCGGCCGGGCGTCGCGAGCGGCTCCGGCGTGGCGGGTTCACCACTGCCGAACAGGCTTACCGCGCGGGTGGTGAGGTGATCGCCGCCGATCGGGACGGCGGGCTGGGGGCGGGATATACGGTGGCGCGATGGCTGCGCTGCTGGCTACAGGCTCAGCAGGGACTGCGGCCCAGCACCCGCGAAGGCTACGCCGATCACGTACGCCTGCATCTGATCCCGTACTTGGGCCGGATCGAGCTGGCCCAGCTCACAACCCTAGACCTCAGCCGCATGTTCGCCGCCCTCGCCGGACGGCGCACCCGCTACGGCAAGTCGATCGCGCCCTCCACCCTGCACCGGATCCGGGCAACGCTGCGCGCGGCATTGAACGCCGCAGTGCGTGAGGGCCTGATCGCCTCCAACCCGGCACGCTTGATCCGGCTACCCGCGCCCTCCCGGCCGTATCCGCAGGTGTGGACCGACCGGCGGGTGGCCGCCTGGCGGCGCGAGGACGAACACCCGACGGTAGCGGTGTGGACTGCCGACCAACTAGCCGAATTCCTGGCCTTCGCCCGACGCGATCGGCTGTACACGTTGTGGCAGCTGATCGCGCTGCGCGGGCTACGCCGCGGAGAGGCAGCCGGGCTACGCTGGATCGACCTGGATCTGGACCGGCGAGAACTCGCGGTCAACCGGCAACTGGTGCACACCGACGCCGGCCTGATCGCCTGCCCGCCGAAAAGCGCCGCCAGCCAGCGGATCATCGCCCTGGACCCGCAGACGGTTCGCCTGCTATGCCGTCACGAGCAGACCGAGCGGCGGCGACTGGGCGACGCTTGGCGGGAAACAGGCCCGATCTTCACGCGGGTGGACGGATCTCCCCTACGACCGGACTATCTCACCGTCCGGTTCCGAAACCTTGTCCGCGCGAGCGGCCTGCCACCGATCCGGCTGCACGACCTGCGCCACGGCACCGCCACCCTCGCCTTGGCCTGCGGCACCGACCTGCGGGTCGTGCAGGGCACGCTCGGACACGGCAGCATCGTGGTGACCTCCGACATCTACACCTCGGTGCTGCCAGAGGTGTATCACCGCTCAGCCCAGGCGATCGCGCGGCTGGTGCTGGGCAAGGCGCGCAGGACCGGCCGCAAACTCCGGAAGGCGGCCTGACCAAGTGACCCAGGTGTGACCCACATGTGTCTCACGATCAGCAAGAAACTTTCCCATAAGGGAAGGAACCGCAGGTGGGGGTGGTAGGGCGCCCGGGGCTCGAACCCGGAACCTACGGATTAAAAGTCCGCAGCTCTGCCAATTGAGCTAACGCCCCTCGCACGAGCAAGGGTACAGAGATTACCGCCCCGCCCGCGACGCCTCCATCACCGGTAAGCGGCCAGCCCCGTGAGAGCCTCGCCCAGCACCAGTGTGTGAATCTCCTGGGTACCCTCGTACGTCAGCACAGACTCCAGATTGTTCATGTGCCTGATCACAGGGTACTCCAGGGTGATCCCGTTTCCCCCCAGGACGGAACGGGCCTGGCGGGCGATGTCCAGGGCGGCCCGTACGTTGGCCAGCTTGCCGAAGCTGATCTGCCGGGGCTCCAGCCGTCCCTCGTCCTTCAGCGCACCAAGGTGCAGGGCCGTGAGCTGGGCCTGGGCGGCGGCGACGTACATCCAGGCCAGTTTCTCCTGGGTGAGCTGGAAGGCCCCGATCGGCTTGTCGAACTGCACGCGGGTCTTCGCGTAGTCCACCGCCGACTCCAGGCAGGCGCGGGCGGCCCCGACGACCCCCCACAGGATGCCGAAACGGGCCTCGGAAAGGCACGACAGCGGGCCCTTGAGGCCGGTGACCCCGGGAAGCACGGCGGAGGCGGGCAGGCGGAGGTCGTCGAAGTACAGGGACGAGGTGACCGATGCCCTAAGGGACAACTTCTTGTGGATCTCAGGGGCGGAGAAACCCGGCGTGGAGGTGGGGACGACGAAGCCGCGGACGCCTTCGTCCGTCTGCGCCCACACCACGGCGACGTCGGCGATCGAGCCGTTGGTGATCCACATCTTGGAGCCGTTGAGAATCCAGTCGGATCCGTCCCTCTTGGCGTACGTGCGCATGTTCGCCGGGTCGGACCCGTGGTCCGGCTCGGTCAGGCCGAAGCAGCCGATGGCCGTGCCGGCCGCCATGCGCGGCAGCCACTCCTCCTTCTGCTGGTCGGAGCCGTACCGCCAGATGGGGAACATCGCCAGCGAGCCCTGCACCGACACGAACGAGCGCAGGCCCGAGTCGCCCGCCTCCAGCTCGCGGCAGGCCACGCCGTAGGAGGTTGCGTCGGTGCCGGCGCACCCGTAACCCTCCAGATGCATCCCCAGCAGGCCGAGCGAGCCCAGCTCCGGCGCGAGTTCGCGCGCGGGGAAGACGGCCTCCTCGAACCAGTCGCCCACGTGCGGAAGGACGCGGTCGGAGACGAAAGACCGGACCGTGTCGCGGATCAGCCGCTGGTCGCCGTTGAGTCGGTCGTCGAGGCGCAGCAGGTCGTCCATGGCGGGTCCTCTCCTCGCGTAAGGGGTTACCAGGGTTCTACCAGGGGGAATCCTGATGTGCTAACACCACCCCCAGGGGCAGTCTTGAGACATGAACGAATTCAGCGAGTACAACGTCAAGAAGCTGCGTCGCACCAACAAGGGCCGGGTCGTCGCGGGCGTCTGCTCGGGCATCGGTGAGTACGTCGGCGTCGACGCGAACCTGGTCAGGGTCGCCCTCGCCATCGCCACCCTGTTCGGCGGGGTCGGCGTCGGGGTGTACGCGATCGGCTGGCTCCTGATGCCGTCCGAGGAGCGGGACACCTCGATCGTCCAGGACCTGATCAAGCAGCAGCAGCAGAAGAACGCCACCGACTGGACCGGCGAGCACAAGCCGCAGCAGTGATCAGGCCGGCGCCTGGGCGGGCACTTCCTGGGCATTACGGTCGTCCCGGGACTCGGTCCACATCAGGGCGAGCACGGCCGCCGCGATCACTCCGGTGATGCCGGAGAGTGCGACCACCAGCTCAGGACCGAGTCTCTCCGCCGCGAACCCGCCGACCAGGATCCCCAACCCCTGGACGGCCATCAGCCCCGACTGCACCAGCCCGAAGGCCTGGCCACGCCGCTCCGGCGGCACACTCTGGACGAAAGCCGCGTTCGCCGCGAGCTGGTACGCCCCACCGATCCCCGACAGAACCCATGCGGCCAGCACCACCGCGAGCGGCGGCCGGAGCGCCGTCACCGCCAGGGGCGCGCAGCTCAGCATGGCCATCCAGCCCATCAGGCGCAGCCGCCGCGCCGGCGTCACGTACCTGCTGAACAGGAAGGCGCCCACCACCGTGCCCGTCGGCATCGCGGCCATCAGCAGACCGGTGATCACGGGCACCGACAGCGTCCCCGTGGCGAGTTCGGCGGCGTAGGGCACGGCGATGCCCTCAGGGAGGATGTAGAAGCCGCACAACCACGCGAACAGCACCAGTGTTCGCAACCTGCGCGAGCCGAAGACGAGTGAGGCTCCCGCCCTGGTCATCGCCCACATGGACGGCTTCGCGCCCCCCTGGTCGGCGGCCGGCCGCGGACGTACGCCCGAGACCAGGATCAGGGCCGAGGCGAGGAACGTGGCCGCGTCGAGAGCGAGCGCCCGGTAGGGGCCCAAGGTGGCGATCACCGCTCCGCCCGCAGCGAACCCCAGCATCTGTACGGCCTGGTTCGTCATGTTCTGCAACGCGGAGCCGACGACGTACCGGTCGCCTTCGAGCACCTCGGGCAGCAGCGCCGCGCGCGCGGCCGAGAACGGGGCACTGAGCAGCACCACGAAGAACACCAGCACGCACAACGCCCAGAACGGCATCATCGGCAGCGCCATCACGCCGACCAGGACCGCGCGGACGACGTCGCAGGTCATCATGACGCCCCGGCGCGCGAACCTGTCGGCCAGCCCCGCCAGCAGCGGCCCCCCGACGATCGACGGGAGGTATGTCAGCGCGTAGACGGCCGCGGTGGCCAGGGCCGACCCGGTGCGGGAGTAGACGAGGACGGCGAGCGCGACCTGGGCGAGCTGGTCACCGAGCAGGGACAGGCCCTGGCCGTACCAAAGCGCCCGAAATTCCCGGATGGCGATGACCTCGCCGTAGGTGGCCTGATCTGTCTCGGCACGGCGATGCCGTCCCGGCGGCCTACCTGCCTGCATGGCCCCCATTGGACTCCGCTGTGCCTGACTCACCGTGTTCGCTATGTGACCTAAGGTGCCCGATCATGAGGCAAGGCGCAACCCAAAGAAGTCAACGAGAAGCAAAGGGTCACCAGCCCAGTTCGTGAAGTCTGTCATCACTGATCCCGAAATGGTGTCCCACCTCGTGGACAACAGTGATGCGCACCTCGTTAACGACTTCCTCTTCTGTCCTGCATATCTGGCATATGGGATTGCGGTAGATCTCGATCCGGTCGGGCAGGACACCTGAGTACCAGTCGCCGCGTTCTGTGAGGGGGACACCGGTGTACAGGCCGAGCAGGTGGGGCTCCGGCGGATCATCGACGACCGTGACGACGACGTTGCTCATGACACGGGTGAGCTCGGCGGGGATCGTGTCCAGAGCCTGGGCCACGAGCTCCTCGAACTTCTCCCGCGAAACCTCGATCACGCATGCCATTCTGCCCTGCCGGTCAGGTATGCAAGAAACTGTATGAAGTTCGTTGACAGGTCGAAAGCAGTCATTCGGTCGCGCGCGACAAGGGTCGTGGCGGTGCTCATGGTGGCCGCCGCCGGCGCCTGGCTGGGCATATTCCTGAGCGGCACCGTGCACGCCCAGGTCGGTCCCGTCGAGACGGGCATGTCTCTCAGGCCCGCCTGGCGCGGCGAGACGGTCGTCGACGCCAGCCCTCTCGGCACGCTGACCTTCCGGACCCACGACGCCCCGCTCAGGCTCCGCATCACCCTGGAGAACATCGACCAGGAGCGCGCCAAGGCGCTCATCGAGGATCCCAAACTGGCCGACCGCCTGCCGGGCCTCATCGAGAGCGACCTCCTGGACGGCGTGCGGGCCCTGGCGGTCCGCAGCATGCTCTGTGCCGGGGCGGGGGCCCTGATAGCCGTCCTGATGGTCTACAGGCGCCCCAGGACGGCTCTGGTGGGCCTTCTGGCGGCCTCTGTGGGCCTCGCGGGCACCGGGGCGCTCGCCGCCCTCACGTTCCGTCCGAGCTCGCTCGTGGAGCCGCGCTACTCGGGGCTCGTCGCCGCCGCGCCGTCGCTGGTGGGCAGCGCGGAGTCGATCGTGACGAAGTTCGAGTCGTACCGGTCGCAGCTCACCAAGCTCGTCACGAACGTCTCGAAGCTGTACGACACCGTCTCGACCCTGCCCCTGTACGACGCCGACCCCAAATCCATCCGCGTCCTGCACGTCTCGGACATCCACATCAACCCCATCGCCTGGAACGTCATCCGCTCGCTCAAGGACCAGTTCGCCGTCGACATGATCATCGACACCGGCGACATCTCGGACCACGGGACCAAGCCGGAGAACAAGTTCGTCGACGAGATCAGCCGCCTCGGGGTGCCGTACGTGTACGTACGGGGCAACCACGACTCCATGATCACGCAGAGGGCGGTCGAGCGGCAGAAGAACGCCGTGGTCCTGGACGACCGCGTGGAGAAGGTCGCGGGCCTGCGCATCTACGGCCTGGGCGACCCCCGCTTCACCCCCGACAAATCGGTGGCCGTCGACTCGGACCCGGACGCGCTCAAACGGTTCGCCCGCGCACGCCTGGCCAACGTGGACAAGGCGGACGTGGTGGCCGTCCACGACCCCGACGTCGGCCGGGGGTTCAGCGGGGCCGCGCCCATGATCCTGGCCGGTCACACGCATGACCGCTCGACGTCCACGCTGCCGTCCGGCTCGCGCATGCTCGTCCAGGGATCGACCGGCGGTGCCGGCCTTCGGGCGCTCGAACACGCCCAGCCCACGCCCGTACAGGCCTCGGTCCTGTACTTCGACCGCGAGACCAGACGCCTGCGCGCCTGGGACGACATCACGCTGGGCGGGCTGGGGGAGCAGTCGGTGTACATCCAGCGTCACGTGGAGGCCGACCCACAACGTATGATTTCTCCGGAGCCAACGAACGCCCCGTCTCCAACGGGATCGATCATCGGCACCGCGTCACCGACCGCCGGTCAGCCACTTTGGCATCAGGGGCAATCGTCCCCTATGCTTCAGAGGTCTCCGACGGAAGGCGACAGGGAATCCTGAGCCCCCATCGTCTAGCGGCCTAGGACACCGCCCTTTCAAGGCGGCGGCACGGGTTCGAATCCCGTTGGGGGCACTTGCGAGCGCTTGGCGCACCGCGAACCGGCTGGTCGAAAGGCCACCGGAAAGCTGGTAAGCTAAGCGAGCGCAAACAGAAAGAAACGCAAGGTCCTGTAGAGCAGTTTGGAGTGCTCGCCACCCTGTCAAGGTGGAGGTCGCGGGTTCAAGTCCCGTCAGGACCGCTCTGGGTCAGGTAGCTCAGTTGGTACGAGCGTCCGCCTGAAAAGCGGAAGGTCGGCAGTTCGACCCTGCCCCTGACCACCAGCTTTGAACAGCAAGAAAGCCCCGAAGCGATTATCGCTCCGGGGCATTTTTGTGTCCGCTGACGGCAACGTCGGCATACGGCTCCTGATTTTCGGCTCCTAGGATCCGAACGTGTCTGAATACAGGTGGCCCGACGAGGGGCCCGGATTCGCCGAGCGGGTGCGCCATGCATGGACCGCGACACGTCAAGCTCTACCGGTGGGGACGCGAGTGACGGGAACGGTCGTCGGCCGGCAGCCTTTCGGGGTGTTTCCTGCGGCTCCCTGGTGTTCCTGACGCGATCGGACTCGCGGAGATCGTCGGGATGCCTGCCGACTGCGAGCTTCCAAAGATCGGTGCCGTGATCGAGGGCAAGGTCATCGGGCACGCCGAGCACAACCATCAAGTGAGAATCGGAATGATTGGACACAAAGACGTCCCGGAGTGAAGACTCCGGGACGCCAAGAGAACGGGATTGCTCTACGCCAGGGCATCACCGAGCTTGCCGAGAGCCTTACGCTTCTCCTCCAGGGAGGCATGCGCGTAAATCGTCATGGTGACCTCGATGTCGCTGTGGCCCACGATCTCCCGGACGATGTGCGGCGGGACGCCGAGGTCCAGGAGGAGGGTCACGCAGGTGTGCCTCATGTCGTGGAGGCGCATCTCACCGAGGCCGGCGGCCTGGCGGACGGCTCCCCAGCTCCGGCGGAGATTGTCGGGCTCCATCGGCGTTCCGCGCCGGGACGGGAAGACGAGCCCGTGATCCTGCCAGTCAGGCCAGGCGTCCGACCGCTCAGCGAACTGCCGCCTGCGGTGCTCCTTAAGGGCGTCGGCGCAGATCTCGGGCAGCGGGATCGTGCGCTCGGAGTTCTCCGTCTTGGGGCGGACGAACCGGAGTTCGCCACCGACGCGCTGGAGGGTCTGGACCACCTCCAGAGAGCCCGCGTCGAGGTCGACGTCCTCCCAGCGGAGGCCGAGCAGCTCCCCTCGGCGCAGGCCGAGGCAGAGGGCCAGGACGTACAGCGCGTGGAACCGGTCCTCGCGAGAAACCCTCAGCACGCGTCGCGCCTGCTCGGTCGTCAGACCACGGTTGACCTTGTACGAGGGAACAGAGACCGTGAGAGCTTCGAGACGTTTCGAGGGATGATCTCCTCGCGTACGGCCTGTTCGAGTGCGTTTCGGAGAACGGCGTGAATGGACTGGATCATTCGCGTGGACAGATGTGAACCGCAGCATTTCGGGGTCTTGAGAGCGCAGCACGTGGGCCGCTCGCGGGAGGCGTCCCATCCATGCTTGCAGCACTGGCATGCCCTGATCAGCTTGTGCGATCAGCTTGGTGAGCTTCCTCATGGGTGTGGCCGTACGCGCGGACGCGCTTGTATGTGCCAGCTGTCGTGAGGACGAAGGCGGCCCCTTTCCCATCGGCCGTCCTTCCGTTGACAGATCGTCCCTTCGCCATTCGAGCGCTTACGAGAGCGGTGATGGGTCCGGCGCTTGGGTTCCTCTTCAGGGGGTCGCGCACGGCCTCGGTCATCAGGCCACCTCCGCCAGGGTCTTGATGCACTCGGTCAGGGCTCCGGCTTCGATGAGGCGCCGGCGGCCGCCGGACCGGGCGGGCGTGCGGCCTCTTCGGGCCGATCCCACCCGACCGGCCCACCGCACATCGAGCGCAGGCTCAGTGACGCCGGGGGAGCCTGACCGCAGACAGCGCCGGAGTGCCGCAAGACCGCCATGAGCAGCGACAGTGAGCTGTTTTCATCCTCGGTGGACCCCATGAAAGAGCCTCAGTGAGGGCGCATCCCAATTCGTCCCTGGCCGGCAGCGTGGATGCGCAAAATTCGGGTTTCGCTGGTAGGGCATGACGAACAACCCGGTGCTGGGCCGGCTCAGCGTGGTGCAGGCGGCGTTGAGCCTGCTCTCACCCAGGCGTGCAACGGGACGTGATCAGACCACGTGCTCCGGGCGTAATCGACGAAGCATTTCCGTACGCGGCCCTCGCCGGCGAACACGTAATCAATCTTCCGCCTGCGGGTCACGTAGGTCCAGCGCCGGCGCGGGTCGCATTCGTCGCGGCCCTTGTAGGCCGCGGCGGCGTCGCGCGGCACAAGGTTGAGGTCGCCGCCGATCACACCCCGGCCGAGCCTGAACAGCTCACGCAACTGGATGTGCCGGTAGGGCCTGCCCTTCTGCCTGTCGTCGTAACTCGATCCCGACGAGAAGTGCGCGGTGCAGAACGCCCGGTCGGCCGTGCAGACGGCGTACCTGCGGGCTCCCCACGGCGGCGAGGTCAGCGGGTGCACGACGAGGCCGGTGTCCGCTCCGGCCACGGCCAGGGTGACGCTCAGCACCCCACGCGGCCTGCCGTTTCTGTCGGGCAGGCACTGGTACGGGGAACCGTCCGAGTACTTCAGCCCGGCCGACCGGACGCTCCAATTCCGGCCGGTACGGCGTTCGAGCTCGTGTTCCAGGTCGGCGTCGGCGCCTGTGCAGAACTCCTGGAGGAAGACCACGTCCGCCTCGGTCGCCAGCACTGCCACGTGCCAGGCCAGCTCGGCGTTCGAGCGGCGAAAGAGCGCGCACCCGGCGTTGGTGCCCGCACAGACGTTCCACGTCATCACGTGGAGGAGAGGTGGCTGTGCCTGTACGGACAGGTTCGGTAACAACAGTCCGGCGATCAGGAGCTGGCTGATCATCATCACCGAGATCCCTCCACACATGATCCGAGCCGTCACAAGATCGCTCAACCGGCATATCTGGCAATCAGGAGCCTATGGGTCTTCATGTGGTCAGACCCGTGCGTACGAGCTGTCGAGAGCCTCTTATGCCAACCCGTCCCGGTTATCTCCTGCTTGATCGGCCCGATCAGGTTGGAAAAGCCTCAGTGTGGACGGCTGATCTGTTCGAGCGCGGCGGCGCTGGGGACGTAGGTGGCCAGCCGCGGGCCGAATGGCACGGAGAATTCCGGCTGATTGGTTCGCTTATGGCTGTGGTTACTGTGAGTCGGGCGCGGCTCCACACAGGTAGACCGACTGTTCCAGCAGTTCCGGCGTCACCTTGACCCCAGTCAGGTACTCGGCCATCGCGAAGAACGACTCACTGCTGTGTGCGGCGTCGAATTCGACCTGCCGCGCGATCTCGGTGAATTCCTCATCCCATTTGGTGAAGGAGTCGATGTCGGAAAAGCTCGGCTCCAAGGCCAGACGCTCCTGGCCGTCTTCCATCCAGAGGAAGTCTTCCCGCCCGTTGACATTGCGGAAATGGGAGACCAGCCGGGTGCCCGCCGACAACCGTCCGGCGATGCTGGGGAGAACGCCCATGAAGCCGTTGGGTTCGACGATGAACGCCCAGTCACCGATGGGTGCGACCCCGAAGAAGTGGCCATATCCGGAGCGGGACCTATCGAGGTCGGAGACCCCTGCCTTGATCAGCTCCTTGAGCCCCATGGGCGGAAAGCCTTCGGCCCCAGTCCGGGTCAGGACCTGCTCAGGTGTCAGCCCGCGAACGAGGGTGAAACAGTATGCCTCCCGAAGATCGGTGTACTGGTCGTGGATGAACCGGCCGAAGGTGAACCAGGCGTAGTCAGCGGCAGTCGCGATCATGCCGACATGCTGCCAGCCGAGAATGACAAAAAGTGGCTGCCGCGTGGCTTCCGTTCCTCGGGCCTGGCGGCCCTGCGGTACGGGGCCACTTGCCACCGAAGGACGAGGGCTGAGCACCGACCGCGTACGTGAGCCGCCACGTGGCCGCCTAGGTCGCCTGTACGTCCGCGCCGCAGACCTGGGACCATGACGGCCTTTGCGAACATGGGCGATACGCAGGCGTACGTCGTACGTCGTACGTCGTACGTCGTACGTCGTACGTCATGCGGCGAACGGAGAACGGAGAACGGGACCGCAGAGCTCATCTGGAGGACCGAGGGGCACGCCCACGGTATGGCTGAGGCCGACAGCCTGCCGATGCCGCCGGAACGGATCTCGCACTTCCTCGACGGACGGCCCGAGGGTCACGCCCCTGGCCTGGTAGCCCTCAGTCTGTCCGCCGGTGACCGGATCCCGCTGTGCACGGACGGACTCGGCGCGGTGGTTTCTCACGCGCTCCTGATGGAGAGTCTGAGTGGGCCAGGCGGATCGGCAGAAGCGGCTGATCGTCTCGAAGCCATTGCTGTGGAGCGCGCTGGTTCGGAGGACATCACTCTGATCGTCATCGAGTTCGTCGATTTCGAGGTGCATCGGAAGGAATGCACGTTCAGTGAGGCTTTTTCATCCCCCTGGCGGCAGGGCGCTGGTCACAGCCTGATCGCGAGCTTGGCGATCGCCTGACGACGTAAGAAACCCCTGGTAGATGGATTGATCACCACAACCAGATCCGTCACAACCAGGG
>NZ_JBEYTJ010000066.1:39027-42732 GCF_040642995.1 Nonomuraea sp. NPDC047529 | reverse complement strand
GGGGGGCCGGGCGGGCCCCGCCCCCCCCCCCACTCCCCCCCCCCCCCCGGGGCCCCCCGCCGGGGGGGGGCCCCCCCCCCCCGGGGCCTGCGCGTCCTCGACGGCGGAGGCGAACCGCAGGATCGGGTCGATCAGGCCGGGGAAGCGGTCGCTCAGGTCGCGGGCGCGTGCCCGGACCCGCCGGTGACGGCCGTCGACGGTCATGCTGATCAGCCCGGCCTCCCGCATGATCCGGAAGTGGTTGGACAACGTCGACACCGGCACGCCCATGCCGTCGGCGAGCGCGGAGCAGGTGGACTCGGAGGTGGCCCAGGCGCGGCGCACGAGCTCCAGGCGGACCGGGTCGCCGAGCGCGTGGAGCAGCGGCGCGAGGGTCAGGGACTCGCGGGCCGGTTCGGGAAGCGGTCGCATGCCTCCATGCTACCAATACTTCGATATTTCCGAAATATCGAACTATGGTGTGCGATCAGCGTCGCTTCACGACGGCCTGACGAGAGGGAGCACTGCGGTGACCGCACCCGAAAGCACGATGACGCCCGGCGCCGCGGGCGTCCCACCGAACCGGACCGTGTTGCTCGCGGTGGCCTGTCTGGGCCAGTTCATGGTGCTGCTCGACAGCACGATCGTCGGGGCGGCGCTGCCCGACATGCAGATTCGCCTGCACACCCAGCTCAGCGGGTTGCAATGGATCGTCGACGCCTACGTGCTGCTGGTGGCCATGCTGCTGCTGTCCGGCGGCGTGTTCGCCGACCGGTTCGGCCGCAGGCGGCTGTTCCTGACCGGCGTCGTGGTGTTCACCGCCGCGTCCGTGGTGTGCTCCGTCGCGCCCTCGCTCGGCTGGCTGATCGCCGGACGGGTGCTGCAGGGCGTCGGGGCCGCGGCGTCCTGGTGGACGCCTTCGGCTGGCCGTTGATCTTCCTCGTCAACGTGCCCATCGGCGCGGTGCTGCTGGTCGCCGGGCTGCGGGTGCTGGACGAGTCGCGCAACCCGGCCGCGCCGGGGCTCGACGTCCCGGGCACGGTCCTGTCCGTCCTCGGTGTGGGGGCGCTGACCTTCGCGCTCATCGAGGGCGGCTCCCGCGGCTGGACCTCGCCGGTGATCCTGGGCGGCTTCGCCGTCGCGGTGGTGCTGCTGGCCGCGTTCGTCGTCGTCGAAGGACGCGGTCCGGCGCCGATGTTGCCGCTGCGGCTGTTCCGTCAGCGGCTGTTCACGGTCTCCAACACGGCGATGGCCGTGGTGGGGTTCGCGCTCATGGGCTCGTCCTTCTTCTTCTCCCAGTTCTTCGTCCACGTCCAGGGCAGTTCGATCCTGCGCGCCGGCGTGCAGACCCTGCCCGCGACCCTGGCCATGGTGATCGTCAGCCCGTACGCGGGCCGGCTCGCCGCCAGGTACGGCTTCCGGATCGTGGTCACCACCGGCCTGGCGCTGGCCGGGCTCGGGCTGGTGGCGCTGGGCTTCGTGCACGCCGGCACCGGCTACGGCAACGTGTGGTGGCGGCTGGCCGTCGCCGGCGTCGGGTTCGCCCTGACCATGTCCCCGCTGACCGGGGCCGCCATCCAGGCGGTCGGCCCGCAGGAGGGCGGCCTGGCCTCGGGCGTCAGCAGCACCACCCGGCAGATCGGCGCGGTGCTCGGCGTGGCGGTGCTGGGCGCGGTCGTCCGCACGCGGGAGTCCGGCGGCGCGTCGTTCGAGGCCGGGCTCGGCAGCGCCTTCGTCGTGGCCGGCGTCGTCACGCTGGTCTGCGCGGTGTTCACCGGCCTGTGGCTGACGCGGTCCAAGCCCGCCCGGGGTTAGGCGGTCTCGGGGCGGGTGGCCTTGCCGTCCAGCCAGAGGGTGTCGGACTCGTCGCGGTGGGAGCCGGAGGTGCCGACGTGCTTGGCGTCGATCTTCGGGCCCTTCTTGATCACGTGGACGAGGGCCATGGCGTGGCCGCGGCCGAGGTCGTAGTCCTGCTTGAGCCAGTCGATGATCGTCCCGGCCTTGGTGGAGGGGGCGTCGAAGCCGCGTTCCTGGGCCAGCGCGATGAACTGGCGGGGCGTCAGCCCGGTCTTCTCTTCGATGTTGTCCAGATACGCCTGGAACGACATGGCGTTCTCCCTCCGTCGTGGCACGTTGCGGCCTTAGTGTCCCATTGATGGCGGTTCGCCGTTCCAGTGCGGGGGCTGTTCTCAGTAGTGTCGAGGGGTGCAGACGGACGAGCGTGAACTGAGCTCCCCTTGGGAAGGGGTCCTGGTCACTCCGGGTTCGGCCGGCCGGACGGGCGTCCTCGTGCTGGCGGGGTCGAGCGGGCGGATCGAGCGTGACCGGGCCCGCCTCCTCGCCGGGGAGGGGATGACCGCGCTGTCGATCCGGTGGTTCGGGGGCCCGGGGCAGTCGCCCGGCATCTGCGAGATCCCGCTGGAGACGTTCGTGTCGGCCGTCGATCTGCTGGAATCCACCGGGGTCCGGCGGATCTGCGTGCTGGGCATGTCGAAGGGGGCCGAGGCCGCGCTGCTGACCGCCGTCCGGGACCGGCGGGTCGGCGGGGTGGTGGCGTTGTCGCCGACCTCGGTCGTGTGGGGGAACGTCGGGCCGGGGCCCGACGGGGAGGAGCGTCCCTACCGGTCGTCCTGGACGTGGCGGGGGAGCCCGCTGCCGTTCGTCCCGTACGACGACGACTGGGCCGAGGTCGAGCCGGAGCACGGCCCGCTGGCCCTGCGCGCCCTGTACGAGCTCAGCGAGCGTACGTTCGCCGGCCTGCTGCCGGCCGCGGCGATCCCGATCGAGGAGGCGGCGGCCGACGTGCTGCTGGTGGCGGGCGGCGATGACGCCATGTGGCCGTCCGTGCCGTTCGCCGGGCGGCTGGCCGCCCGCCGTCGTGCCGCCGGTCGTACGGTCCGGCTGGTCAGCCGGGCCGAGGCCGGTCACCGTCCGCGCCTGCCGGGGGAGGGGCCCGCTCCCGAGTCACCCGACTTCCTCTACGGCGGCGACCCGGCCGCCGACGCCCGGCTCGGCGCCGACGCCTGGCCGCACATCCTCGATCTGCTGCACGGCTGACCGCGATCTGCTGGTGTGGTACGTTTTCTGGCGCATCGACCCGAGGAGGTGAGACCGATCAACGTTGTGACAGGTCGGGGCTCCCTCGCGCGCATCGCCTAGGGAGCGCCCGCACGAGGCATCGCATCCCGAAAGGCTTTCGACGCGCATGCGTTTCACCTCTCAGACGTCGGCCGACGGCGTCACCGCACGATCCTTCACCCTCGGCGAGATCCCCGGCGTGCTGTGGACCCCGCGGCACGCCGAACCCCGCGGCCTGGTCCTGATCGGGCACGGCGGCGGGCAGCACAAGCAGGCCCCGGGCGTCGTGGGACGCGCCCACCGGCTGGCGGCCGAACGCGGCTTCGCGGCGGCGGCCATCGACGCGCCGGCCCACGGCGACAGGCCCAGGAGCGCCGAGCACGAGCGCGTCATCACCGCGATGCGGGACCGGATGGCCGGCGGGGGCGACCCGACCCCGCTGCTGGCCGAGCTCCACACGTCGCTGGCCGCCCAGACCGTCCCGGAGTGGCGCTCGGTCCTGGACGCGCTCGGCGACCAGGGGCCGGTGGGTTACTGGGGCGTGTCGCTGGGCTGCGCCCTGGGGATGCCGCTGGTGGCCGCCGAGCCGCGGATCGGCGCGGCGGTGCTGGGGCTGAGCGGCACCTCGTCGGCCTCGGCCGAGGCCGC
>NZ_JBEYTJ010000066.1:0-39017 GCF_040642995.1 Nonomuraea sp. NPDC047529 | reverse complement strand
GGGGGGGGGCGGGCGCGGGCCGGGCCGGGGGGGCCGGCGGGGGCGCCCGCCGCGCCGCGGCGGGGGGGGGCGGGGGGGGGCCCGCCCCGCCCCGCGGCGCCCCCGGCCGCGGCCGCCGCCGGGATCACCGTCCCGGTGCGGTTCCTCCTCCAGTGGGACGACGAACGGGTGCCCCGGGCCGAGGCCCTGGCCCTGTTCGACGCGCTGTCCTCGGCCGAGAAGACGCTGCACGCCAACCCCGGCGGGCACGGGGACGTACCGGACTTCGAGCTCGACGACGCCCTGCGCTTCCTCGCCGACCGGCTGCGCTGAGCCTCCGTACGACGGGAGGCCGTCCGCCGGGCGGCCCCCGAATCCCGTTGCGGCCTGGTGATCGTTGCTCCCGGCCCGCCGGGACCTCGGCGTGTCGTTCTGCGGCGTGGGAAGGGTGGGTCAGGGGCCGCCGGCGATCTCCACGACGGCGTGGCGGTGGTGTTCGTCGGTGACGTGGGTGAGCAGGTAGTGGGCCAGGTCGGCGCGGGAGATCGAGCTCGCCTTGGCCAAGGGGCCGTTCAGGGCGGTTCGGTAGCGGCCGGTCAGGGGGCCGTCGGTGAGCATCGGCGGGCGCACGATCGTCCAGTCGATGTCGTGGGCGGCGGTGACGGCGGCCTCCATGCGTTCCATGTCGGCGTAGCCGTGCCGGTAGAGGCGCTGGATGACGAAGCGGGTGACCAGGCGGCGGCCCAGCGGCGTGCCCGGCGGGATCTCCAGGCCCGCCGACGACAGGCACAGCAGACGGCGCACCCCGCCCTCGCGCATGGCGGCGACGACGTTGGCGGTGCCCTGGGAGTAGACGGTGGTGGGATTGCCACGGTCGGTGCTGCCCAGGCACGACAGCACGGCCTCGTTCCCGGCGACGGCCGCCCGCCAGGGGCCGGGGGCGAGCACGTCACCCCCGATCACCCGCACCCGATCGGCCGAAGGGACGCGGGCGGGGTCACGGGCCAGGACGGTGACGTCGTGCCCGGCGGCGACCGCCTGCTCGACCACCTGGCGTCCGGTGCCGCCGGTCGCGCCCAGGACCATGAGCTTCATGCCACACCGGCCAGCGCCCGTACGACGGCCGCGGTGATCTCGCGCTGGCCCTCGATGCTCAGGTGCACGCCGTCGTCGAGGAAGTGGTGGTCCTCGGAGACGGCGAGCCTGGTGTCCACGGTGAGCTCGGGACGGCCCAGCAGGTGGTCGGAGGTGACGTCGAGGTCCTTGGCGGCCCAGCTGATGCCGGCCCGCCGGAAGTGGGTGTAGGCGGCGGCGCGCGGCTCGTCGACGGGGCTGGGGGTGAGCCAGACCCAGCGGACGGGCCCCCGCTCCTGGGCCAGGTCGTGCAGCATGGCCAGGTTGCGTTCGGTCTCGGCGGCGCTGACCAGGGTCGGCGCGCCGGGGGCCAGGTGCTGGGCGTCGTTGGCGCCGATCATGCACAGCACCAGGTCGGGCCGCTGGAAGCCGAGGGCGGGGAGCTGGGTGAGCGCCTGGGTGGTGGTGCTGCCGGTGATCGCCAGGTTGGTGAAGCGGACGGCGTCGCCGGGGCGGCACAGCGCGACGAGCCGGCCCAGGATCTCGAACCAGGACAGGCGGTCGGCGGTGGTGCTCTCGCCGATGGCGACGACGTGGAAGGCGTCCCGGGGGCCGTCGGCGCCCTCGGCGTGCAGGGGCAGCCGGTCGACGGCGTCGGCGAGGCCGGGCCGGGCCAGCAGCGTCGCGGCGGCCTGCCGGGCCTGGCGGTCGAAGCCGTCCAGCAGGGAGCGGTAGGCGTCGGCGTCGAGGCCGAACAGGGCGGCGACGCGGGCCTCGTCCGCGCCGATCAGGTAGGGCAGGGCGCCGGGCCGCTGGAACCGGACGAGCCGCTCGGTCATCGGGTCGATCATGACATGGCCTCCGTCTGGACGGTGGGTGCGAGGGACGGGAGGAGCGCGGCGTTCATCCGGACACCCGTCCGCCGGTGAGGTCGAGGGTCGCCCCGGTCACCCAGGCGGCGGCGGGCGAGGCGAGGTAGAGGACGGCCTGGGCGACGTCGGCGGGGTGGCCGACGCGGCCGAGCGGGAACGTCGCGGCGAGCTGGGCGAGCCGCTCGGCGGGCAGGGCGGCGAGCTTGTCGTTGAGCACGGCCGAGGGCGCCAGGCAGTTGACCCGGACGCCGTCGCCGCCCACCTCGGCGGCCAGATGCCGGGCGAACATGACGACGCCCGCCTTGGCCGCGGCGTAGGCGGCGTTGGCGCCCCCGGGCCGGCGGCCCGCGGTGGACGACATCAGGATGATCGACCCGGCGCGCCGCTCCAGCATGCCCGGCAGGAACTCGTGGACGGTGAGGAACACCGAGGTCAGGTCGGACTCCAGGACGGCGCGCCAGCGGCCCGGGTCGAGCCCGGCGGTCGGCGCGGGCGCGCCCTGCCCTCCGGCGAACGGCGCGAGGATCTCCACCGGCCCCAGCGCGGCCTCGACCTCGGCGCGGATACGGGCCAGGACGGCGGTGTCGGTCACGTCGCCGGGCGCGGCCAGCGCCTGGCCGCCCTCGCCGGTGATCGAGGCGACGACGCGGGCCACCGCCTCGGTGTCGCGGCCGGTGACCGCGACCTTGACGCCGTTGGCGGCCAGCGCGTGGCACGTGGCCGCGCCGATGCCGCGCGAACCGCCGGTGACGAGGGCGACCTTGCCCTCCAGTCCTGGATGCCTGGGCCAGTCGGTCCGATCGGTGGTCATCTCGGTAGCCATCGCATATTGCTTCTCTCTAGAGAAAGGTTCACTCTTGTGAAAGGTTCTGTGCGGAGTACAGTATGCGCTGTGTCCGCGTCCCGCAACCGCCCGATGGGCGTCGCCTTCCTGCTCGCGCAGCTCGGCGCGCACGCCGCCGGCCGCTTCGCCGCACGGGTCGCCGAGCTCGGCCTGTCGCCGTCCGACGTCGGGCTGCTGCGGATGATCGCCTTCCAGCCCGGCCGCAGCCAGCAGTCGCTCGCCGCCGATCTCGGCGTCGTGCCGAGCCGGGTCACCGCGCTGCTCGACCCGCTGGACCGGGCGGGCCTGGTGGAGCGGCGCCGGTCGTCCGGCGACCGTCGCAACCACGAGCTGCACCTGACCGAGCAGGGCGCGCGGGTCATGGAGGACATCAAGAGGACCGCGATGGCGCACGAGGCCGACGTGACCTCCGCCCTCAGCCCCGACCAGCGCGGGCAGCTGCTCGCCCTGCTGGAGCTGATCGCCGCCGACCAGGGCCTGACCCCCGGCGTGCACCCCGGCTACCGCCGCTCCTGACGCCCGCCCCGGCCCGTGGCGGGCCGTAGGTCCCCGCGCGATGGGACCTACGGCTCTGGCAGCCGCATCCGCGCAGGCCGGAGGCTGGGTACATCACCACCGGATGCGAAGAAGGTGTTCACGAATGAGGCACAGGCCCATCGCCCTTGACGCCGACGACGTTCAGGTCAGGATCCGCGGCGGCGGCGTGCGCGCGGCCGACGTGCGGCGTGCCCGGCACACCGTGGCCGACCTGACCCGGCTCGCCCACGAGCCGGTGCTCGGGGCGACGGTCAAGCTCGCCGCCACAACGGAGGTCGCGGGTGAGCGGCGTACCGCCGAGGCCGTGGTGGACGTCCAGGGCCGGCTCGTCAGGGCCCGGGCCGGCGCCGACTCCACCCGCGCGGCCATCCACCTGCTGGGCGACCGGCTGCGGACGCGGCTGCTGGAGACCAGCAGGGACTGGGAGAACCGGCGCGGACGCCACCCCCGGCCGCCTCACCCCGCCCCGCCCGCCGGGGAACGCCGGATCGTGCGCACTTTCACGGCCGCCCGCGCCGTGCCCGACGAGGCGGCGGTGGACATGGAGGACCTCGACTACGACTTCCTGCTGTTCACCGAGACCGCGACCGGCCAGGACAGCGTGATCTACCGCACCGAGGACGGCTACCGGCTCGCCCAGCTCGACCCCGGGCCCGGCCTGCCGATGCCGACCTGCGCGGCGATCTCGGTCAGCCCGCTGCCCGCCCCCCGCCTCACCACCGGGCAGGCCCTCGACCGGCTGGAGCTGACCGGCTTCCCGTTCGTCTTCTACGCCGACGCCGGAACCGGAGCGGGCTGCCTGCTCTACCGCCGTGACGACGGCGACCACGGCCTGGTCACCACGGCGCACGAAGGCTGACCACCGCGCCGCCCCCGGACCGCGCCGCCCTGGATCGGGGGCGGCGCGGACCGCCTCAGCGGGCGGCCGCGCGGGCGACGTCGAAGTCGTCGGCCTCGAAGGCCACCACGGCCCGCCGGGTCGCCGCCGCCAGTTTCGACCCGGTCGCGATACGGATCACGATGGACCGCCCGTCGAGACAGAAGTTCACCGGCTGGACGGCGGGCAGGGCGCGATCGGTGAACACGATCCGCCCGATGGGCACCGAGGACAGCAGCAGGAAGCACTCCTCCTCGGAGAGCACCTGAAGTCCGGACGAGTCGAGCTGCATGGCCTCCAGGATCCCAGTCCGGCCCCCGCCCCCGGCAGGGACGAAAGTCCCATCTTCCACCGCAGGCCGGCCCTCGGCCGCACGCGCCCGGATGTCCCGTCCGGGACCTTCGACCCTTCAACTGCGGACGTTCGCCCCGGTGAACGGCCCGGCCGCGCTCCTAGCCTGAGATCCGGCCCGCGATCGCGGGTACGTTCCCCCTGGGACTGTGGAGGTCACATGTTGTCCCCGGAATCCGCCGCCGTCGTCCGCGCCACGCTGCCCGTCGTCGGCGCCTCGCTCGACGCCATCACCGAGCGGTTCTACGCGACGATGTTCGCCGACCGGCCCGAACTGCTGGACGGCCTGTTCAACCGCGGCAACCAGGCCAGCGGCGAGCAGCGCAAGGCGCTGGCGGCCTCCGTCGCCGCCTTCGCCACCATGCTCCTGGACCACCCCGGCCAGCGCCCCGACCACCTGCTCGCGCGCATCGCGCACAAGCACACCGCGGTCGGCGTCACCGACGACCAGTACGTGATCGTCCACAAGTACCTGTTCGGCGCGATCGCCGAGGTGCTGGGCGAGGCCGTCACCCCGCAGGTCGCCGCCGCCTGGGACGAGGTCTACTGGCTGATGGCCGGCGCCCTGATCGCGATGGAGGCCCGCATCTACGCCGAGGCCGGCGCCGTCGAAGGCCGCACGTGGCGGCGCTGGCGGGTGGCCGGCCGCCGCGAGGAGACGCCCGACGTCGCCTCCTTCCTGCTCAGCCCGATCGGCGAGGAGCCGCCACCGCCCGCCCGCCCCGGCCAGTACGTCAGCGTCCAGGTCGAGATGCCCGACGGCGTGCGCCAGCTCCGCCAGTACACGCTGTCCAACGCCGGCGACGGCCTGCGCAGGATCACCGTCAAGCGCGTGGACGACGACCCCGCGGGCGAGGTGTCCACCCTGCTGCACGCCACCGTGCGCCAGGGCGACGAGCTCACCCTGTCGGCGCCCTTCGGCGACGTGACGCTGGACGACTCCGAGGCGCCCCTGGTCCTGGTGAGCGCCGGCATCGGCTGCACCCCCATGGTGGCCATGCTCGACCACCTGGCCGCCACCGGCTCGCGCCGCCGCGTCCTGACCCTGCACGCCGACCGCTCGCCCGACCGGCACGCGCTGCGCGAGGACATGGCCCGCCTGGCCCCCGAGCACGTCTTCTGGTACGAGCACGGCGCCCAGGGCGCCGACCGCGACGGCCTGATGGACCTCGGCGACGTCCCGATCCCGCAGGGCGCGGTCGCCTACCTGTGCGGGCCGCTGCCGTTCATGCGCGAGGCGCGCGCCGCGCTGCTGAGGGAGGGCGTGGCGGCGCGCGACGTGCGCTACGAGGTCTTCGGCCCCGACCTGTGGCTGGCCGCCGGCTGACGCCCCCGGCGATCAACCCGCGATCAACCCTCGATCCACCCTCGATCCACGTGAGGAGCATTGACATGAGCGCTGTCCGAGGCGCGGCGAGGGCGCTGCTGGGCGCCGCCGGCGCCGCGATGGTGACCGCCGGGCCCGTCATGGCCGCCCGGGGCGTCCAGGCGCGCGGCGAGATCCGGGACGAGCTGAGCCGCCAGGCCATCAGCTTCCCCGGCAAGGGACTGCCCGCCGAGCTCGCCGCCCACCAGGGCCGCGACGTGCTGACCGGCCCGCAGGCCAGGGCCTACGCCCAGGTGATCGGTCGCAACGTGCTGACCGCCACCGGCGGCCGGACGTACGCGCAGGTCAGCGCCGAGCTGTTCGCGGCGGGCGGCGAGGACGCCGAGCTGGAGAGCCTGCGGCAGACCGCCTTCACCGGCCAGATGTTGCGCGCCTCCCTGCTCAACGCCTACCAGGCCTGGCAGCTCGGCAACCTGGTCATCGGCCTGGGCGGGCTGCTGACCGTCACCGGCGCCGCCCTGCTGGCCACCGGCGCCACCCTCGCCGGCGACGAGTGAGGGGGAGGCGGACCATGCGACCGGCGACGTCCGGAACGACACAGCTGGAGGACTGTGTGCTGTCCATCGGCCATCACTTCACCGAGACCTTCCACGCCGAGCACCGCGAGGTCAGGGACCTGCTGCTCGCGCTGATCGACGCCTTCCGGACCGGCGCGGCGGCGCGGGTGGGGAAGCTGGTGGAGGCCCTGTCGGCGGCCGTCGGGCCGCACTTCCGCTACGAGGAAGAAGCCATGTATCCCGGCCTGAGATCCGTCTTCGGCGCGCACTACGTGGACAAACTGCTCAGCGATCACGACGACACGATCCGCAACATCCGCGAGCTGACCGAGCTGGCCGACCTGGCCGCGATCGACGGCCTGGGCGAGCTCGACGAGAACCAGGCCGCCTGGGGCATCGCCCTGGTACGGGAGATCCTGCCGCACGTCGGCGACTGCGACGGCCTGTCCCTCATGGTCGAGACGCTGCCCGAGGACGACGTCGTGCACATCCTGGCGACCCGCGAGGTGGCCAGGGAGATCAACGCCGACGTGCTCACCTGGGCCGGGACGCTGCGGGCGCGACGTGTCTGAGGCCGTTACCGAGGCCGTGACCGAGGCCGCGCTCCCCGTCCTGATCCAGGGCGGCATGGGCGTCGGGGTGTCCGGATGGCGGCTGGCGCGCGCGGTGGCCCGTACCGGGCAGCTCGGCGTGGTGTCGGGCACCGCCCTGGACGTCACCCTGGCCCGCCATTTGCAGCGCGGCGACCCCGGCGGCCACCTGCGCCGGGCCCTGGCCTGCTTCCCCATCCCCGGGATCGCCGAACGGGTGCTCGGACGCTACTTCGTGCCCGGCGGGATCGCGCCCGGCACGCCGTACCGGCCGGTGCCCCGGCTCGGGCTGCGGCCCAGCAGGGCCCGCGACGAGCTGGCCGTGGTCGCCAACTTCGCCGAGGTCTTCCTGGCCAAGCAGGGCCACGACGGGCCGGTCGGCGTCAACTACCTGGAGAAGATCCAGCTCGCCACGCCGGCCGCCGCGTACGGCGCGATGCTGGCCGGCGTCGACTACGTGCTGATGGGCGCCGGCATCCCGGCGGAGATCCCCGCGCTGCTCGACGCCTTCGCCGCGCACCGCCCGGCCGAGATCACCGTCACGGTCGCCGAGGCGGGAGAGGCCCGCCACACGACCGGACTCGACCCGGCCGCGCTGTGGCCCGCGCCCGCCGAGCCGCTGCGGCGCCCCAAGCTGCTGGCGATCGTCTCCTCCCACGTGCTGGCCCTCTACCTGGCCCGCTCGCCCGTGACCAGGCCCGACGGGTTCGTCCTGGAGTCGCCGGTGGCCGGCGGGCACAGCGCGCCGCCGCGCGGCCGGCTGCTGCTGGACGAGCGCGGCGAACCCGTCTACGGGCCGCGCGACGAGGCCGACACCGCCAAGGTCGCCGCGCTCGGGCTGCCGTTCTGGCTGGCCGGCGGGTACGCCGTCCCCGGCGGCGCGGCCGGAGCGCGGGCCACCGGGGCCACCGGCATCCAGGTCGGGACGGCGTTCGCCCTGTGCCGGGAATCGGGCCTGGACGACGGCCTGCGGCGGCGCATGCTCAGCCGGGCACGCCGGGGCGCGCTGGAGGTCCGCAACGACCCGCGTGCCTCGCCCACCGGCTTCCCGTTCAAGGTCGCGAGCCTGCCCGGCACCCTGTCGGAGCCCGAGGTGCACGACCGGCGTCCGCGGCTGTGCGACCTGGGCTACCTGCGCACCCCGTACGCCAGGCCCGGCGGCGCGATCGGCTACCGCTGCCCCGCCGAACCCGTGGACGCCTACGTCCGCAAGGGCCGGCCCGCCGAGGAGGCCGAGGGCCGCCAGTGCCTGTGCAACGGGCTGACCGCCGCCATCGGCCTGGGCCAGCGCCGCGCCGACGGCTACCACGAGCCCGCCCTGCTCACCCTGGGCCAGGACCTCGGCTTCCTGGACGGCCTGCCCGACGACCACTCGGCCGCCGACGTCGTGGACCACCTCCTGCGAGGAGCACCCGCATGACCGCCCCACCCGGCCGCGGGCCGCTGCGCCGGGTCCGGCGCGACGTCGCCGCGAGCCCGTTCATCGTGATCTGGGAGGCCACCCGCGCCTGCGCGCTGGCCTGCCTGCACTGCCGCGCCGAGGCCGTGCCCGACCGGAACCCGGCGGAGCTGGGCACGGAGGAGGCGTACCGGCTCGTGCGTCAGGTGGCGGACTTCGGCGCGCCCCCGCCGCTGTTCACCGCGCTGCGCGACCCCGACCGGCTGGGCGGGCGGTGCGGGGCGTGCGAGTTCCGCACGATCTGCGGCGGCTCCCGCTCACGCGCCTACGCCTGCTCCGGCGACGTGCTCGGCGAGGAGCCGTGGTGCGCCTACGAGCCGGGCAGCTTCCCCTGCCAGAAGGAACCGGCCGCCCATGTTTGAGAGGAGAAGGGCCGGCGGGCTGGCCGCGCCCTACGACACGATGCTGGCCGCGTACGCCGCCGCGCTGGCCGGCTCGCCGCTGGCCGCCTCCAGCCGGGCCAGCTACCTGCGCCGGGTCGGCCGCTACCTGACGTGGGTCGCCGCCGCCTCGGCCCGCGGCCTGCTGGCGGGCGAGCCGCTGGCCGACACGACCGAGGCCGTCCGCACCGCGCACGCCTACCACGGCGAGCTGGACGGCCGCTACGCCGCCAGCACGATCAACAGCACCCTGGCCGCCCTGGAGGACTTCTACGCCCGCCTCCACCTCGGCGCGACCGGCATCCCCCGCCGCCAGGCCGCCGGAGAGCGGGTGGGCGCGCGATGACCTGGTGGTCGGTGGTGCGTTTCCTGCACGTGCTCGGGGCCGCGCTGTGGGTCGGCGGCCAGCTCGCGGTCTCCCTCGTGCTGCTGCCCCTGGCCCGCCGCCTGCTCGACGAGGAGCGCCGCACCCGGATGCTCGACGCCGTCGGACGCCGTTTCGGCCTGCTCACCGCCGCCCTGTTCCTGCCCCTCCAGCTCGCCACCGGCCTGGCCATCGCCTGGCACAAGGGCGTCACCTGGGCCTCGCTCACCGAACCCGGCTACGGCCGCGTCCTGGCCGCCAAACTGCTGCTCTTCTGCGCCGTCATGGCCGCCGCCGCGCTGCACGGCTGGGCCGCGGCCCACGCCCGCCCCCGCCTGGCCCGCGCGATGGCCGTCAGCGCGCTGGCGGGGTCGATCGGCGTGGTCCTGCTGGCCGCCGCGCTGCCCGCCACCTGATCATGGCCGATCGGACGTACGGAAAGGGACTTTGGTCCCTGACGGCGGCACGGCCGGCCGCGGGACTGACCCGCTCCGGAGGCGCGCGCCGGTCAGCCGGTCGTCGCGGGCGACGGGCCGGGCGTGATGCGGTCCCAGGCGGCCATCGGCAGCATGATGACGGCCGCCGGGAACAGGCCGTGCTCCTCGTGGTCGATGTGCCAGTGGAGACGGTCGAGGGCGTCCAGCACGGCGGGCCAGTCGGGCGCGGCCGGGTCGACCGCGCCGAGGATGCCGTGGATGTCGGCGTGCTCGGCGCACAGCCGCTCCACCTCCTCGGCCAGCGACCCTTCGGCGCGCAGCTCGGCGAACAGCCCGCTCTCCTCGGCGTCGGTGTGCGGGACGAGCCGGGTCATCAGCTCCTCCAGCAGTGACACGGCCTGGCCGTGACGCAGCTCCCCGATGGCGCGGCGCAGCGCCCCCGCGCACTCCTGGATGTCCCAATGTTCCTGGGACAGGCGGCCGATCAGCGGAAACTCCCGGCAGCCGCAGTAATTGCACATGGTCACGTCCTTACAGGAGGGTTGCTTGCCGAGGACGACAGCCGGGGCGCACACCTGCGCGTCCTGCTCCTCAGGCCGCCCTGGCCTCCACCCTTCCCGGCGGGACGCCGCCCCGGTCAGGGCCGAAAGTCCCGCATCGGCCAGGCCCTCCGTCGGGAAAACCACGTGACGGGCGCCGTCGGCGTCGGGGACGATCATGGTCATGGGGTATGACGAGCTGGTGGCGGAGGCGTCGTCGGCGGCGATCGAGGGCTGGGACTTCGCCTCCCTGCGCGGCCGGGTCGTCGAGGAGCCGCTGCCCTGGAGCTACGAGCGGCTGCTGCGGGAACGGCTGCCCGGCGCGGGCTCGCTGCTGGACCTGGGGACCGGCGGCGGCGAGTTCCTGTCCGGGCTCGGGCCGCTGCCGCCGCGCACCGCGGCCACGGAGGGCCACCCGCCCAACCTGCCGGTCGCCCGCCGCCGTCTGGAGCCGCTGGGCGTCGAGGTGGCCGCGGTCCGGGAGGACGACGTGCTGCCGTTCCCCGGCCGGGCGTTCGACGTGGTGGCGAACCGGCACGAGTCGTACGACCCGCGCGAGGTCCGCCGCGTACTGGCCGAGGACGGGGTCTTCGTCACCCAGCAGGTGGGCGGCCGCGACCTCGAAGACCTCAACCGGGCGCTGGACGCGCCGCCGCTCGCGTACCGCGGGTGGGGCCTCGCCCGTGCCGCCGCCGGTCTGGCCGAGGCGGGGCTCACCGTGACGTGGAGCGCGCAGGCGCGGGTGCGGACGGTGTTCCACGACGTCGGGGCGCTCGTGCTGTTCCTGCGGATGGTGCCCTGGCAGGTCCCCGGCTTCGACGCCGTCCGGTACGGCCACCGCCTGCGCGCCCTGCACGAGCGGATGGCAGACGGCCGGCCGCTGACGGCGTACGCCCACCGCTTCGCCCTGCTGGCCCGCCGGTCTACCGGAAGCGGGGGCGCGGAGGGACGGTGACGGGTCGTCCCGTCCGGGCTGACTCGTAGGCGGCTTCGACCAGGGCGACCGCCGCCGCGTCGTCGCCCGGCGCGTGGTTGGGGGCCCGGCCCGCAACCAGCTCTCCGAACGCCTCCACCGGCGCGTGCTCGGCCCACGCGGCGTGGCTCGGATCCGGGGACAGGCGGATCCGGGCGCCGTCGGGCCGGTGGACGGTCGCGGGCCCGCGCCGGCAGCTCGCGCTCCCGCGCGGCCACCTGACCGGCGGGGACGCGCCGCACCTGAGGTCCGGCCGGACCGAGCACGGGCTCATTCTCACATGCTCCACGCCTCGTGGATCGTGGTGACGGCCGAGGAGACGGGCCGCCCGCCGGGCCGCGTGACGGCCGGAGCGCCCGGCACGGGCACGCCGTCGACGGTGATCGAGGCGTGCTCGCAGGGGATGATCTGCATCGACAGCCCGTGGCTGACGCCCAGCAGCGGGAAGTCGGCCATCGCGAACGGCCTGGCGTCCAGCGGTCCGGTGATGGCGACCGCCAGCCCGGCCGCCGTGGCGTGCGCGCCCGTGGCGGGGTCGACGCGCAGCTCCACGTCCGCCCGTTCCACCCGCGCGACGGGCCAGGACGGCAGCGCCGTGGCCTCGTCGAAGTGCCGGACGAAGTGCTCCTCGATCCACGTCCCCAGCCGGAGGTCGTCGCCGACGACGCGCAGCCCGGCGGGCGTCCACACCACCAGGACGGCCCCGGCGCCGTGCGTGGACCAGTCCACCTGCCACAGGGAGGCGTACCCGGTGGGGGTGTCGCCGTCGTACAGGGTGACGTACGGGTTGGCCCCGGCGAGCAGTGGCCGGCGGGTCAGGTAGGCGCTCGCGGGCGTGCTTTCACTGGTGCTGAGCATGAACCGATCATGGACGCTCGCACCCCTCGCGGGCCAGCCCGTTGCGGGATTCCGCAACCCGTCCCGTCTGAGTAGGGCGGTACTCATGCCCTCCCGCCGCCCAGGGCGCAGCCTTCAAGGGACGGAACGCACGACGGAAGGGAGCAGGCGATGCGTGAGGGCGTACATCATCGGCGGATCGGCCGCAGGGCGCTGCTGGCGGTGATCATGGTCGTGTCGGTAGCCATGCCCGTGTGGTCGGCGGCGGCGCCGGCCTCCGGGGCCGTGGCGGCACGCGAGCGGACGCTCGCCGAGCCCTGGTCCTACCTGTTCGAGATCCGCCGGCGCTTCCCCGCGCCGGAGAAATGCGTGGACGTCGACAACGGCTACACCTTCGACGGCGCCAACGTGAAGCAGTGGGAGTGCGTCAACGTCCCGCAGCAGCACTGGCAGTACCAGCGGGCGGCGCCCGGGAGCGAGTGGTTCTTCCTGCGCGCCCAGCACAGCGGCAAGTGCCTCGACGTCGACAACGGCTACACCTTCGACGGCGCCAACGTGAAGCAGTGGCAGTGCGTCGACGTCCCGCAGCAGTTGTGGCGCTGGAAGTACGCCTACACCGACGCGTGGTGGAACACCTTCTACTTCCTGGAGAACCAGAAGAGCGGCAAGTGCCTCGACGTCGACCACGGCTGGACCCACAACGGCGCCAACATCCAGCAGTGGACCTGCGACGAGTACGCCGGCCAGCAGTTGTGGTACTTCCGGGCCGTGTGACCGGGCCGTGTGACCGGGCCGGGCGTCCGCGAGGCCGCCCCGGGGCCGTCCGGCCGGCCTCGCGTCAGGACGTGGCCGGCGGGATGTTGTGGTTGACGCGGAAGAGCTGGGCCGGGTCGTACCGGGCCTTGAGCGCGGCCAGCCGCCGGTGGTCCTCCTCGGAGTAGGCCCGCCTGACCCGCTCCGGGGCCGAGTCGTGGTCGAACAGGAACCCCGGCAGCATGGCGCCGGTGTCCCAGGGCCGCAGCCGGTCCAGCACCTCGTCGGCGGCCTCGCGCGCGGCCCCGGCCTGTCCGGGCGGGGCCGGCAGCCGCATCCACAGCAGATAGGCCGCGCCCCGGGTGCCGACCGGGTGCGGACGGCCCGGCGGACGATCGAGCGCCCCGCCCAGGTGACGGAGCTGGATGCCGGGGAACGGGCCGTCCGCCCGCGCGGGGTCGATGAACGAGGCCAGCTCCGCCGCGGCGTCGTCGTCCAGGTCGCGCAGCAACGCGCTGCGCAGGTGAGCCGAGACCGGGTGCCGGGGGTCCTGGTAGATCTCGGTGACGCTCGGGTACGGCATGGCCGCGCAGGTGTCCTTCTCCGGGCCGAGCGCGCGCAACGGCGCCACCAGGCGGGAGCCCAGCTCCTCGTCCCCGACGCAGAGCGTCCGCACCTGCACCATCGAGCGGCCCCGGAACGCCTCCGGCAACTGCGGCACGTCGGGGAAGCGCACGAGCGTCACGGAGGACGACATCTCCTCCGGCTGCTCCCTGGCCCAGGCAAAGTAGGAGCGGAGCAGGCGGGCGGTGTGCACGGGGTCCTCGCCCGGGTAGTACAGCTCGCCGCCGTGGACGGTGCGCAGCGGCAGCAGCTCGATCTCGGCCGCGACGACGACGCCGAAGTTGCTCTTGCCGCCCCGCACCGCCCAGAACAGGTCCGGCTCCCGGTCGGGCGAGACGGTCCGCAGCAGGCCGTCGGCGGTGACGACGTCGAGCGAGCGGACGCGGTCGGCGGCGAAGCCGTACGTGCGGGCGGCCAGCGGGAGGCCGCCGCCGGTCAGGAAGCCCATCACGCCGACCTCGCCGGACGATCCGCACAGCGGCGCGAGCCCGTGCCCGGCCGCCGCGGTGATCACCTCGCTCCAGCGCAGCCCCGCGCCGATCCGCGCGGTGGCGGCGTCCGGGTCCACCGACAGCTCGCGCAGCCCGCCGGTGGCGATGAACACGGCTCCGTCGGCCGGCACCGACTTGCCGTGCCCGGTGGACTGCACCGCGACCGGCCGTCCGGTCCGGGCCGCGTACCGGACGGCGGTGGCCACGTCGTCGGCGTCGGCGGCGAGCACGACGACCGCGGGCCGGTGCTCGACCGTCAGCAGCCAGCCCGAGCAGGCGTCCTGGAAGCCGTCGTCGCCCGGGTGGAGTGTGCGGCCCCGGATCCGCGCGTCCAGGCCCGTCAGGTCGTGCGCGTCCGCGCCGCCGGGGGCGGACACGGTCGTGACGGGGGTCGTCCGGTCGTCGGTCGGGGTGTTCGGCATGTCGGTTCCGTCTCCCTTGATAGTTGGTCGTGCCAACGTTGGCGCGACCAACAATACAGACAATCGTGGGTTGTGCCAACGACTTGTTAGATTGCCTCTGTGAACACCCCGGAGACGAGGCCGCCGGAGCGGCTGCGCGCCCTGCCGAGCAGGCTGACCAACCACGCGGCGCTGACCGCCAACCGGATCGTGGACCAGGCGTTCGCCCAGGCCCATCTCCGGCGCTACCACTACGCGCTGCTGGCCGCTCTGGAGGAGTACGGTCCGGCCAGCCAGGCCGACCTCGGCCGGCGTACCGGCATCGACCGCAGCGACGTGGTGGCGACCGTCAACGACCTGGCCGGACGCGACCTCGTCGAACGCACGCCCGACCCCGAGGACCGCCGCCGCAACGTCGTCACCATCACGGCGGAGGGCCGCGAACGGCTGGACGAGCTCGACCGCCTGCTGGCCCGCGCCCAGGACGAGTTCCTCGCCCCGCTGCCCCCCGCCGACCGCCGCCAGTTGATCGACCTGCTCACCCGCCTGGCCGAGCACCACGGCGGCCACCCCGTGTGACCCGGCCCCGACGGTGTCGACGAGGCGGGCGGCCGAGTCACGCGGGCGAGGTCCGCGGCCGTCGCGCCGACCGGAAGAACGCCACCGGGACCAGCGTGATCAGGCACAACCCGAGGGCCCACCAGAAGGCGGTGCCGTAGGCGTGCGCCGGGTCGGCGCCCTGGCGCAGCCGGCTGTCCAGGACGGTCGTGAGGATGGCGGTGCCCAGCGAGCCGCCGAGCCGGTTGACGACGTTCAGCGCGCCCGCGGCGCCCGGCGTCTGGTGCTTGTCCACGGCCCCGTACGCCGCCGCCATGGTGGGCGCCGAGACGCCGCCGATGCCCAGGCCGTACAGGACCAGGCAGGCGGCCAGCAGCCAGGTGCCCGGACGGGCGGGCGTCTGGGTGAAGGCGAGCAGCCCGGCGAGCGAGAGCACGAGCCCGGCGGTCACGACGGCGCGCGGGCCGTGCCGGTCGGCCAGCCGTCCGGCGGCGAACGAGCCCACGGCGGCCCCGAGCGCCTGCGGGGTGAGCAGCAGGCCGGTCCAGAGGGTGCTCGCCTGCCGGTCGTGCTGGAAGAACAGCGGCAGCAGGATCATGGAGCTGTAGAGCGAGGCCCCGAGCAGGAACAACGCCACGCAGGCGGCGGCGAAGCGGCCCCGGGCGAACAGGCGTACGTCGATCAGCGGCTCGCGGCGGGTGCGCAGCGCGTGCACGAGGTAGCCGGCGACCAGCGCCAGCCCGGCGCCCACGGTGGCCAGGACGGCCGGCGCGCCCGCCCCCTCGCGGCCGCCGGCCATGGTCAGCCCGTAGACCACCACCGCCAGGCCGGGGGAGAGCAGCGCCAGGCCGAGCAGGTCGAGCCGGGACGTGTCCGGAGCGGTCTCGTCCCCGGTCAGGACGCGGGCGGCCACCGGCAGGACGACCAGGCAGATGGGCAGGTTGAGGTAGAAGATCCAGCGCCAGTCGAGCTGCTGGACGACCAGCCCGCCCACGATCGGGCCGAGCACCGGGGCGAACATGACGGGGATCGTCAGCACGCTCATGGCCCGCCCGATCCGGGACGGCCCGGCCGCCTGGGCCAGGATCGTCTGCCCGATGGGGTTCATCAGACCGCCGCCGACGGCCTGCACGAGCCGGAAGGCGATGAGGGCCGGCAACGACCAGGCCAGCCCGCACAGGGCCGAACCGGCCGTGAAGACCGCGACGGCGGCCATCCACATGCGCCTGGCCCCGTACCGCCGGCTCAGCCACCCCGACAGGGGCATGACCACCGCGATCGCGAGCAGGTAGCCGGCCGCGACCCACTGCACGTCGGTCAGCGACGTGCGGAAGTGCGCCGCCATGGCGTCGGCCGCGATGCCCACGGCGGTGGCGTCGATCGTGGCCAGGATCGGGGCCGCGATCAGGACGATCCCCATGCGCAGCAGTCGCGGGTCGAGCCGGTCGCGGGCGGCCCCCGACGGAGAGGTGACGGTCATCGCACACCCTTAGGATCGATCGACTGGGACGACTCCAAACACTAGGTCCGACCTAATCATTAGGTCAAACCTAATCAGCGTGCGGAAGGGCAGAGCTCGTGACCGAACGATCCAAGGGCTTGCGGGAGCGCCAGAAACACCAGACCCGGCAGCTCATCTCCGACGTCGCGACCGGCCTGTTCCTCGAACGCGGCTACGACGACGTCACCATCGCCGACGTCGCGGCCGCCGCGGGCGTGGCCAAGATGACCGTCACCAACCACTTCCCGCTGAAGGAGGACCTCATCCTCGACCGGCACGAGGAGATGGTCGACGGCCTGGCCAGGGCCGTGTCGCAGCGCGGCCCCGGCGAGTCGGCGCTCGACGCGGCGCGCCGCGACTACGACGAACGACTGCGCCGCCGCGACAGCGGGATCCCCGACGCGGGCGCCGACTGGCAGCGCATGGTCCGGGACACGCCGGTGCTGCGGGCCCGCCTGCGCCAGCTCCACGACCAGGCCGAGGCCGGGCTCGCCGCCCTGCTGGCGGAGGAGACCGGCGATCCCGGCATCACGCCCCGCGTGGTGGCCGCCGCCCTCGCCGGGGTGGAACGGCTGCTGTTCGACGAGGGCCAGCGCCGGGTCCTGGCCGGCGAGGAGTCCGAGCAGATCTTCGCGGCCCTCGGCCGTACCGCTCGGCAGGCCTACGACCTGCTGGTTCCCGCCATCGGCGACTACGCCCGCCGCTGACCCGCGCCGGGGGGGGGGCGGGGGGGGGCCGCCCCCCGCCGCCGCCGCGGAGAAGCGCGGCCGGCCAACCCCCGGCGGGGGCCCGCCATCGGCGCCGCCGCCCGCCGCGCCCCCGCGCGGGGCCGGGCGCGGGGGCGCCCGGCCCGGCGCCTACTCCTCGACGAAGCCGAGCTGCCGGAGCTGGGCGTGGAGGTCCACGACCCCCCAGAGGTCGATGATCAGGCCGTCGGCGAACCGGGCGATGAAGATCTCGTCGTACGTCACCGCCCGGCCGGTCGCGGGCCTGCCCCGGTACTCGCCGGTGTGGGTCCCCATGACCCTCTGCCGGGCGACGATCTTGTCCTCCGAGACGAGCAGGTCCTCGACCGACACGTGGATGTCGGGGAAGGCCCGCAGCAGCACGTCCCAGACCTGTCTCTGGGCCTGCACCGCGGGCAGGGCACCGCCCGTCACGTGGAACCGCGCGTCCGGGTGGATGAACTCCTCGGCGGCCTTGACGATCACCTCCAGGTCGCCGCTGTTGACGGCGTCGTGGAAGCGCCGGTACGTCTCCCTGTTGCGGGCTTCCTCGGTCGACGGCATGTCGTGTCTCCTCACTCGTGACGGGACGCCCGGCGGGAAAGCCGGCGCCCTCACAGTGATCGACAGGACAGCCGCCCGGTTTGTGAGGCCGGGCGGCCGGATCAGCGGTTGAGGTAGGCGAGGACGGCCAGGACCCGGCGGTTGTCGTCCTCCGACTCGGGCAGCTGGAGCTTGCCGAAGATGCTGGAGATGTGCTTGTTGACCGCGCTGGCGGAGATCACGAGCTGGTGCGCGATCGCCGTGTTGGAACGCCCGGCGGCGATCAGGCTCAGCACCTCCCGCTCGCGCGGGCTCAGCTCGCCGGTACGGCCGCGCGCGTCCCCCCGGGTCAGCAGCTTGGCGATGACCTGCGCGTCCATCGCCGTGCCGCCCCTGGTCACCGAGGTGACCGCGTCGATGAACTGCCCGGTGTTGGCCACCCTGTCCTTCAGCAGGTAGCCGACCGCCCCGGCGCCGTCGGCCAGCAGCTCGCGGGCGTAGAGCTGCTCCACGTACTGCGACAGCACGAGCACCGGGAAGCCGGGCCGTTCGCGCCGCGCCTGGATCGCGGCCTGCAACCCCTCGTCGGTGAACGACGGCGGCAGCCGCACGTCGACGACCGCCACGTCCGGCCGCTCGTCGGCCAGCGCCTTGCGCAGCGACGGCCCGTTGTCGACGGCGGCCACGACGGTGAAGCCGTGCTCGGTCAGCATGCGGACCAGCGCGTCCCGGATGAGGAACAGGTCCTCGGCGACGACTACTCGGACCTGATCGCGCACGGCACCTCCAGATGCACCCGGGTGGGCCCGCCGGGCGGGCTGTCGACGGCGATCGTCCCGTCGAAGACGGCCAGCCGGCTCTGGATGCCGCGCAGCCCGGTGCCGTCGGCCGGATCGACGCCGCCGCCGCCGTCGTCCACGACGTCGCAGCTCAGGATCCCGTGCCGGTAGCCGAGCGTGATCTGCACGGTCGCCGCGCCGGCGTGCTTGGTCGTGTTCGCCAGCAGCTCGTTGACGGCGAAGTAGACGGCCGACTCCACCGGCGGCGCGGGCCGCCCGGCCAGGTCGGACGACACCTCGACGTCGAGCAGGCAGTCCAGCGCCAGGGCCCGGATCGCGTCGGCGAGGCCGCGGTCGGCCAGGACCGGCGGATGCACGCCGCGCACCAGGTCGCGCAGCTCGTCCAGGGCCTTGGAGGAGGACTCGCGGGCCGTGGCCAGCAGGGCGCGGGCCACCTCCGGGTCCTCGTCGAACAGCCGCTCGGCGTTGCCCAGCCCCATGCCCAGGGCGACCAGCCGGGCCTGCGCGCCGTCGTGCAGGTCGCGCTCGATCCGGCGCAGCTCGGCGGCCTGCGCGTCCACGCTGCCCGCGCGCGTCTCCACCAGCGTCTCGACCCGCTGCTCCAGCGCCGACGTCCGCGACGGCCCGAGCAGCGCGCCGGCCCACCGGGCGCGCAGGCGCAGCAGCGGCGGACCGATGTACAGGCCGAGCGCGATGAGCGCGAGCCCGACGGGGATCGCCGCCAGCGCGGCGGCCGTCGAGGTGACGTGGATGACGCCGTAGGCGTTGGCGCCGCCGGCCCGCAGGTTGGCCTCCCACACGAACGGCTGCACGGCCACGCCGTACAGGCCGTAGAGCGGCATGCCGAGCGCCAGCGCCGACGCCCACGTGCCCATGAGCGGGTCGAGGACCCCCCAGAGGACGTCCCGCCAGGTCGCCGGGTCCCTCAGCAGGGCGGCCTGGTCCGTCGCGGGGCCGTAGGGACGTTCGACGCGTACGCCGACCCGGCCCGCCAGCCGCCGGGCCGCGTCCGCGACCGTCCGCAGCAGCGACACCGCCGGCGGGAACACCCACCGGCCGACGCCGGCCACCGCCGGCACCGCGCTGATCACGACCAGGACGGCCGCCACGACCCCGGCCACCGACAGGCCGATCATGGCCAGGGCCAGCACCGGCGTCGCCAGTCTCGCCTTCACTCCGCGTCTCCCCGTCGTGCTCGTCTTCCTGTTCCGCGCCCGTGGCATCATCGCACCTTCCTCCGGAAATCCCATGGTCAGCCCCGGTACGGGGCCCGCCGCAGCACGGCGACCCCGGCCAGGGCGGCGACCGCCGCGGCGCACAGCCCGGCGAACAGGTCGCCGACCAGGCCGTACAGCGTCCAGGTGCCGCGCGTCGGCACGGAGACGACCATGCTCTGCTGCGCCGTGCTGAAGTAGTTCGTCCTGGCCAGGGGCGTGCCGTAGGGGTCGACGGTGATCGCCAGGCCGTTGCTGGTCTGCCGGACGAGGCTGTAGCCGTTCTCGACGGCGCGGAACACCGCGTTGGCGGCGTGCGTGCGCTCGATGCCCTTCCAGTCGTTGGCCGGGACGAACATGATGTCGGCGCGCGTGCGCAGCGTCGCGGGGAAGTCGGCGTCGAAGCAGATGACGTGGGCCAGCCGCCCGTACGGCGTGCCCGTCACCGGCACGACCCCGTCGCCCGGCCGCAGGTCCTCCATGCCGGGCACGGGATGGGCCTTGTCGAAGACCGACGCCACCCGGCCCTCGGGGGTCACCAGCACGGCGAGGTCGCGGGAGCGCGGCCGCCCGTCGAGGACGACGGCGACGCCCATGTCCAGATAGATGCGCTTCTCCTTGGCCAGTTCCTGTGCCTTGCGCAGGAAGGCGGGGTAGTCCTCGCCGAGCACGACCGCGGCGGTCTCCGCCCACGCCACGATCCTCGCGCCGCCGTCGGCCTCGGTCCGGGTGCGGGCGAACAGGTCGTCGTCCAGCACCGCGAACGCCTTGCGCAGCGTCGGCTTCTGCTCGGGCAGGATTTGCGGCGTGTGGAAGTTGTCGATCTCCCGCATGCGCTGCTCGGCCGCCAGCGACGCGCTGATCCCGGCGACGCGCACCAGCTCCGGCGCCGTCGCCGCGGTCGCCAGCCGCAGGCCGCCGGCGAGCAGGACCGAGACGAGCACCGAGACGTACGCCAGCGTGACGGCCCGCACCGGCGGCCAGGCCGGCCGGTGTTCCAGCGCGAGGTTGACGACGGGCGCCGCCCACGCCATCAGGAAGCTGATCCCGTAGATGCCGGTGACGGACGCCGTCTGGAGCAGCGGCAGGTTCGCCGACTGCGTCGCGGCCAGGGGGCCGAAGATCGTGCCGAGCGGGCTGATCGCGGCGACCAGGAACTCGACCGTCACCCGGGCGGCCGGGAAGACCAGCGTGCCCAGGAACGGGCTCAGCCGCCGGAAGAGCAGCCGGTCGGCCAGCAGCGGAAGGCTCAGGACCAGGCTCAGCAGCAGGCAGCCGAGCAGGATCGGCGGGACGCCGAGCTGCCCCGCCGCCGCGACATGGACCACCGTCGTCGCGGCGGCCGACAGGCCCACGCACGCGAGCCCGGCCGGCACGCCCGAGCTGCGGGTGAACCGCATGAGTCCGATGGAGAACAACCATCCGGCGAGCGGGACCGCCCATTCGCTGTTCGTGCCGAACAACCCGAGCGCGATCCCCGCGGCCAGCCAGCCGTATCTTCGCCGGCCGCCGGCGAGGTAGGTGTTTGCCATGCCCAGGAGCCTCGCGGATCGCGCGGCGGCGGCCATTGCGGCTGACTCTCGACTCTTCCTGTAGTTTTCTCCACCCCCGGGGTGGGTGGTAGAAAGCGATCATGACCCGAGCGTTCCTGCGACCCGACGACGTCCGCGACCTGGTCGCCGAGCAGTTCGGCGCCGACCGGCGGCCGGCCGCGCTCGACCGGCTGACCGGCGGCAGCAAGAAGGGCGTCTACCGGCTCCGGCTGGACGACGCGACCAGCGTGATCCTCTACGTCTGGGCCACCGCCGAGAACTACTGGCCGCCGTCCCCGGCGGTCGAGGACGATCCCTTCACCGACGCCTCCGGGGCCGGCCTGTTCGCCGTGAACCACGCGGCCCTGACCGCGGCGGGCGTGCGCGTCCCCCGGCTGCTGATGCTCGACCGCGACGGCCGTCACCTCGGCGCCGACCTCGCCCTGGTCGAGGACGCGGGCGCCACGACCCTGGAGGCGCTGATGGAGCGCGACCCGGCCGCCGCCGACCGGCCGCTGTCCGCGCTCGGCGACGCCCTGCGCCGCATGCACACCACCCTCGGCCCCTCCTACGGCCGGCTCGCCGACCTGTCCGGCGGCCGGGACCGGCCCCGGCCCGCCGAGGACGTCGTCACCGACCGCGCGCTCGCCCATCTCGCCGCCGTCGCCACCCGCGACGCCCGGATGGGCCGGGCCCACGACCGCGTCGCCGCCCACGTGCGCCGCCTGCGCGCCGAGGTCGCCCCACGCCGCCGGTACGGGCTCGTGCACGGCGAACTCGGGCCGGACCACGTGCTCGTCACGCCGGAGGGCGAACCCGTCCTGATCGACTTCGAGGGCCTGACGTACTTCGACGTCGAGTGGGAGCACGCCTGGCTGCGGATGCGCTTCGAGGACGCCTACCCCGCGCTGCGCCCGGTCGACCTCGACCCCCACAGGCTGGAGCTCTACCGGTACGCGCAGGTGCTCTCGCTGATCGAGGGGCCGCTGCGGATCGCCGGCACCGACTTCCCCGGCCGCGACTGGATGCTGGAACTGGCCGAGTGGAACATCGCCAAGGCCCTCGCCGTCCCCTGAACGGCGGTTCGTCCCGTCAGGCGTCGCGGGGGAGCGGGGGCAGCGGGAGCGGCAGCCCCGGAAGGCCGTCGATGCTGGACGCGACGTGCTCCTTCTTGTGGAAGTACGCGTCGAGCGAGTCGTCGTCCTCGCGGGCGAAGCGGGAGGCGTGCAGCGGGCGGTCGGCGTCGTAGGTCATGAACGGGACGGCGTACCCGCAGGTGTCGCGGATCAGCCGGGCGGTCACGACGATGATCGCGCGCAGGCCGTGCAGGGTGGGGTCGATGTCCGGGAAGTGCCGCATCAGCCCGGCCCAGCGGGGGTCGTCGCGGAAGACCGGCTCGCCGGTGCCGTGCACGCGCACGATGTTCGGCGGGCCGTCGAAGGCGCACCACATCAGCGTGACCCGGCCGTTCTCGCGCAGGTGGGCGATCGTCTCGGCGTTGCTGCCGGCGAAGTCGAGGTAGGCCACGGTGTGGTCGTCCAGGACGGCGAAGGAGCCCTTCAGCCCCTTGGGCGAGAGGTTGACCGTGCCGTCGCCGGACAGGGGAGCGGTCGCCGTGAAGAAGACCGGCTGTGACTCGATGAACGTGCGCAACCGGCCGTCGATCCGGTCATAGGTCTTTCCCATGACCCGGATTATCCACTTTCGGGGGTTCCTGTAGGGGTGACGGGCCCGTTTTCCGCCGAGTGGCAGAATGCCTGACACGACCCCGGCCCGCGCCCTCGGTCACGACCCCGTCGCGTGGGCGCGCAGCCGGCGCAACATCCGCGCGTCGGCGAAGCCCACCTCGCGCGCGGCGACCTCGGCGGTCGCGCCGCGGCCCAGGAGGTGCTCGGCGCGCTCCAGCCGCAGGGCGGACTGATAGGCCAGCGGGGTGAGCCCGGTCGCGCGCCGGAACAGCCGGGTCACCGTCCGCTCGCTGCATCCGGCGGTCCCGGCCAGCAGGCTCAGCGGCAGCCGCTCGGTGAACCGGGTCTCGATCAGGTCCTGGAGGCGGTGAACCGTCTCGTCCACGTGCGAGCGCCGCCGCAACAGCGGGCTGACCTGCTCCGCCGTGCCGTCGCGACGGCCCTGGACGAGCATCGCGCGGGCCACCAGCCCCCCGGCGTACGGGCCGTGCCGGGTGGTCACCAGGTGCAGCGCCACGTCGATGCCGCCGGCCACGCCCGCCGAGGTGACGATCCGGTCGTCCTCGACGTACAGCACGTCCCTGGCGACCTTCGCCCGCGGATAGAGACGGGCCAGCTCGTCCTGGACGGAGTGGTGGGTGGTGCACCGGCGCCCGTCGAGCAGCCCGGCGCGGCCCAGCGCGTCGGCCCCGGCGCACACGCCGGCCACCGTGCCGCCCGAGGCGTGGTGCTCGCGCAGCCGGCGCAACGTCCCCGCGCTCAACGGCCGGGCCGGCCCCCGCCAGCCCGGCACGATGATCAGATCGTCGGGCGTCAGGGACGGCCACCCGGTCTCCGCGTGCAGGGGCAGCCCCTGCACGCTGGCGACCTCGCGGTCCTCGGCGACGTAGTGCAGGATGTACGGCCGCCCGAGGTCGGTGGCGGTGGAGAACACCTGGGCGGGCCCGGCCACGTCGAGCAGGTGCACCCGCGGGACGAGCAGGAAGACGACACGGGACACGGCCGGCGCCTCCTAGTTCCCGGTGAGTTCGTCCACGGTCCTGATCGTGGCGAAACGGCCGGACAAAGCGTATTCGGTACGGGCGAGGATCTCGTCCACGCCGAGCGTGCGCGGGTCCCGCACGAGCTCGTCGAACGGGACGTCGTCCGGGGCGTCGCGGTGCGGGACCGGCGTGGTGGCGGTGGCGTCGATGGCGAAGTCGACCTCGAAGCCCAGGTCGGAGGCGAGGCGCGCGGTGGTCTCGCAGCACTGCTCGGTCCTGATCCCGCACACGGTCAGCCTCCTGACGCCGTGCCGGGTGAGGTACTGCTGAAGGTTGGTGGTGGTGAAGGCGTTGTGCGCGGTCTTGGTGATGACGGGCTCGCCGGTCAGGGGCTCCAGGCCGTCCATCAACCGGACGTACCCGAGGGCCGGGTCGAAGACCGTGCCCGCTCCGGGGCGCGTCGCCAGCACCCACACCACCGCGTCCCCGGCGTCCCTGGCGGCGTCGACCAGGCGGTTGACCTGCGGGACGATGTCCGGCCTCGACGTGTACCGCCAGTCGGGAATGTGCAGGAAGGAGTTCTGGACGTCGATGACGACGAGGGCGCTGGTCATGCCCCTCAGCCTGGCGGGACGAGCGGGCCCGACGGAAGGCACGACCTGGTCAGCCCGTGGACCGATCCAGTCGGCCGGCCGCGCCGGGTCCGATATCCCGCCCGCGCGGCACCGTAATCGGGCCCTCGCAAGGGCCGGGATCGCCTGCCACCATGGAAGCGCCAGGTGATCCGGACGATCTCTGGAAGGGCGGGCCATGAGGTGGTGGGAGGGCGACGACAGGCGCCACGAAGGCTGGGACGCCGCCGTCTTCCCGGACGGGCGGGTCTCCACCGGCCCGGCCGACGGCGGGGCCAGAGTGCACCCGATCGGCGCGGACGGCCGCATCGGCTACGACCGCGGCGACGTCGTGGACGGCCGGACCGCGATCGGCTGGCGCGGCCACTGCGCCTGCGGATGGCAGGGGCCGCTGTGGGAACGCGTGGCCCAGACGCGCCACGACTTCGCGTCCCGGCGCATCTACGCGCTGAGCGAGTGCCTGCTGTCCGGCGCCGCCCCGGAGGACGTGGCCGTCGCGATCCGCGCCGAGTGGGAGACCCACCTCGACCCGCCGAGCCTCGTCGCGGTCCGCCAGGCCGCCGAGGCCGTGCGCCGGGCCCAGGGGCACCTGGACGCCGCGGTGCGCGCGGCCCGCAAGGACGGCCGCTCCTGGACCCGGATCGGCGAGTCGGCCGGGGTCCGCCGCCCGTACGCCCAGGAACGCTGGGGCCCCTGACCGCCGCCCGTACGCCCAGGAGTGGCGGGCCCCTGACCGCCGCCGCGGCGTCGCCGGGGTCAGGCCGCCGTCGTCCGGCGGCGGTAGCGGCCGGGGGCGACGCCGAACTCGCGCTTGAAGGCGTTGCCGAAGGCGAACTCCGACCCGTACCCCACCTGCTCGGCCACCCGCGCCACCGACGCGTCGGACTCGCGCAGCAGGCGGGCCGCGCTCATCAGCCGCCACCACGTCAGGTACGCCAGCGGCGGCTGCCCCACCAGCCCGGTGAAGCGGCGGGCGAACCCGGCCCTGGACATGCCCGCGTGGGCGCCCAGCGACTCGACGGTCCAGCGGCGGGCCGGGTCGCGATGGATGGCGTCCAGCGCGCGGCCGACGACGGGGTCGGCCAGCGCGGAGGCCCAGCCGGACACCGTGCAGGGCTCGTCCTGGGTCTCGAAGTAGGCCCGCAGGACGTACAGCTGCAACATGTCGAGCAGGGACGACACGACGGTGTCCGTGCCGGGCCGCGGGCTGTCGATCTCGGCGGCCAGCAGCTCGACGGCGGCCCGCAGCTCCGGGTGGCTGCCCAGCGTCGCGGGCAGGTGGATCACGCCGGGCAGCGAGCCCAGGATCGGGTGGGTGCGGTCGAGGTCGAGCCGGTAGCCGCAGGACAGGACGACCGTCTCGGCCCCCGTTCCGCCGAACCCGGCCGAGGCGAACAGCTCGGAGTGCGGCTCGCAGTCCGACTCGACCAGCGGCCGGGCGGGGTCGTCGGCCAGCCCGAAACGGTCGCCGTGCGGCAGGAACACCACGTCGCCCACGCTCAGCGGGACGGGCTCGCCGTCCGGCGGGATGAGCCAGCACGACCCGCGCAGCACCACCTGGAAGCCCGCCGACCCCGGCACCGAGTGGAAGGCCACCCCCCAGGGCGCCCGCCAGGAGATGCGGGAGGAGGTGGCGCGCCCGCAGCGCATGAAGGCCATCACGTCGCTCAGCACGTCCATGGGCACAGAGTCTAAGCGCTGAGACGCTGGCGTATAAATGGTGGATAGCAGCGCATTCAGTATCTCAGCCGCACTTCCTACGGTGGTTCCCGTAACCGAACTGAGGGAGCACGCACATGCTGAAGGTAGGCATCATCCTTGGCAGCACCCGTCCCGGCCGCAACGGCGAGGCCGTGGCGCACTGGGTCCGCGACCTGGCGGCCAAGCGCGGCGACGCCGAGTACCAGCTCGTCGACCTGAAGGACTACGACCTGGGCAACCTGGACGAACCCGAGCACCCCGCCATGGGCAACTACCAGCACGAGCACACCAGACGCTGGTCGGCCACCGTCTCGGCGCTGGACGCGTTCGTGATCGTGACCCCGGAGTACAACAACTCCTACCCGGGCGCGCTCAAGAACGCCCTCGACTTCCTGTACGCGGAATGGACCAACAAGGCGGCCGGGTTCGTCGGCTACGGCGTGGACGGCGCGCCCCGGGCGATCTCGCACCTGCGGCACGTCCTCGGCCTGCTCGGCGTGGCCACCGTGTCCAACCAGGTCGGGCTGTCGATCCACACCGACTTCGCCGACGGCTTCAAGCCCGCCGCCACCCACGAGGACCGGCTGAACGCCGTCCTCGACCAGGTCCTGGCCTGGGGCTCCGCGCTGCGTCCGCTGAGGGCGTGATCCCGGCGCGGGGGTCCACAGCGGGCGACGGGTAGATTGCGCAGAGTGGAAGATGAGGTGGGCAGCGGCATCCGGGTGCGCGGCGCGCGGGTGCACAACCTGCGCGACGTCGACGTCTCGATCCCGCGCGACGCGCTCGTCGCGTTCACGGGGATCTCGGGGTCGGGCAAGTCGTCCCTGGCGTTCGGCACGATCTTCGCCGAGTCGCAGCACCGCTACCTGGAGTCGGTCGCGCCCTACGCGCGGCGGCTGCTGCAGCAACTGCCCATGCCCGACGTCGACGACATCACCGGCCTGCCGCCCGCGGTCGCGCTCGGCCAGCGGCGCTCGGTGCCGTCCGCGCGGTCCACGGTCGGCACGCTGAGCCGGGTGTCCAACTCGCTGCGGATGCTGATGTCCCGCGCCGGCGCCTACCCCGAGGGCGCCGAGCGGCTCGACTCCGACGCGTTCTCGCCCAACACCGTCGCCGGCGCGTGCCCGGAGTGCCAGGGGCAGGGGGTGTTGCACGAGGTCACCGAGGACTCGCTCGTCCCCGACCCGTCGCTGTCCATCGCCGAGGGGGCGATCGCCTCCTGGCCCGGCGCCTGGCAGGGCAAGAACCAGCGCGACATCCTGGCGACGCTGGGCCACGACATCCACGCGCCCTGGCAGAGCCTGCCGCGCGAGGAGCGCGAGTGGATCCTGTTCACCGACGAGGAGCCGGTCGTCACCGTGCACCCCGTACGCGAGGCGGGCCGGATCCACCGCCCCTACCAGGGGAAGTACGCCAGCGCGCGGCGGCTGGTGCTCAAGGCGTACGCGTCGTCGGCCAGCGAGAAGAGCCGGCAGCGCGCCGAGCGGTTCATGACCGCCCGCACGTGCCCGGTCTGCGAGGGGCGGCGGCTGCGTCCCGAGGCGCTGGCGGTCACGTACGCGGGCCGCACCGTGGTCGAGCTGGCCGCGATGCCGATGGGTGAGCTGGCCGGCGTGCTGCGCCCGCACCGGGGCGAGCCGGGCCCGGCGGGGGCGCTCACCCGCGACATCCTCGACCGCATCGAGGTCCTCGACGAGCTCGGGCTGGGCTACCTGAGCGTGGCCCGGCCCGCGCCCACCCTGTCCGGCGGCGAGTTGCAGCGCATCCGGCTGGCGACCCAGCTCCGCGCCGGGCTGTTCGGGGTCGTCTACGTCCTCGACGAGCCGTCGGCCGGCCTGCACCCCGCCGACTCCGCCGCGCTGTCGGAGCTGCTGCGCCGCCTGCGCGACAGCGGCAACACCGTCTGCCTCGTCGAGCACGACATGGACGTCGTGCGCCAGGCCGACTGGGTGGTCGACGTGGGCCCCGGCGCGGGCGGCGACGGCGGGCGCGTCCTGTACAGCGGGCCGGTTCCGGGGCTGCGCGAGGTCGCCGGGTCGGTGACCCGCCGCTACCTGTTCGAGTCCGTCGTGCCGCGGCGTCCGGCCCACCGGCCGGCGGGCCTGCTGGAGCTGCGCGGGCTCACCCGCAACAACCTGCGCGGCGTCGACGTCGACGTGCCGCTGGGCGCGTTCACCGCCGTCACGGGCGTGTCGGGCGCGGGCAAGAGCAGCCTGCTGGCGGCCGTCGCCGAGGCGGCCGGCGGTGACCGCCGGGTGGTCTGGGTGAACCAGCAGCCCATCGGCCGCACCCCGCGCTCCAACCTGGCCACCTACACCGGCCTGTTCGACACCGTGCGCAAGCTGTTCGCCGCCACCGACGGCGCGCGTGCCCACGGCTACGGCCCCGCGCGGTTCTCCTTCAACGTGCCCGGCGGGCGCTGCGAGACCTGCCAGGGCGAGGGCTACGTCGCCGTCGAGCTGCTGTTCCTGCCCACCACGTACGCGCCCTGCCCCGACTGCGGCGGCGCCCGCTACAACCCGGACACGCTGCGGGTGACCTACCGCGACCGCACGATCGCCCAGATCCTGGACCTGACGGTCGACGAGGCCACCGCCTTCTTCGGCGACGTCCCCGCCGTGCTCCGCCCGCTGGAGACGCTGCACGAGGTCGGGCTCGGCTACCTGCGGCTGGGGCAGCCCGCCACCGAGCTGTCGGGCGGCGAGGCCCAGCGCATCAAGCTGTCCGCCGAGTTGCAGGGCCGCCGCGCCGAGTCCACGATCTACCTGCTCGACGAGCCGTCCACCGGCCTGCACCCGCACGACACCGACGTCCTCATGGACCGGCTCCACGACCTGGTCGCCGGCGGCGGCACGGTCGTGGTCGCCGAGCACGACATGCGGGTGGTGGCGACCGCCGGCCACGTCATCGACCTGGGGCCCGGCGGCGGGGCGGCCGGGGGCACGGTGGTGGCCGCGGGCACGCCGGCGCAGGTCGCCGCCAGTCCGCGCAGCCGTACCGCTCCGCACCTGAAGGGCCTGCTGTGATGCGCCGCGCGCTCTACCTGCCGCCGTTCGGGGAGCTGGCCGACCCGCGCGTGCTCGCCGACCTGGCCGCCCGCGCCGAGGACGCCGGGTTCGACGGCGTCTTCCTGTGGGACCACGTCGTGCGCCCGCAGAGCCCCGACCTGCCCGTCTGCGACGCCTGGACCGCGCTGGCCGCGATCGCCGCCGCCACCGACCGCGTCCGCATCGGCACCAGGGTCACGCCGCTGTCGCGGCGCAGGCCGCACGACGTGGCCAGGCAGGCCGCCGCCCTCGACCACCTCAGCGGCGGCCGGATGGTGCTCGGCGTCGGGCTGGGCTCCGACAACGGCGGGGAGCTGAGCAAACTCGGCGAGACCCGCGACCCCCGCGTCCGGGCGGAGATGCTCGACGAGAGCCTCGACGTCATCTGCCGGCTCTGGACCGGCCTGCCCGTCCACCATCAGGGCCGCCACTACCGCGTCGACGGCCTGGCCTTCCAGCCTCAGCCCGTGCAGCGGCCCCGCATCCCCGTCTGGGTCGCCGCCCAGTCGGTCAAGCAGGCCCCGCTGCGGCGCGCCGCCCGCTTCGACGGGCTCTGCCCCGAGACCACCCCGGCCGGGCTCCGGGAGATGCTGGAGGTCGTCGCCCGGCACCGCGGCGGGCTGTCCGGCTTCGAGGTCGCGGTCGGCGTCCCGCCGGGGCAGCACCCCGGCCCCTACGAGGACGCCGGCGCCACCTGGTGGCTGGTGGAGTTTCCCGAGGTCACCAGCGTCGAGCAGGTGATGGCGGCGATGATCTGAGGCGTTACGCGCTGACGATGGCGGGGTAGGCCACGCCAGGAGAGCGGTCCGCCGGGCGGCGCGCCGTACGACGTCACCCGGCCGGATGCGGCGGGGTCCCGCGTGAGTGAGGAGCGGCCGATGCGTCCGACCGGGCACCCCGAGGACGGCGGCCTGCGCAGCCAGGCGTGGTGGGACAACGCCGGCAATCCGGAGATGACAGCGCTCTACCTCGAACGCTTCCTCAACTTCGGGCTCACCCCGAAGGAGCTCCAGTCCGGCCGGCCGATCATCGGCATCGCCCAGACGGGCAGCGACCTCGTGCCCTGCAACCGCCACCATCTGGCCCTCGCAGACCGGGTCAGGGACGGCATCCGCGACGGCGGCGGCATCCCGTTCGAGTTCCCCGTCCACCCGCTTCAGGAGACCGGCAAACGCCCGACCGCCGCGCTGGACCGCAACCTCGCCTACCTCGGGCTGGTCGAGGTGCTCTACGGATACCCGCTCGACGGGGTCGTCCTGACGACGGGCTGCGACAAGACCACACCGGCGTGCCTGGCCGCGGCGGCGACGGTGAACCTGCCGGCGATCGTCCTGTCCGGCGGGCCGATGGTCAACGGCTACCACCAGGGGCAGCGGATGGCCGCCTCCGGGTCGGGGCTGGTGATCTGGCAGTCGAAGCGGCTGCTGGCCACCGGCGAGATCGACTACGACGAGTTCATGGCGCGCGTGGCCGCCTCCGCGCCCAGCGTCGGCCACTGCAACGTGATGGGCACCGCGCTGTCGATGAACAGCCTGGCCGAGGCGCTGGGCATGTCGCTGCCGTGCTGCGCGGCGATCCCCGCGCCCTACCGCCGCCGGGCGCAGATGGCCTACGACACCGGCCTGCGGGCGGTGGAGCTGGTGCGCGAGGACCTCACCCCACGCAAGATCATGACCATGCGGGCCTTCGAGAACGCGATCGTGGTCGCCTCGGCCATCGCCGCCTCCACCAACGTGCCCATCCACATCAACGCCATCGCCCGGCACACCGGGGTGCCGCTGACCATCCACGACTGGCAGCGCGTCGGGGCCGACGTCCCGGTGCTGGCCGACGTCGCCCCGGCCGGGGAGTTCCTCGGCGAGGACTTCTACCGCGCCGGCGGCGTCCCGGCCGTCATGCGGTCGCTGCTGGAGGCCGGGCGCCTGCACGGCGACGCCGTAACCGTCACGGGCCGCACCGTGGCCGAGAACCTGGCCGACGCCCCGCCCGCCGACCCGGTGGTCATCCGCCCGTACGACGATCCGCTGGACGCGCACGGCGGGTTGCTCATCATGACGGGCAACCTGTTCGACTCCGCGGTCATGAAGACCTCGGTCCTGACCGAGGAGTTCCGCGCGGTGTCGGACTACCGGGCCATCGTCTTCGAGGGGCCCGAGGACTACCACGCCCGCATCCAGGACCCCGCCCTCGGCGTGGACGAGAGCTGCATCCTCGTCATCCGCTACACCGGGCCGATCGGCTACCCGGGGTCGGCCGAGGTGGTGAACATGGAGGTGCCGTCCGCGCTGCTGCGGCTGGGCATCACCACGCTGCCCACGCTGGGCGACGGCCGCCAGAGCGGCACCTCCGACGCGCCGTCCATCCTCAACGCCAGCCCCGAGGCCGCCGCCGGCGGCAACCTCGCCATCCTGCGCACCGGCGACCTCATCCGCGTCGACGTGGACAACGCGCGCGTCGACGTGTTGCTGACCGAGGAGGAGATCGCCGAGCGGTGGGCCCGCCACACCCCGCCGGCGCTGGAGAACCAGACCCCGTGGCAGGAGATCTACCGGGCCACGGTCGGGCAGCTCGACAGCGGGGGCTGCCTGGAGCTGGCCCTGTCGTACCAGGACCTCGTACACACCAAGGGGATTCCCCGTGACTCGCACTGACGCCAGAGGCACGATCATGATCGCCGACTCCGACTTCGGCGACGTGGACATCGAACGCGCGATCGTGGAGGGCGCCGGGTTCGAGCTCCAGGCCGAACAGTGCAAGAGCGAGGACGAGGTGATCGAGAAGGGCCGGGACGCCGACGGCGTGCTGACCCAGTACGCCCGGGTAGGGTCCCGCGCCATCGACGCCCTCACCCGGTGCCGGGTGATCGCCCGCTACGGCACCGGCGTGGACATCGTCGACGTCGAGGCCGCGACCCGGCACGGCATCCAGGTCACCAACGCGCCGAACGAGTGGTGCGCCGAGGAGGTCGCCGACCACGCCGTCACGCTCTGGCTGGCCGCCGCCCGCAAGATCTGCCAGTACGACCGCGCCACCCGTCGCGGCGTTTGGCGCTGGCAGACCGGCGAGCCGATCCCGCGGCTGCGTGGACGGATCTTCGGCCTGCTGTCCTTCGGCGCCATCGCCCAGCTCGTCGCCGCCCGCGCGCGGGCCTTCGGCGTCGAGGTCCGCGCCCACGACCCGTTCCTGGACGACTCCGAGCTGCTGGCCCGCCACGTGCGGCCGGTGTCGTTCGACGAGCTCGTGGAGAGCGCCGACTACCTGGTGATCCAGGCGCCGCTCACCCCGGAGACGCGCCACACCTTCGACCGCGCGACGCTGCGCAGGATGAAGCCGACCGCGATCCTCGTCAACACCGCGCGCGGCCCGATCGTCGAGGACGCGGCGCTCCACGAGGCGCTCACCGAGGGCTGGATCGCCGGCGCGGCCCTGGACGACCTGGAGGAGGAGCCCGCGAAGCAGCGCGACTGGCGGCCGGACAACCCCCTGTTCGCGCTGCCCAACGTGATCGTCACCCCGCACGCCGCCTACTACTCCGAACAGGCGATCGAGACCGTGCGGCGCTTCGCCGCCGAGGAGACCGTACGGGTCCTGACCGGGCAGGCCCCGCGCAGCCCGGTGAACGACGTGACGGCTGGGCCCTGACGCCCCTTCCGACCGCTCGGAAGGGGCGTCAGGGCCCGGAGGCGTTACTTCTTCTCGCAGGTGCGGTGGCCGAGGAACACGTCGTCGATCCCCCACCACCCGGACAGCCGGCCCGTCGACGCTGACGTCCACCAGCGCCGTGCCGTTCACCCTCGGCTCCAGGTCGGAGGCGAACCGCAGGGCCGGGGCCGCGGCCTTCGACAGGTGCGTCCCTCGCCACCTCATGGAGAAGAGCGGGTGCCACACCGGCGAGTGCGCGACGGGCCGGTGTGGGGTCGCCGCGGGCGTGGCCCGGGCCGAGTTGGTCTTCCGGAGGGTGGCGGTCTAGAGTCTCGGACAGCGTCGCGTGCCGGTGGCGGACTGCGTCAGGCATGGAGGCGTCGGACCCGGAAGGTGGTCATGATGACCCTTTCCCCGTTCCTCACCCGTGGGTGAGAGCGCGAAGAACAGGCTCCTGGCCTGGAACATCGAACTGCAGGCCGCACACCGCCGCCTGCGCGAGGCGCTGCGCCTCGCGCGCGAGGCCCTGGAAGCCGGGGACACGGTCTCGGCGCGGGCAGATCTCCTGCTCTACTGCAAGGGATTCTGCGCCGCCCTCGACGGGCACCACGTGCGTGAGGACGTCGGGCTCTTCCCCGAACTGGCCGAGCGCCATCCGTCGCTGCGTCCCACGATCGCGAAGCTCCAGCAGGACCACGAGATGATCGCGATGCTGCTCGGGCAGCTGGACCGCGCGATGGCCTCGGACGCCACGCCGGGCGAGCTGTCCACGCACCTGGACGGGCTCTCCGCGATCATGGAGTCCCATTTCCGGTACGAGGAACGCCAACTCCTGGGCGTCCTGTCGACGCTCGACCTCGACGCCGACCCGCATGACCTGCTCGGACCGCTCTGACGTCCGGTGGATCGGTCAGGGGCGGACGGCGGCGCACAGGCGGACGAGCTCGGGGACCAGCCGCCGCAGCAGCTCCTCGTCGCGCGGGGCGGCGGGGGCGTACTCGGTGATGCCCAGCCCGGCGATCTCGTGCCGGGCGGCCAGCGCGGCCACGGCCTGGACGAGCTCGTCGGCGGACAGGCCGCCGGGCTCGGGGTAGCCGACCGAGGTGATGCCGTCCAGGACGTCGAGGTCCACGTGCACGTAGACGACCGCGTCGGCGGCGATGGTGTCGAGGCCGCCGATGCCGGTCCGCCGAATGTGGTCGGCCTCGGCCGGGTCGAGCGCGCGGGTGCCCGCCAGCGCGATTCGCTCGGGGCGCAGGGTGGGGGAACGCAGGAGGTCGGCCGGGCCCTCGCCCTGCAGCGTGCGGAGGATCATGCCGTGGAAGGCCCCGGACGGGGACGTCTCCGGGGTGTTCATGTCGCCGTGGGCGTCGAACCAGGCGACGTGCAGGCGGTCGCCGTGGCGGCGCAGCGCGGCCGTGACCGGTTCGAGCTCGACGCCGCAGTCACCCCCGACCGTGACCGTGAACCCGTCGCCGGGCAACGCCCGCCGCACCCGTTCGGCGGTCTCGGCGAGGGTCGCGCCGGTCTCCACCCGCACGTGCCGTCCGGCCGCCGGGAGCATCGCGGCCAGCCGGGCGGCGCCCTCGGCCAGCCTGGGCGCCGTGGGCGACGACGACCCCTGCCACTGCGGGACCTCGACGACGGTCAGCATGCTTCTTCCTCCCGGGCGACGGTGGTGGGCCGCCAGTGTCACCCGGCCGGATCGGCAACGTCCACTTAGTGATGCTGCACTGATCTATAAGATGTGCTTGATGTTGGATCCCGGCAGGTTGCGCCTGCTCCGCGAGTTCGCCGAGCACGGCACGATGACGGCCGTGGCCGAGGTCTGCGGCCTGACCTCGTCCGCCGTCTCGCAGCAGTTCGCCGTGCTGGAGCGGGAGGCGGGGGTGCCGCTGTTCGAGCGGGCCGGGCGTCGCGTGCGCCTGACCGCCGAGGGGCGGCGTCTCGTGGGGCACGCGCGCGTCGTCCTGAACGCTCTGGACGCGGCCGAGGAGGACCTGCGCTCGGCCTCGACCCCCCGGGGGCCGGTCAGGGTGGCGTGTTTCGCCACGGCCGCCGCCGACCGCCTGCTGCCCGCGATCGCCGCGGCGCGGGTCCGCCACCCGGAGCTGCACGTGATCATGTACGAGCTGGAGCCCCGCGAGGCCGTCGAGACGCTCCGCGGCGGCGGTTGTGACCTGGCGATCGCCTTCACCTACAACCTGATCCCCGAGGAGCCTCCGGCCGGCGTCTCCCGCCGCGTCCTGGCCACCGAGCCGATCCTGCTGGCGCTCCCGGCCGGCCACCCGGCGGCGGACCGCGAGGTGGAACTGCCGGCGCTGCGCGAGGAACCGTGGATCGCCGGCTCCCTGGGCACCAGCGACCACGAGATGTTGCACCGCGCCTGCGCCCTGGCGGGCTTCCGGCCGAACGTCGTCCACACGGCCGACGACTACGCGCTCGTGCTGCGCATGGTCGGCGAGGGGCTGGGGGCGAGCCTCGTCCCCGAGCTGGTCGCCACCGTGGTGGGGGTGCCCGACGGGGTCGTGCTGCGGCCGGTCGCCACCATGGAGATCACCCGTACGACGCACGCGCTCGTCCGCACCGCTACGCCTGCGGTCAGGGCCGTGCTCGATCTGGTGACCGAGCCCGGCCCGCGCTCGTGAGCGGCCGCAGGCGGGCGTCAGCGGCCGGCGGGCTCGTGGACCGGTACGGGAGCGGCCTGGTGGTGGCGTTCCAGGTTGGCGCCCTCGACGTCCACGTCGGGCAGGAGCCGGTCGAGCCACCGGGGGAGCCACCACGCCTTGTCGCCCGCCAGGTGCATGACCGCCGGGATGATCAGCATGCGCACGACGAAGGCGTCGACGAGCACGCCGAAGGCCAGGGCGAAGCCGACCGGCCGGATCATCGTCATGTGGGAGAACATGAACCCGCCGAAGACCGAGATCATGATGACCGCGGCGGCGGTGACGACGGCCCTGCCCGCCCGCACCCCCTCGGTGACCGCCTGCCGGGCCGGGGCGCCGTGCGCGTACGCCTCCCGCATCCCTGAGGTGAGGAAGAGCTGGTAGTCCATGGCCAGCCCGAACAGGATGCCCACCAGCAGGGTCGGCAGGAAGTTGAGGATCGGCGCGGGATCGGTGACGCCGAAGACGGCGCCGAGCCACCCCCACTGGTAGACGGCCGTGACGCCGCCGAGCGCCGCGAACAACGACAGGACGAAGCCGCCGGTGGCGATCAGCGGCACCAGCAGGGAGCGGAACACGACGATCAGGATGAGCAGCGACAGGCCCACCACGACCGCGAGGTAGGTCGGCAGGGCGTCGGCGAGCTTCCCGGAGATGTCGATGTTGGCGCTGGCGCTGCCCGCGACGGACAGGGCGACGCTGCCGGACCCGAGGTCGAGGGTGCGGCCACGCAGGTCGTGGACGAGGTCCTCGGTGGACTCCGAGGTCGGCCCGCCGGTCGGGACGACCTGGAAGACCAGCACGGTCCCCTTCTCGTTGGCGCCGATGGGGGCGACCGCGGTCACGCCCCGGACGTCCATGAGCTGCTTGCCGAGGTCGGCCTGCGCCGGCGCGAGGTCGTCCCCGGTCACGCCGCGCCGCAGGTCGGCGACGACGACCAGCGGCCCGTTGGCGCCGGCGCCGAACTTCTCGGTGATGGCGGTGTAGGCGCGGTACTGCGTGGAGTCGGCGGCCTCGGAGGCGCCGGTCGGCAGGCCGAGACGCATGGAGGCGGCGGGCAGCGCGATGACGGCCAGCGCGCCGACCCCGATCACGATGCGCAGGACGGCACGTCCGATGGTCGTGGGCGGCACGTGCTTGGGCGCGGCCGGGGTCGCGGCGTGCCCGGTGGCGGCGTTCCTGTCGCGCCTGGGCAGCAGCCGGTGCCCGAGCAGGCGGAGCAGTGCCGGGGTTATGGTCACGGTGAGGAGCACCGCGACGGCGATGGCGACGGCGCCGACGGTCCCCATCAGCGCCAGGAACGGGATGCCGGTGACGTTGAGTGCCAGCAGCGCGATGAGCACGGTGCTGCCCGCGAAGACCACGGCGTTGCCGCTGGTGCCGTTGGCCAGCCCGATGGACTCCTCGACGGCCATGCCCGTCCTCAGCTGGCGGCGGTGGCGGTGCAGGATGAACAGCGAGTAGTCGATGCCGACGGCCAGGCCGAGCATGGCGCCCAGGATGGGCGTCACCGACGTCATCTCGATGGTGCCGGACAGGGCCATGGCCCCGGCGACGGCCACGCCCACGCCGAGCAGCGCGTTGAGGATCGGCAGCCCGGCGGCCACGAGGGTGCCGGTCATGACGATGAGCACGAGCGCCGCGACGACCAGGCCGACCGCCTCGCCGACGCCGCCCAGCTGCACCTCGCCCTGCGTGATCTCGGCGGAGTAGTCGGCGGTGACGCCGCCGGGGAGGGCGTCGTCGACGGTCTCGATGACGGCCTTCTTGGTCTCCGGGGTGACCTCCTGCTGCGGCAGGTCGAAGACGACGGTCGCGGTGGCGGTGGAGCCGTCCGAGGAGACCGTGCGGATGTCCGCCGCCATGGTCAGCAGGCTGCGTCCGACGAGCAGCTGCTGCTCGGACGTCTTCAGCGTGGCGCTCTGCTTGTCGAGCTCGGCCTGCTGCTGGTCGAGCTGGGCGAGGGTCGCCTTGAGCCGCGGGTCGGAGCCGGCCTGCTCGATGGCCGCCTCGGTCTGCGAACGGGCCTGGTCGAGCTGTTTCCGGCCCTTGGCGAGCTGGGCGCGACCGCCCTCGACCTGGGCCAGGCCGTCCGTGATCTTCTTGGCCTGCTCGGCGCGCATGCCGGCGGAGGTGAACGGGTCGGCGACCTGGTCGACGCCGTCGAGGGCGGCGACCTTGCGCAGCGCGGCGCTGACGTCCGCGCGCTGGTCGTCCGTGAACCGCCCGCCGGCCTCGGACCGGATGACGACCTGCCCGGTGCCGCCGCTGGCCACGGGCAGCTCGGTCTTGAGCCGGTCGGTGACCTGCGCGGTGGGCGTGCCGGGGATGGTCATCGTCGAGCTCATGGCCCCGCCGAAGGCCAGGAAGGCTCCGACGGCCAGGCCGAGCACGACGAGCCACGCGGTGATCACCCACCAGGCCCGCCGGGCGGTGAACCGGCCCAGCCGGTAGAGCAGTTCGGCCATCGTGGACTCGCTTTCTGGTTCTGGGGCGGGGCAGTCGAGTAAGCGGATGGGATATATCCGATTTGGCAGTCTATTGAGAAGTGGATAGCAATCATCCAGTTCACCGTGGCGTGCGGGCTGTGATGTTGATCCCACCTATCCGCTTAGAGGTACGCTGAGGCCGTGACCTCGCGACCGCTTGCCGAGCACGAGCCGGCACGTCGTGGAGCCCTGCGCCGGGACGCCGAGCGCAACCGCGATCGCATCGTGCGCGCCGCCCAGGAACTCTTCGCCGAGCGCGGCCTCGCCGTCGGCTTCAACGAGGTCGCCCACCATGCCGGCGTCGGCGTCGGCACCGTGTACAGGCGCTTCGCCGACAAGGAGGAGCTCATGCACGCGGCGCTTGAGGAGCCGCTGAGCGAGCTGGCCGAGGTCGCGCAGCGGGCGGGCGAGGCCGAGCGGGCCTGGGACGGCCTCGAACTCCTCCTGCAACGCATCACCGAGCTCCTGGTGGACAACCTCGGGCTGCGGGACGTCGCGCTGGGCGGCGGCGGATGGCACCTGGGCAGGTCCGCGGCCGAGCGCGTCGCGGAGGTGATGACGCAGCTGCTCGACCGGGCGCGGGCCGAGGGAGACCTGCGTGACGGCGTCGTGGGCGACGACGTGATGATGATCCTGTGGCTGGTGACGGACCTGGCGCAACATTCCGTCCAGGTCCATCCGGGGCTGTACCGCCGCTATCTGCAGGTCGCGCTGGACGGGCTGCGGGCCTGGCCGGGGAGCAGGCCGCTGGTGGAGAGGCCCACCGAGCAGCAGACGCTGACGATCTGCCGCCGCTGGGCCGGCGCCCCCCTCTGACTCCGGCGACACGCCCCTCGCCGGCGCCGGGCGATCGCAGCTCCGACGGGCCCGGAATTCCGCGCTACGCGTGCCCGATTGTCGGGCTTCGGACGTATTACCCGCACGTAGATGGGTGTGACCAGCGGTAACGGAAATGTCGGTATGCCTACCGATGAACATACGTATTTTCGCGCCGTCAACAAGCGCTTAGCGTCTGGCGGCAACAAGG